>DASWTP010000224.1:0-10250 GCA_036402075.1 Chryseosolibacter sp. | reverse complement strand
AGAGGAATAACTCCCGATCCAAGCTGGATTCTGAAGCAGAGACCCCGCCAGGACATTAAAAATTGGAATACCTTCGCCCTACCATCTTTCACATTGGAATCATCCAGCATCCAATTGAACGCCAAAAATTGTATGATAATGCATCACTACGAGGAAGATTGTCACGGGTGAATTGACGATTAAGAAGGCAATACTGAGAACCAGATTCGCCCTAACAATTTGGACTTTCTTTACTAAGAGAACAATTCCAACTATGGTAAACACGATGGAAATCAAAAAAACTGAAATCAGTTGTCCGAAATTTAAGTCGTATTGCAGAAACTGAGCACTGTAAAGTTGCCACCAGATGAATGAAGTCAAGGCAGCCAAGGTGAGGTTGTAAATTATCTTTTTCAACACAGTCGCTCTCTCAAAGCTATTTTAAAAAACCATTTGGGTCACCCATTAATTAACTCCTTTGGGCTCACCTTTAGCGCCTCTGCAATCCTGAACAAATTCGTAAGAGAAGGTTCGATCCTGTTATTCACATAGCCATTTATCGAATTGTAGCTGATCTCCGTTTCCTTCGCCAGCCAGTATCCACTTCTACCCTTCTCTTTCAGGACCTCCTTAATCCGGTGTAGTTTCTTTGCCATGTACCAAAAATAACTGATACAGTAAAGCAATATATAGTCGCTTTAACTGATACATATATCAAGTATATATACATTTGCAGTACCTAACCATTGCCAACATGCCTTCAAAAAGAATTCGCCTCGTACGGCTCACGTCAAAAACAGAACTGGTTTTATTCCTTATTTCCGCGGAACTGAAGAGTAGCAAATTTTTCAAAGTGCTCGCCCAGGCTGGCTTAGAGGATTGTTATTATCAACACGATTTTTGCGGTGCCATACTTTCCTACTGCGGTTTTGAAGAATGCACGGATGAGTTGGGGGAGTTCTACTTTAAGCTTGTTGATAAATACACCAGTAAGGTAGAGCCGGATAGAGACTCGGTTATGAAATATTCTATGAAATTCTATATGGCATTGATGGCGGAAAGGAAACGCATCTCACGGTGATCAGGCTGTTTTACAACTTGCTAGCATTCTTTACAATTGCATCAAGACTCCTAGTGGGCTAATGATCGGATTGGATCTGGTGGGGCAAGGAATCGATAACTAAAATAACAAACTCTCCCATACAGGGCAATACCTAATGCGAGTAAAAGTTTATCCGGCACGCGCGGGAATCACCTCACCCCTGCCTACCGCCCCGCGTTACCAAGGCAACGGCAGGCAGGCTCGGTCCCTCTCCCCACGGAGAGGGATGACTATCGATCAACGCTCAACTCAACTGTTAATCAAGGCGCGCTTCGATAGCAGGAAAAACTCGCAAAGGCAGTCACCCTTCTCCCCCGAAAAGAAGGGCCGGGGATGAGGTGAAACGCGCAATTCGATGCGGATCTATTGGAGTGCGTGCGTCTGCGAAGAGCTTTTCATAGTGAGCGATCATGGCAAGGGGGTTCCGCTCGTGAACGGGTCGTTTTTCATTGATCACGCAGCAAGCGCGGAATGACGGATCGATTGTGGTCGGTCCAAATTCAAAACGCTCTGCCTGCAAAACCGATTAAAGTCCGATTTTGGTGGATGCGCATTTAGGGCGAACAATATATCATGCGATTTACATCGTTACCACTCCAATTGATGTTCATACAGAACTATAAGTTTGCACGTAGACAAGGACATAAACACATTCGCCCAGAATATCGCGATCTATGTATGCAGCATGCGTTTACATTGTTGCGAACAAAAACAATACGGACTTTTAGGCTGGGGTGACTAACGACCTGCGAACAAAAGTCCGAGAACACCAACAAAAACGAAATAAAAACTCCTACACCGCTCGATACAACATTTACAAACTTGTCTACTTCGAATGCTTTGAATTGATCACTATTGCCATCGCGCGCGAAAGCTACCTCAAGAACCAAACAAGACTTTGGAAGATCGAGTTGATTAAAAGATGTTAATCCAAACATGGATGAGTTGCCAGCTGATTTTTAAATTTGACATTGATGTGCACTCATCATCTAACCAACACCTTACCAGATACCCGCCATTCCGGGCATTCAGAAATAACTATGAAATGGAAATAACTATGAAATGCAACTATTAAAATGCTGAATTTAAATGAGCAGTAAACTTTAATGCAGCAGCGTTGATCAAAAGGACTTTACGAAAGGCTAAGCGCGAGACTTGTGCTTCAAATTCTTTATTTTTGTCGACTTTAATTTAACAATACACTATGAAAAAGATTCTTTCCCTGGCATTAATCCTTTCTGCGTTAACTGGAAATGCTCAATCTGAATTTACATTTGGAACCTCCACCCAGCGAGGTCTGAATTTGAAGGTTGGTGAACGTGCCTATTTGGGATTGACCTACCAACATGCTGAAACTGTTTTAGGAAATAATGCTAAGGCCGAAGAAAGCACCTCTGACGTGAAAACTGTGATTACTCCGGATGGTGCGAACGCAATAACAATGAAACACAACAACGGGATTCATTTTTATACGAAGACATCAACGTCATCGACTACAATCTTAAATACGACAACCTATGAACGAATGCGGATTAATGATAATGGGGTCTTTGCGCAGCAGATTACTGTGCAAGCACAGACATCGTGGCCTGACTACGTATTCGAATCTAATTATGCGATGCCTACTCTTCAGGAAATAGAGGACTTCATAAGGACAAACAAACATCTTCCTGGCGTGCCAAGTTCCAGCGAAGTGTCAGTCTCTGGCATCAACCTTGGTAAAATGGATGCTGTCCTTCTGGAGAAAATTGAGCAGCTTACCCTGTTGCTAATTGAGCAAGATAAAAAACTGAGAGAGCTAATGCGTGAGAATGATACCCTAAAAAATCGACTTGACAAGCTTGAGGACAATCAGCATGGACAAAATTAACGGCCTGAACATGAAAACATATACTTTGTTAATTCTTGCCTGGCTAGGATCACTTGAAGTGGCGATTGGACAGATCACGTTGACGACAAATGGGTCCGCCCGAGCAACTGCATACTCGATGCAAAATAAGATTCTTTCCGTAGCCCGGGGAAATAAGATTTATACCTACTTCACCTATCTGAAAAACCGGACCGATTATCACACAAACGGGGCAAAGAAATTTGATGTCTGCATTGATGAATATGAAAATAACGGAGCAGGCCCAGTCAGCAGTTCCCCACGCACATTCATATTGGGGCAAACGTGGGAAGAGTATCTTGATGGCAGCGATTTTCCTGAACCTCATGGCGGTGCGAGCCTGACGCTAGACGCATCCGGAAAGCTGCACATTGTTTATGGATTCCACTACAGCGGACTCAGGCACATGAAATCAAATGTGCCAGTGACTGATCCAAACCAAGCTGGTAATCTGGCGTTTGTGGAAGGCGATCCAATTTCGCAATCAATAAGGGTGACCGATTCGCGCACGAGCGATCGCTGGACATATCCAGTTATTAAAGCAAAAGGAAATGAGATTCACTTGGCTGGCAGTCTTGATGCGCAGTATACCGATACCGACAGCGACAACATCGATGATAACAACGCAAAACAAATTGGTTATCTAAAAAACTCAGGGTCTGGCTGGAGCTATCCAGTCGTCAGCAGTACAGACCCTGTTAATGTGTACAGCCCGACTTACCAATGCAGATATGATGTATTGATGAACATTGATAAAAATGACGTGATCCACATTCTTGCTCCAGATCAGATGAGCTTTCACACAACACCGGACCACTTTGGCCATTTGAACTATTATCACTTCAAATCCGGCAACCATGGAAATTCCTTTGTTCGATCCAGCAACCGACCATATATAAACAATACGTCTCTTGATGAGAAGGGCTATAGTAACATCGCATTTGATCAGAATGGTGATATCCACTTTCTCGTTTTCGCATCGGATGACTTTTCGAACTCTTCAAACTTTTCCGTAGAGAAGATGCAGCATGTTCTTTTTGACCCGGTGTCAGGCGCAAGGGACCTAGAAGATGTGCCGGGCACCGTTGAATTCCCCTTCGCCCAGGACGGTAAATTAAGAATTGATAATTATGACCAGATGTTCGTAGTTCTTCAAAATAATAATAGAGATTCTAACGGAAGGAGCGGCTGGACTACGTATAGTAATTCGATATCGATTGCAACAAAAAATCCGGCCTGGGATTTCAGCGAACCTTTTCAAATGTACGAAATTGTTGACGCGTCAGGCGAGTTGGCATGGATCCCAACTATTGAGGAAGAAGAAAAGTACACGGCCGATAAGAATTGGTTCTACATAATGTGGCAGCAAAGGTGGCAAACGCCCGATGCCGTAAAAGCGTTGAAGATCATACCATACGATACTTATATTTCTAACAAAACATTGAGCAAGCATGCTGAGTATTATGCAGCTCACGATCTTCAAATTTCAGGCACAGTAACGCTATCTTCTGCTGCGCATGTGGACATGATTGCCAAGAACAAAATTGTTTTCAATGAGGGGTTTACAGCGAGTGCAGGTTCGTATTTATCGGCCAAAGCCGATAATCCGTGCGCTGGCAACCGGTGCCTTGAAAACCAGGTAGCCTCTTCATCCCGTCTCAGGACAACAGAGCCAGACCCTGAAAAACGTCACGCATCAAATGAGCCGATGCTCGGTATTTACCCCAACCCCGCGCATGACGGCACGTGGATTGAACGTCCAACTTCTGAAGCGGTTACGGTGGAGCTTGTCAATTCGATGGGCGAATCAATCAGAGCACGAGTGATTCAGATTGAGGATCCTGCCAGATGGTACCTTGACCTAAGTACTGAGCCAGCCGGGCTTTACTTCGTGAAACTAAAGACGCAACGCCAGTCAAAGGTAATTCGTTTGATCAAGCGCTAAGATTCACAGAGTCGTCTAAGTCTAATAGAGCACAATTGTGAGTTGTGCTCTTTTTTTATAATGGCAAGTTTGCTCTTTATTCAATGCCGTAACATGCAAATGCGAAATCAATTCTTCAGACCCTCATCGACCATTCGAGGGCTGATTTCTGCAAACATTAAGACACCTTTCCCTTCCTCCTCTCCTTCTCACCCATCAGGGCCAGGTAAACCTTCATGGTCTGTTTCATCAATGACTTCTGATCACCGTGAAGCTTGCGCGCGTGTTTTTCGATTAATCGGTAGTAGAATTGGAAGATCTCGTCTGACCCATCGTCAAGGTTCAGTTGGGAGAGAATGGGTTTTGCAAGATGTGGTTGGTAGGGACAGTCTCCCATGTTGAGTTGATCGATTATGCTGAAGAGCTTCTGACTTTTCAGGTCTTCGCGGATCAAATAAAGGGTGAGGTCGATTGATTTCGGTAATCTAACAAATGGAAGTGTCATGGTGTGGCGCATGTATGCAAGATCACAACAAATAAACTACATCCATATCCCCAACTTGGGCATAGATAAAAAAAATGTCACCTGGCACATCGTCCCCGAGACGGGAGACGATGCTTGACATGACAGAAAACCAAGGTTGCTAAACTAGCATATAATCGAATCAAGGAAGTACTCGAGGAAAGGGGTAAGACTCAAACATGGTTAGCCGAACAACTGGACATGGATTTCAAAACCGTCACACGGTACATTCACAATACCCGACAACCTTCCTTTGAAACTTTCTTCCAGATTGCCAAAATATTGAAAGTTAATCCGAAGGAGTTGCTTAATTCTTAGACGACAACAATTATACCCGCCAGGGATTTTACTGGCAGATTATCAACGACACGCATCCTGCGCGTCCGAAGACCCCGCGTAATTTAGAACGGGATTTGAAAACCATTCCATCATCAATCTTGTCCATGGAATGTAAACTTTCCTGTCCGTCTGTCAATTGTCCCAAATTGTGTGTTATTGTAAGTAATCCGTATAACTTCTTCATTCGTATTTTCATTTTTGCCCAGCGCAAAGTAAACGATGTAGGGCCTTTCAACCCGATAGTTGGGTAACTTATTGTCGAGCCAGGGATCCGATTTCCACAAAAGTTTTCCATTCTCAGAAAACGCAGTAATAGTCACCTGACTCGAGTCTAATTCAAACCTAATTTTACTTTCATCCACCAATGTTCTTTGCTTGACCTTTTTACTGATTGTAGCGTGACCTGTATACTGTCCGAAGCAACAGGCGGCTGAAATTGTCATGATAATGGAAAGTAAAATGCGTTTCATGTTGGTTGTGCTCACACTAAGCTAGTATTTGCTAACGGTTTTCCAATTGTCATTGTGACTCCCGGTGGGCTAATGATTGGATTGGGTCTCATGGTTTGTCTCTTGTTACTCTGGCCCCTCACTCAGGAGAAGGGCTGGTTGAAGATCCCGAGGAGCGATGCGAAACCGGGAGGAGGAGGTGAAGTGCAGAAGAAGTCCGTAAGGCGACTTCCACGTTTTATAGAACGTAAAGCCCTGCACAACCCAATTAAAATCGGTGATCCCGCGCGTGTCTGAACCGTCCATGCAATCCTTAGCGCGCTTGAGCCGCCCGCGTTTCATGAATACGGAGCAAGCGCGGAATGACGGTTGATTTGAGAGAGCGCGACTGCTAAGTGCGGCCTCTACTTATCACTCATTATTGCTACCTGGGGTTTGATTGTTTGCTGCATCAATGTCTGCACATCCTCGCCTCAAAGACCCCGATGTCTCAACGACCCTCGCGCCTCTGCGATGTGGGGCCTGAAGCAGCGACCCCGCTAAGACATCGAGACATGTAACTGCGGCAGGATATCCGCCCAGATACCCGCCACAGCTAGTTTGATGGTTCATTACCACTATACATGATTAAGTTGGTTCTGAATATTCTGCATGTAAAATCCGGTAGCCTTCAGATATGATACCACATCTGACTCGGTGCCTTGCTCTATATTCGTTACGGCTGACTTGAGGTTCTCCGTGATGTCAGCTGCCATGTCACGTATATTCATAGCGGTTTCACGCACCGAGAGACGCATATTCATTTCATCCATCACAATATCACCCAGCATCTTTAGAATATCGCGTTCGTCCGCAGTGAACGTTCTTGGGTGTTTGTCGATGATACAAAGAGTCCCGAGGTTATGATTTTCTTCGGTTTGCAATGGTGTTGCCGCATAAAATCTTAGACCGAACTCCCCGGCAACGAGTGGATTCGCAAGACTTCGCGGATCTTCCTTCGCATTTTCTATCACGTATAGCTCTTTGGAAAGGATCGCTGACGCGCACAATCCTGGGTCGCGTCCTATCTGCTTAACGTTCAGCCCGTAGTGAGACTTGAACCAGATCCGATCCGTATCAACCATGCTAATGATAGCGATTGGCACCTTAAAAATGAAGGAAGCTAATGCGGTAATGCGATCAAAGTTGCCATCGGGAGGAGTATCAAGGATTTGATACTTACGAAGTGATTGTAATCGTTCTGCTTCGTTTGCTGGTTTTTCGAGCGTTATCATAAACATTGATTTTTTAGTGATGTTTAACCGGTAGAAAAAATGTAAAAGTGGCACTTTCGTTTTCAACGCCATTGGCATAAATCACACCGCTGTGGTTTTCAACGATGCGCTTGCAAAGCGAAAGGCCGATGCCATATCCGCCAAACTTCGATTTGTCATTCAACTGCTGAAAAATGGAAAATATTTGATCTGCGTATTGCTGGCTGAAGCCAATTCCGTTATCCGAGACGGTAAATTTGAAATATACCTTGTCCTTCTTGAGCCTCACGAAGTTTTTAACTTCCTCTTGGTTCGCTTCCTCACACTTGATTGCTATTACCGGGACTGTGCCCTTCCGCACAAACTTCAGGCTGTTTCCTATCAGGTTATGGAACAATTGGTTCATTTGAATGGGAATCGCTTGCACAATCGGAAGCTCGTCCACTTCAATGGTCGCCTTTTTTTGCCCGATGAGGAGCTCATAATCGCTTAGAACGTTCGAGATGATCACATTCAAGTCGATGGGTTGAAACAAAGGCTTGTTGTGGGCAAGTCGGGAGTAGTCAAGAAGATCTTTAATCAGGTTCGACATTCTTGCGGCTGACGATGTTATTTTTTCAACATATAACCCTGCACGCTCATTTAATTGCGTTGAGAAACGATCTCTAAGGAGGTGAGAAAAAGTCTGTAATTTTCTGAGCGGTTCCTGTAAATCGTGTGACGCGACATAGGCAAACTGCTCAAGCTCTCTATTTGCAGTCAGCAGTCGCTCGTTAGCCTCACTTAATTCTTCATTAGTTGCTGCAAGCTCTTCATTTAACGTCTGCAGTTCTTCTGTTCTTTCTTGTACTAGTTTGTCGAGCTGCTCAGTGTAGTCTTTTTGATTGCTGATGTCCTGCACAACTCCGACCAGAGTTATGGGTTTACCATTCGTGTCAAACAACACACGCCCGTTAATGCGCACCCATTTGTATTTCTGGTCACCGGATTTAATCCGGGCTTCATAAAACAACTGGCCGGTTACAAGTGAACGCAGGTGCGCCTGTTCGCGCGCGGATTGATCATCGGGATGTACTTTGCTTGCAAGAAACTCTCGCGAGAGATCATCTTGAACGCCCCATATCTCCTTAAAGCGATTAGAGAGTGTCAACTTTCCGGTATGCATATCGAGTTCGTAAGTGCCAAGATCACCGGATTCGATCGCCACACGCAGCTTTGCTTCTGCCTCCTGAGTTCTTTTTTTCGATTCCACCTGTTCGGTCACATCGTGGCACAAAACCATTACTCCGCTTGTATATCCGTTAGTTCCGGAATAAGGCTGACACACGAGGTTAAGGTATCTGCATTTTTCGGTGCCATTTTTGTCGAGCACTGTATAAGGATGGTCATGCAGATATAGCGGTTTTCCCGAAAGGCGGACACCGTCTATAATTGGCCGGAAATGTTCTTCAGCCTCGGGAATGATACTGAACAGCTCTTTACCCTGAATTTCTTCTGGTGTGCGGCCAATAAGCTGGCCGTACATATCGTTCACAACCTCTACCCGCATCTCCTCACCCGTTAGAACGATGATACCCACTGAAGCCTGTCGGATCAAACTTTCAAACCGCTGCTCTGATTCGCTCATTTGCCCGATGCCATTAGCGTAATTTAATTCCATTCATAGGTTTTTTTGAGAGAATCAAGCGATCCCGTTATCTTAAACATTAAGGCTTTTGTCGAAGGGAGCATGATTACGTTGTCGAATATTTTGCCAGCATCTTGGGGATTAAAGACTATTCCATTATCGGTCTCAATAGATTGCATAAGATATGCATCGCTGTTGACATTAAATTTTAGCGTTACTTTTGGAAAATCAATCGTTGTGGATTTCATTCAACAGCTTTAGGGTTAGGCTAAATCATTTACTACGACCCACATTAGAGACTGGTACGCGCCACGCCCAAATCGGATCAAGTTTGATGCAACCACGATAGAATAAAAGAATCATGCCATCGAACCTCTATCCCAATCATGGTCCATATAAGAAACATCACAGAAGGTGAGACCAATAAACATTTTTGAGCAACCCCGAAACCCTAGCGGGATTTATTGGTTAAAGGTGTGTAGTTCTATAGTCATGGCTTCTTTAATAATGTATGTCGATGATGATTCAGACGACTTAATCATCTTCAAAGAATTACTTCACGATATAAATCCTGCAATAAAATATCTCCATGCTGCTAATGGCAAAGAAGCCCTGGAGATGCTCGAAGAGTTAGTAATTCTCCCGGACTACATCTTTCTCGATATTAATATGCCTGTGATGGATGGTCAAACGTTTCTTTCTAAACTTAGGGCTGACAGGCGTTTCCGAAGTATCCCGGTGATTGTCTACACGACCAGCACGCGGCCAGACGATAAAAAGGCATTTTCTAATTTAGGAGCGAACGATTACATCGTAAAACCGTCAACTTACGTGGATGCAAAAATTGGCATCAGCAGAGTAGTGGGCAATCAACTACAATAGGCTGGCGATTGTTTCCAGATAACGGGCATTGAGCCGTTTTAACACACAGTTGTAATGATATTTTTTGCAGTTGTTTCGGCCAGGTCCCTATTCTAGCTTTCATGTCCTAATTCTCTCTTTCATTTTTTCGAAGAAAGTTCACACGGTCGAGTAGCGCAATGGCAACGGGAAAATCAATCGTTATTTTTGTCTGATACCTTGTCTGGTAATGATCGGATTGGATCTGGTGAAGCCAGAATCGATAGTTAAAATAAATAAACTTAGATAGAAAACCTTCTATAAAT
>DASWTP010000223.1:0-16377 GCA_036402075.1 Chryseosolibacter sp. | reverse complement strand
CGGTAACAGTTTCATTGGCAGTGAGACAATCTTTCCAGCATGCAAAAAGTGTAGCAACCAGTTCGATGTCGTCACTCTTCATTGTACGAAACGTGGCGATAATCGAATTTATCTTTTCAATATGTTCTTTATAATAAATATTAAACCATTCGGTATGGCCCCCAACCTTATCGAGCTGTTTGTACTTTGGAAAGTCTGCGCTGTCAAATCTAAACCATTTGTTTTCTTGAAACTGCTTATCCAATGATCGCATTAACGTTGGATCATAAGGGCCTAATGCTTGTTTTAAGAATTTCGCATGTATCGGCATTTGCAATGCGTTTTGACACAAGTAGAGAAGTTTTTGAAGCTTCAAATGTCCTAGCGACCACTCATTCCTTAATTGAAAAACAATTTCGGCAGCGAGTACAGTTCGTTTATGGAAGTCGATTCGAGTCGCTGGTTGATCCTGCTTCGCCCGACTCAAGATCTTAATGGGATCAATCTTATTGACGTCCGCCTTCAAACTGTAGCCTGCAAACGTTCTGTTAAACGACTCAAGCTCTTGAGCATTGGTCGGGTAAGAGTAGCCGATGCTACTTAAAAAAGTATCATCATTTTCTTCGTTCATGACTTACCATTTGATGTTAATGCAAGAATTTTCAATGCTTCGTCTATTCGATCACAGGCCTCCTTTTTATAAGTACGGACTGTTACTTGTTTAATGCCCCCAAGATGTTCCCGAAGATCCTGCTGCAATTTTTTTGGTAGGTTGCAGCCAAGTTTTTCGTATGCTGAATAAGTGAGATATATAACGCGATGACTGTAAGGCAAACTCTGTATCACCTCAAACTTAACTCGGCCTTCGTTATCTAATGTAGCCACAGAAATTTGGGGCAGGTCAGTAATGATCTGTTCTTTTCCATCCGAAAATTTACCCTCCTTAATGCGCTTTTGCTTTCTGTGATAGTTGACAAGTTCGTTGCGGGCGATCCCGTAGAGATAAATTTTAAATGAGTCATCAATGGATGCCTTCGCAGCTTTGTCGAACTTAAACTGTCCCTTTTTAAAATAGGCTTCAAAAGTATTATCGGTGACAATTTCCGCAACGGTAGCAGAGTGTTTGAAGCCTGACGCAATGATTTCAGTCTTTTTGAGAACGTCTTCACGAAATCGTAAGACTAAGGCACAAAATGCATCGTCACGGTCGGCTTCCGATGTCTTACGGTTTTGGAAAAGCCGTATAAGGTCCTCAGTCTTATAACTTTCAAATCTTTTCCATTCAGCCATCGGAGAGGTCTTCATTTTACATACGCAAAAGCGTTGGGAACGGTCTGCGTATAGAAGTGGGCGCGCTTGCCAAGCGCTCATTTGTTAAACGATAAAAATTATGAATAAAGTTGAAGAAAACAAAGGTCCGGCTCCTGGACAAAACAAGGAGGTCACAATTATTGTCAACGCACGCGAAAAGGTCTTTGTTGGGAAAGAGATCAGCTTCGAGGAAGTGGTAAAGCTAGCTTTCGGAAGCTTTGAGCAAAATCCTGACATCGTCTATTCTGTGAGCTACTCCAAGGGAGAAGACAAGAAAGAAGGTACAATGACCATAGGGTCATCAGTGAAAGTTAAGGAAGGCATGAATTTCAATGTCACAAAAACTAATCGATCTTAACCCGGATTTCGCTAGGTTGCGAAAGGAAGGGTTTGCAATTGAAATTCGTGAAGGGTTTTTACTTGTTCACGAAGTGCCTTATGTCGATTCAGCTCGTCAGATTAAGTACGGGATACTTGTGTCTGACCTTTCGTCTTTGGTTGGAGGAAAGACTGTCAGCCCAATTTCGCAACATGTAGCATATTTCATTGGCGCGCATCCGTGCAACGCAGATGGCACGGTAATCTCTGCCATTGTCAATGCCAGTGGAGACAATCAGTTGGCGAAAAACCTAACGATCAACCACACCTTTTCAAACAAACCTCAAGGCGGGTACGCGAACTACTACGAAAAGGTCATGACTTACGTTACGATAATAGCTTCCCAAGCGCAAGCAATTGATGAAGATGTCGTGATTAGGCCGTTCAAGGATATTGCGCAGTCAAGTGAATCAAGCGTATTCAATTACTCAGACTACAACTCAAGCAAGGCGAAAATTAACATCATCACCGATAAACTTTGTGGTCAGAAAATCGCAATTATTGGCACAGGTGGTACTGGTTCCTACGTGTTGGACCTTGTTGCAAAAACACCTGTTGATGAAATACACCTTTTCGATGGCGATATCTTCTTTCAGCAAAACGCGTTTAGGGCACCTGGCGCCCCCTCACTCGAGAAACTACAAGAAGTCAATAAGAAGGCAAATTACTTGCGTGACATCTACTCAAATATGCGGAAGAGCATTATTGCACACGACTATCATATTGACTCATCAAATGTCGATGAGCTGAGCATAATGACTTTCGTGTTTTTATGCGTTGACAATGGCGCAGCGAAGAAATTAATAATCGCGAAATTACTTGAGCACAAAATCCCTTTCATCGATGTCGGTATTGGTGTAATTCGATCAGAGGATATTTTGTTAGGTCACGTAAGAACAACGACTATTACAAGTACAAAACGAGATCATTTAAAGACTCGCATTTCTTTCGCTGATGGCGCAAAAGATGATTACGCGACAAACATCCAAATTGCCGACCTAAACGCATTGAATGCCGCCCTTGCGGTAATTAAGTGGAAAAAGCTGTTCGGATTTTACCATGACGCGGTTGGCGAATTTAATTCCTTATATTCAATTAACGATAACAAACTCTTCAATGAAGACTTTATCACATGAGTTTGTCGACCTGATTCCAGACATTCTAGAAAATGATGTTGTTTATGTCTCCATTAAGCATAGAACAGCTATTCATAAGTGCGTTTGCGGATGTGGTGAAGAAGTAGTTACTCCGTTATCGCCCGCTGGCTGGGAGGTAACATTCAACGGTGTGTCGATTTCCCTTTATCCTTCAATCGGAAACTGGAATTCGCAATGTCAATCTCATTACTTCATAACCAACAACAAAGTTGAATGGGCTAGAAAGTGGTCCGCCAAACGCATTGCAAAAAAGAAAATTGAAGACGAAAAAGATCGACAGGACTATTACTCGAAAAACGACAACAATGAGCGGTAGAAATCGTATCTTTATAGTAAGAAATGCAGTCAACAAAGTGGTGAGCAAACTGGTGAGCAGTTTATACAGCCGCTTCTGAGATATTGAAATGCAGTTGGGTAGGCGTTACATTCATTACCCTCCTCCTCTGCGAAAAAAACGAATCAAATCGTATCAAAATCCATCATTCTTAATTTGAGTGATGGATTTTTGCATTTTAATTGATTGATTTTAAATGATTTGAATTGGAAGAGGGTTCGAATCCCTTCTCTTTCAATTTTCATTGGAGATTATCTCACAACTACCTGATAAGTAGTTTGTTAGGCTCAAAAACCCACCAGTCCTCGGAGGGAAATGAACCTATGCGTTTTTTGCCTCGCTGCGAAGATATTGCTGCTCAAAACAGTCGAAAAATCGTAAAAGTGGTGAGCAAACTGGTGAGCAAAAAAAGACTGAAAATCTGCTCACCAACTTGCTGTTTTCTTCTCGTATAAATGTCAGACTCTAGCCTTAATGTTTGCATGATGTAAGTGGAGGAAGCGCTTTTAGCATCAATGCTCTACTCGCTAACCGTGTTTGATTTTCGTAACTCGCTGTTTGAACTTCGTATGTAGGCGGCATGTCCTTTTCGTACCTTTGCTAGCAATGGAAAAGGCCGAAACACTTCAGGAGTTCTATAAGCGAAAGTTTGCAGAGGTACCGGGCACCTTTACAAGCGAGATCGGCCATTTCAATCTTTTCAGGCTCGAACCATTTGTCGATGGCAAGCCCACCAATATTCCGTATCGCAGGCGGGATTTTTATAAGATCATGCTTGTGAAAGGACAAAGCGAAGTTCACTTCGCTGATAAGACAATTGCCATAAAGAACCATGCGCTTTCATTTTCAAATCCTCAGATTCCCTACAAATGGGAACATCTCGACAAAATTCGCGAAGGCGTTTATTGCATTTTCGACCAGCAACTTTTCCATCAATATGGCCAGCTTACGCAATACGAAGTGTTCCAGCCAAATGGAAAACACATTTTTGAATTGTCAAATGATCAGGCTAATGCTGTTTCGGAAATATTTAATCGCATAGAGAAGGAATTCAACTCGGAATACAAATACAAGTACGACATTATTCGGAATCTTATCTCTGAATTATTGCATTTTGGATTACGATTACAGCCACCAATCACTCAGGAGAAGCAAGTGGCCAATGCTTCACAAAGAATCTCCTCTCTCTTTGTGGAATTGCTTGAGCGTCAGTTCCCGATTGACGACCAGCATCCGACCATACAAATTAAATCTGCATCTGATTTCGCAGATCAATTGAATGTTCATGTGAATCATCTGAACCGAGCGGTCAAAGAGACACTTCAAAAAACGACTACTCAAGTTATTGCTGAGCGGGTGATCCAGGAAGCTAAAATCCTGCTACGTCACAGCAAGTGGGGTGTCGCTGAGATTGCATATGCACTTGGCTTTACTGAAGCGACACACTTCAATAATTTTTTCAAGAAACACACTGCTGTTAGTCCTACTAAGTTTCGCAATGTTTGATTTTCGTAAGCCTTGGTTTGAATCACGTTAGCTAACTTTAGTATCACAATCCCACCTTTGTACTGGAAGTTCAGGAGTAGCATTCAAACATGCTGCCGTTATAAGTTTTTTCCAATCAAATAATTAACATGAAAAAGAGAACATTAGGAAATAGTGGCCTCGAAGTATCTTCCCTCGGACTTGGCTGCATGGGACTTAGCTTCGGCTATGGACCTGAAACAAGTAAGCAAGACGGGATAAATCTGATTCGAAGAGCATTTGAGCTCGGTGTTACATTCTTCGATTCAGCGGAAGCATATGGTCCTTATAAAAACGAAGAGCTTCTCGGTGAAGCCCTCGCTCCGATTCGCGACCAGGTAGTCATTGCAACAAAGTTCGGCTTTGAAAAAGGTCAAACTTCTTTAGGTATGAATAGCAAACCTGAAAATATCAGGAGTGTGACAGATGCTGCGCTAAAAAGGCTTCGGACAGATCGTATCGATTTATTGTACCAGCATCGTGTAGATCCGAACGTACCAATGGAAGACGTTGCAGGTACTGTAAAGGAATTAATCGGGGAGGGCAAAGTAAAACACTTCGGGCTATCAGAAGCTGGAGTTGATAGTATAAGACGCGCTCACGCTGTCCAACCTGTAACAGCGCTTCAAAGCGAGTACTCGTTATGGTGGCGCGAACCTGAAAAAGAAATACTTCCGACTCTGGAAGAATTAGGAATTGGCTTTGTGCCATTTAGTCCGCTAGGGAAAGGATTTCTTACTGGAGCGATCAACGAAAATACAAAATTCGATAAAACGGATTTTAGAAATGTCGTCCCACGCTTTGCTGAAGAGAATCGAAAAGCGAATCAGGTTGTCGTTGATAAAATCACCGAGTTTGCAAAGAAGAAAAATGCTACACCAGCGCAAGTTGCTTTAGCATGGGTTCTAGCGCAAAAGCCATGGATCGTTCCGATACCAGGAACGACAAAGATTTCCCGTCTTGAAGAAAATTTAAAAGGAGAGCAGCTCTCGTTGACCGCAGAAGATCTCGCGGAAATTGAAAATGCTTTTACTGGTATCCAGGTACAAGGTGCACGGTATCCGCAACACCTTCAGGCTAGGGTAGGGAAATAGATGACGCATTCTGTGTTTAAATATCCGGTAAAATGAAATGTATTGTCCTGATAATGTCCTCCATACTCGCCAATATAAGCATCGCTCAAAATATTTCAAGTGAACTAGTTGATATGACAATAGAAGAAAATCAAATCATTACTGTAGCCGATAAGGTCATTCAATTTATGATCGAAAAAGAGCTGGAAGGTCTGAATGCTGTACTCGATAAAAACTTTACACTTACACACATGACAGGATACATTCAAAGCAGAAGCGAATGGCTATCAGAGATCGAAAGTGAAGGCATGAAGTACTATTCTGCAAAAAAGGTAAAACAAGAAATTAAGATCAGTGGAAACGAAGCAGTGGCGACATTACAGCACCTGGTAGATGCGCAAATCTGGGGATCAAGAAATACCTGGCGCCTGCAACAAAAGGTTAAACTTGAAAAACGAAATAACCAGTGGATTGCACTCAACTCAGTCGCTTCTACTTTTTGACCTCTTAACTAAGAATGAAAAAAGTAATAATTATCGGAGCATCGGGAAGCCTTGCTTCTTACGTTATCGAAGCCATCAAAGCCGCAGAGCTGACCTTGTTCGTAAGAAATAAGTCACGACTGTCTTCGAAGTTCGCGAAAGATCACAATGTGGTTGAGGGTGATGCTATGAAGTATGACAATGTCAAGAACGCGATTAACGGCAATGATATAGTTTACGTGAATCTCGCTGGTAACCTTCAGGTAATGGCTAACAATATTGTCAAGGCAATGAAGGAATGTGGTGTCAAAAGAATCATTGCTATCAGTTCGATCGGGATTTATGAACAGCCATTAAAACCTGTTTTAGTTCCTTACCGAAAACTTGCTGACGTAATAGAGGCATCTGGGTTAGATTATACAATCCTTCGTCCCGATTGGTTCACAAATTCAAATGAAGTTGATTATGCCATCACTCATAAGGGTGAGCCGGAGACGGGAAGCGCAATTTCGCGCAAGAGCATTGCTTCGTTTGTTGCCAGCATTATCGACAATCCTGAACTCCATAAAAATACCAATCTAGGCATCAGTAAACCTTAATGTTTTCCAAATCAAAACTTATAAATTATGGCTGACACTTCATTCAAACATGATCGCGAAAATGATCAGACCAGATCTAAGACGGATCGAAGAGGTTTTCTAAAAGCAGGTGCTACAATTAGTGCTGCATTACTAGCTGCGCCTTCGTTGGCAGGATCAGCAACTGAGTCAAGCATACAAAGGCAGTCACCAGCCCCGGCCACAAAGGAGCGAACTTTAGGGTCCGGAAAATGGGCGATGAAAGTTTCTACGTTGGGTCTTGGGTGTATGGGAATGAGTTACCATCGCAGCTTTATTCCTGAGAAGAAACACATGATCACGCTAATTCGAAAGGCAGTCGACATGGGTGTGAATCTCTTTGATACTGCTGAAGCATATGGACCATATACAAATGAAGTGTTGGTTGGAGAAGCGTTGCAACCCGTTCGGAAACAAATTCAAATCTGCACTAAGTTTGGGTTCAACATTCAGAACAATCAATTGTCCGGACTAAATAGTAAACCAGAGCAGATCAAAAAAGTTGTAGACAATTCGTTAAAGAGTCTTAGGACGGACTACATAGACCTATTGTACCAGCATCGTGTTGACCCGAATGTGCCAATCGAAGAAGTCGCTGGCACAGTGCAGCAACTCATCAAAGAAGGAAAGGTAAAGCATTTTGGTTTGAGCGAAGCTGGAGCGGACAACATTCGAAAGGCTCATGCAGTACAACCCTTAACTGCGCTGCAAAGTGAATACTCTCTCATGACGCGGGAACCAGAAAAAGACGTAATACCGGTTTGTGGTGAACTGGGAATTGGCTTCGTTCCTTATAGTCCGCTAAGTCGCGCATTCCTTTCCGGGTACATCAATGAGAATACCAAATACAATCCTAATAACGATAACCGTCCTACACTTCCGCGTTATCAGCCAGATGCGATCAAAGCGAACTGGATAATGATAGATACGCTTGCAAACTTTGGTAACCAGCGCGGCTTGACACCAGCGCAAGTTGCCTTGGCTTGGTTGCTTGCACAAAAACCATTCATCGTACCGATCCCTGGAACTACAAAGATTGCACACCTGCAAGAAAACCTGTGGGCGACCGATTTTGAATTTACTGCGGATGAATTAACGAAGTTGACAGAAGAAGTTTCAAAAATCAAAATCGTTGGTGACCGTTATACTGGTGCACAGGCGGAACAAACGAAAAAGTAGGCGACTGGACCCACGTTTGTTTGAATTTCGTAAGGAAAAATCCTTCAACGATGTTAAATTTTAGAAACTAAAACTGAGATTCGATGGCAGCAATCAACTTAAACATTAATGGTAAAAGCCAGCTTGTAGATGTCGATCCAAAAACACCTGTGCTATGGGTGTTGCGAGATCACCTTGACCTGGTTGGGACAAAATTTGGATGCGGCATGGCGCAATGTGGCGCTTGCACTATTCATGTAGATGGCAATGCAGTTCGTTCTTGCATCCTCCCAGTATCTCAAGTTGAAAATAAAGAGGTCGTAACTATTGAAGGTCTTTCTAAAGAGGGTGATCATCCTGTGCAGAAAGCATGGCTTGAGCACGATGTGGCTCAGTGTGGTTATTGTCAGGCCGGACAGATCATGTCCGCAGCCGCGCTATTGAAAGCTACACCAAATCCTGATGATGAGGAAATTGAGAGTGCGATGAATGGTAACATTTGTCGATGCGCAACCTATCTGCGAATCAAGGCAGCAATCAAAACCGCAGCTAATTCCTAGTCAACTAAAAACATCAACCAATGGCACAGGTAAAGACAACAATCAATAGAAGATCATTCTTGAAAGCCTCAGCGCTGGCAGGTGGCGGTATGATGCTAAGTTTTAGTTGGCTCGCAGGATGCGTTCAGTCCGGCAAGGATGACATATTAGCAATGCCGGAAGAGTGGTTTGAGTTTAACAGTTTTATCAAGATCGGAAACAACGGTGTAATCAATCTAATGTCTCCGAATCCAGAATTCGGATCAAACGTGAAGACATCAATGCCAATGATTTTGGCCGATGAGCTTGATGTGGATTGGAAAAATGTTATTGTTCAACAGGCTGATTTTTATCCTGAACGTTTCGACAGACAATTCACAGGCGGAAGTCAAGGCATTAGACAAGGATGGAAACCGTTACGCACTGCTGGCGCAACTGCGCGTCAGATGTTAGTTGATGCTGCGGCTAAACAATGGAATGTACCGTCAAAAGAAATCACTACGGAAGCAGGGACGTTGATCCATAAGGGCTCCGGCAAAAAAGCTACTTACGGAGAGATGGCATCTGTAGCTGCAACGATGCCGATACCAGTAGAGGTAACGACAAAAGATGTTGGCAACTTCAAAATTATTGGCACTTCACGAAAAAACGTTGAAGGAAAAAATATCGTAACCGGGAAACCTCTCTTCGGAATAGACTATAAAGAGAAGGGCATGCTGATCGCTATGATCGTTCATCCACCTTTTGGAATGATGATAAAGTCAATTGATGATTCAGCTGTGCGATCAATGCCGGGAATAAAGGATGTCTTTACGATCAAGACACTTACTGAAGACTATGAGCGCAACGGATTTGACACCACAAGCTTTCTGGAGTTAGCGGTCATTGTTGGGAACTCGACTTGGGAAGTAATGAACGCTAAGAAGGCATTGAAAGTAGAATTTGAGCTGATGCCTGAGTATTCAATGACCATGCAACAATTCGGAAGAGGAAAAGTGACCGCAGTGATGCCTAAAGGTCTAGAGAGCACAGAGGGTCATCGGTTGCAAATGGAAAAGGCGTTAAAAGGAAAAGGAGATATTCTTCGTAAAGACGGTGATGTCGAATCAGCATTCAAGAAAGGTGCAAAAATACTTGAACGTACATACACTGCTCCTCACCTCGCCCACAACACCATGGAGCCGGTAAATTGTTTCGCAAATGTCACAGCAGATAAGGCGGAGATTTATGGACCGATTCAAGCTCCTGAATTTATAAGCAACACGCTCGCTGCGCGTCTTGGATTGCCAAAGGAAAACATTCACATACGGCTCGCACGCATGGGTGGTGGATTCGGGATACGCGCCTATGGCCATCACCTTGTTGAGGCTGCAGTCATTTCTCAAAAAATGAAAGCACCAATCAAGCTCGTGTATACCAGAGAGGATGACATGACCTATGGCATCTATCGGCCAACTTACATCGCGACTTATAGGGCCGCGCTTGACAAGGATAACAACGTCATAGCTTTCCACGTCAAGGGTGGCGGTATACCTGAACATCCAATTCATGCTAATCGCTTTCCTGCTGGCGCGGTTGACAATTACCTCGCAGAGGGTTGGGCAATACCTTCGAATATAACTATCGGAGCATTCCGTGCACCTCGATCAAACTTCAACGCTGCTGCGGAGCAGTCTTTCCTGGACGAACTTGCAGAACTTGCTGGCAAAGATCCGATAGACTTTCGACTTGAACTTTTGGATAGGGCGAAAAAGAATCCGGTCGGACAAAACAACGACTATGACCCGGACCGATATGCCGGTGTTTTAAAACTTGTAAGAGAAAAATCCAACTGGTCGCAACCTCCTGCAAATGTTAGTCGCGGAGTCGCTGCCTACTTCTGCCACAACACTTACGTGGCCGAGGTAGTCGATCTAAAATTGAAAGGCAACAATCCCATTATCGAAAACGTAGTGGCAGCGGTCGATTGTGGCATTGTCGTAAATCCTGATGCTGCCAAAAATATGGGCGAAGGTGGAATCATTGACGGAATCGGAAATGCCTTATTTGGTGAAATGACTTTCAAGGATGGCGTTCCAGACAAGAACAACTTCCACCAGTACAAAATGATTCGACAAAAGGAGTCTCCGAGAAAAGTTGAAATTCATTTTGTTAAGAACGAGGAAGATCCAACTGGCCTTGGAGAGCCGCTCTTCCCGCCTGTTTTTGCAGCCGTGGCAAATGCATTGTACAAGGCAACGGGAAAACGTTACTATGATCAACCTTTCGCGAAAAGTATTGAAACAAATCCATCGCGAATGTAAAGAAGCCATGATGAAATTTATCGTTGCATTTAAGGTAGCCGCGTTCATCGCGGCTTTTTTTTCAGTGAATAACGCGATTGCGCAAGCCTCCAAAAGCGGCAAGATCCTAATCGTCTACTTAACAAGAACGAACAACACCAAGGCCATGTCAGAAATTATCCACAAGCACCTGGGGGGAAAACTGGTTGCCCTTGAACTTGTCAAGCCATATCCTGAAGATTATCAGACAACGGTTGATCAAGTAGCCAAAGAAAATGAAACTGGCTTTCTTCCAAAGCTCAAAACAAAAATCGACAGCATCGAAAAGTATGATAACGTCTTCATTGGTTTTCCAACTTGGGGAATGCAGTTACCTCCGCCAATGAAGAGTTTTCTAAATGACTACGACCTGAGTGGCAAAACAGTAATTCCTTTTAATACAAATGCCGGATA
This sequence comes from Chryseosolibacter sp., assembly GCA_036402075.1. Taxonomy (GTDB): domain Bacteria; phylum Bacteroidota; class Bacteroidia; order Cytophagales; family Cyclobacteriaceae; genus Chryseosolibacter. The sequence continues at coordinate 5,090 of DASWTP010000223.1, read as the reverse complement.
TGGAGTAGGAACTTCCTTTGAGACAGTGCAATCGCTCTGTCAAAAATGCAAAGTCGTTGAAGGATTCAGCATTGAAGGGGGAAAAGAGAGAGATGGAAAATATCTCGTCATCAAAGACGATAAGAGAATTGAAGCTGACAAAGAAGTTGAAGGATGGCTGAGAAAACTAAAGCTGCTTAATTAAATGTCGCTTTTTTTTACACTTAAGACTTCTAGTTGATAGATCTGATAATCTTAGCTGGAACACCTCCAACAATCGTATTGTCAGGTACATCTTTATTCACAACAGCACCTGCTGCGACAATAGAATTTTCTCCAATAGTAACGCCAGGAAGAATTGTCGCACCCGCACCAATCCAAGCATTTCGTTTGATGAGAATTGATTTCAGGTCAAGATACTTACGCGTTGCAGGATCGACTGGATGATTCTCTGTGGTCAAGTTCACCCTGGGCCCAATCATTACATCGTCTTCTATTGTAATTCCACCAAGATCTAGAAATGAACATGCATGATTGATGAAAACATTTTTTCCGAGCTTGATATGCTTTCCAAAATTCGTGTAGAATGGGACGAACACCGTTGTGCTTTTATCAATTCTACTATCGATGATGTCACTTAGCCGTTCCCGCATTTCATCTATCGTTGTCGAAGCATTCAATGCTGGTGATAAGCGTTGAGCCCGGAAAACAATCTCCCACGCTTCACCCATTTCATCATTGCGAATAATACCGCCTTCGAGCATTCGTTGAAAAAGATCTTTTTTCTCGGCCATTTGTAAAAAGCTTATAATCTAAACCTCTGCACCTCTTAGTGACATCGGATTGGTACCGGTTATCTTCTTAAAAAAATTATTGAAGTATGTCGGGTATTCGAATCCCAACGCATAAGCGATATCAGCAACATTCCAGTCTGTATGGAGAAGTAGAGCTTTCGCTTCACTAGCGATTCGTTCTCCTATATGGGTTGTTGTTGATTTGCCTGTAGTTTCCTTAACTGCCCTATTCAAATAATTGACATGAAGATTAAGATTGCTGGCGTAATCCTGAGCTGTCCGTAGCTGCAACGGTCGAGCAGTACTCTCAATCGGAAATTGTCTTTCCAGCAACTCAAGAAAAACATTTGTAATGCGATGTGCTGCGTTTTTAACCTGATCAAAATCTTCAGCGGGTTGAAGCTTCAGTGCTTCATGAATTACAAGGTTGATGTAGTTTCGTATTAGATCGTCCTTGAACGCATAGGTTGTACTTTGCTCGGTAATCATATTGCGAAAGATACCGTTCAAAAATTCTCGCTTGTCTTCTGTTATGTGAAAGATGGGTGTACCTCCTATTTTGAACAACGGTGAATGTTGCAAACTTTCTGTTCGATCCGAAGGCTTATAAAAGTCTTCCGAAAACAAACACGTATAGCCTACATACGTCCTTGAAATAGTTTCCCAGGAATAAGGAACATTTGGATTGGCAAAAAACAAAATCGTCCCCTTCATGTTGTAGCTCCGATCAGCATAGTTGATTATGCTCTCTCCTGTTGTGAGGCATATCTTATAAAAATCTTTTCGACTGTAGGTGCGGACACCATTGGAATCGTCTTCTATTTGAAAAGCATTGAAACCTTTCAGTTTAAGTTCGCTATTGAAAGCCGACACTGACCGTTCGTTTTCTTTATTCTCCATGTCCAGTTCATTTATTATTTGACTTCCGAAGTTGAAGATCTGGAAACGACATTTGATTGCCGAGCCATTCAACAGCTTCTTGAATAAAACTTTTGAGTCTTTTCATGTGAAATGATTGAAGGCTCAAAGCTACCTCCAATAACACCTTCGTGAATTAAGAAATTCAAACATTCTGTTAAAATAATCAAACTAAAGGCTTACGAAGCTGCTGTAGGTTGGTTTTAACTATTCCCGTGTTTAGCTCTGAAGTCGATTTACATTCAAGCTCCCTAAAAACCTTCAAATCACTTCAAAAAGACCATTTTACGAATAGGTAAGGGATTCTGATAAGCGACAACGCACCATAAAAGTTTGAAATTCTTAATTATCGGTTTGATTTTCTTTAGGCCTTCGAAGACGTATCAACGTTCCTTTGTGTAAGTAAATCAAAACAAAAAGTTATGAAATCAATATTCATGTTAATGGCGATGTCCTGGCTGGCGGGTGGACACGTCTACTCGCAAAATACCAGCGCAGTAAATCAAAAAGGAAAGAAACAGCAGGACCAATATACATTCGAGTTGAGCGACAAAGTCACACGTCAAAAGGTAACTTTTAGAAATCGCTACGGCATAACCCTGGCTGCAGACTTGTACCTGCCTAAAAAGACCGATGCGAAAACTTTAGCAGCACTCGCAATCAGCGGCCCGTTTGGAGCAGTCAAGGAACAATCGTCCGGTCTATACGCGCAGAACATGGCCGAGCGTGGATTTGCCGCTCTTGCGTTTGATCCTTCTTATACGGGTGAAAGCGGTGGAGAACCCCGTAACGTTGCATCGCCAGATATTAATACTGAAGACTTCAGTGCAGCTGTCGATTTCCTTGGACTCCAAAAGAACATTGACAGAAATCGCATCGGCATTATTGGTATATGTGGATTTGCGGGAATGGGTTTAAACGCAGCTGCCATTGATAAAAGAATAAAAGCCGTAGCAACAACAAGTATGTACAACATGAGTCGCGTGATGGCGAATGGATATTTTGATGGACTGACTACTGAACAGCGAACTCAAACTCTTGAGCAGCTTGGAGAGCAGCGTTGGAAGGATGCAGAGAAGGGAACGTATGCAGCAAGTTCTAACAATCTCCCGGAAAAGTTGACCGGCAAAGAACCTCAGTTTGTCGTAGACTATTTCAATTATTATAAAACATCTCGTGGCTTTCATCCTCGCTCCATCAACTCGAATGGTGCATGGACTGCTACAAATCCGCTCTCGTTCATGAACATGCCTTTGCTAACGTATATCAAAGAAATTTCTCCTCGTCCAGTGTTACTCATTGCTGGTGAAAACGCGCACTCACGCTACTTCAGCGAGGACGCATTCAAGGCCGCTGTTGAACCAAAAGAGCTTGTAATTATTCCAGGTGCCGTTCACGTTGATTTATATGACAAAGTCAACATTATTCCATTCGATAAGCTCGAATCATTTTTTAAAGAACATCTGAAAGATAAATCCCTATAACAGACCAGATATGAGTACAACTATTGTAAAAGCATACGCAGCAACGAGTGCATCCGCACCATTGAAGCCTATAGAAATACCTCGAAGAAATTTAACCGCTCATGATGTTGAAATTGAAATTCTTTATTGCGGAATCTGTCATTCAGATCTGCACCAAGCACGTAACGAATGGCACAATTCGGTGTATCCTGTCGTGCCGGGACATGAAATTGTTGGAAAAATAATCAACGTTGGCAACCATGTTAAAAAGTTTAAGACTGGTGACCTCGCAGCTGTTGGGTGTATGGTTGATTCTTGCAGGGAATGCGAATCGTGCAAGGACGGGTTAGAACAATATTGTGAGACGGGTGCTACTTACACGTATAACTCTCCTGACAAACAGCTGAGTGGTCATACGTTTGGAGGTTATTCTCAACGAATGGTTGTTGATGAAAACTACGTGTTGCATGTTCCATCTAATCTAGATCCTGCTGCGACAGCTCCACTCTTGTGCGCTGGTATTACTACGTATTCGCCTTTGAAACATTGGAATGTGGGGCCCGGCAAAAAAGTCGGCATCGTTGGCATTGGTGGCTTGGGACACATGGGAGTTAAAATCGCAAAAGCATTAGGCGCTTATGTCGTTGTTATTACAACTTCAAAATCAAAAGTGGAAGATGCAAAAAGACTCGGAGCCGATGAGGTAGTGCTCTCAAATGATTCAGAGCAAATGAAAAAGAATGCGGGCACCCTTCACTTTATCCTCGATTGTGTATCGGCACAACACGATATTAATGCATACCTTCAACTATTGAAAAGAGATGGGTCACTCGCCATTGTCGGCTTGCCCGAGCATCCACTTCCGATTGCGGCATTCAGCGTGGTTGCAGGTCGGAAAAGCTTTTCGGGGTCTTCTATTGGTGGGATAAAAGAAACTCAAGAAATGCTTGACTTCTGCGGCAAACATAACATCGTCTCTGATATTGAGATCATCAACATCGATCGAGTCAATGAGGCTTACGATCGCTTACTTAAAGGTGATGTAAAATATCGCTTCGTTATCGATATGGCCTCATTAAAGAAATAATTTCATGACCAATGAAAAACATGCTTGTTACGTTATTGCTTCTTTTCCCGGTAATGATAGGAGCTGCGTGCGATCAGGACTCTCCTGCTCCCGCGAACGATGATCAAAATACAATGATAGAAACCATCGATTCAATGAGTGATACGTTAGTGATTAAAATCGGAAACAAAGAGTTTACTGCTACCCTCTCTGATAATCCGACAGCGGCTGCATTCAAAGCAATGCTTCCTCTAACATTCAACATCACGGAGCTAAATGGGAACGAAAAATATTTTCGCCTTTCCAGGAACCTGCCTACGAATGAATCAAATCCAGGAACAATCAAATCTGGTGATTTAATGCTCTACGGCTCTAATACGTTCGTGCTCTTTTACGAAACCTTCTCAACGTCTTACAACTACACTTCACTCGGCAAAATTGCAAATAGCAACGGGTTAGCCGAAGCGTTGGGAACTGGCAACGTAGCAGTGAGTATTTCAGTCAAATGACATTCATGCTAAACATAAATAATATGATGCACTGTTCAAGAGTATTACTTTCAGGAATAGTAATGTGCATGAGTCTATTGATGCTCAGCTGCGGCAACAAGCCTTCCAGTAATTCAACCGAGGAATATTTGATCTTCCCACAGGGTCAACTTGGTCCTGCCACAAATTTCACCGGCAAGGCATACAATTTTGGCTTGGTTCCCAACGACTCAATGTATAACACGCTTGTTGGCAACGTATATTTCGAAGCTGGTGCTCGTTCAAACTGGCACAAGCATCCTGGTGGCCAAATTCTGATCATCACCGATGGTGAAGGTTATCATCAGATAGACGGTCAACCAAGACAGACGATGAAGAAAGG
>DASWTP010000222.1:0-2134 GCA_036402075.1 Chryseosolibacter sp. | reverse complement strand
TCCAGCGATTCAGCCGACACAACGATCTCAGGTCCGGTATTCGTTGATGCCGTTGCAATGTTCGACAACAAAGACGTGTTGCCCCATCGATCAACCGATGTTACTGCAAAATAGTAAGTTGTCAGGCCAAGGAGGTCTGACACTTCAAACGTGAATTCGGTGTTCGCACCCTGGGTATTATTTAGTGTAATCTTCGTTGCAGACATTACGTTGCCCGCAGTGATTGGCGTCTTCGAATAGTAAAGATTGAAGAGACGCGGAACGTTGTCATCATCATCAGTCGGAACGGTCCATGCCAGTGTAGCAAATTCCTGGGCGATCCCTTTTACCGCGAGATTTGTAATTGCATCAGGTGCAATTTTTTCATCGGAACGAATTGCAATGGAAGCATCAATTGCCCCGGAACCCAGCTTACCGATAAACTCAGGATTTTGTTCATCGATGGGAACTGTGGCGGTGACGATCATCGTCCACAACTCTGCAGCGGAGAGCTGCTTCCTGCGATTAGCCAGAGCAAGTGCTGCAATACCCGACACATGCGGACATGCCATTGATGTACCTTGCATGTAGGCGTATTTATTTCCCGGAATCGCGCTAAGCACGCCATTGATTCCCGGATACTCTATCTGATCTCCTCCGGGAGCCGCAATGTCAACCCACGATCCAAAATTTGAATACGCTGCCTTCTCCCACTCCGGACCGATTGAGGCTACGGACAAAATTGGTTCATATCGCCCAGGATACCAGTAGCCGTCCAGGTTGCTGTTGCCTGCCGCGAAAATGACAATACCTCCCCGCATCGGACTGCCTTCATAATTTCCAGCTTCTGCTATAAAATAATTGATCGCCTCGAGTACGGACTGGTCAAAATATCCATCGGTGGTGTAGCCCCAGCTGTTTTGTGAAATGACTGCACCGTTGTTCGCAGCATACACATATGAGCGCTCGATCAGTCCACCGCCAAGGATCTGCAGGGACATGATCTTGACGCCATTGCCGGAACCGTCACCTCCCGCGATGCCACTTACTCCCTTTCCATTGTTGTTCACGGCAGCGATTGTTCCCGCAACGTGGGTTCCATGATGTTGCGGATCAATCAAGCCTTTATTCTTCGAAAAATTGAAGCCATTGATGTCGTCAATGTACCCGTTAAGGTCATCGTCAATTCCGTTGTTCGGAATTTCATCTGCGTTAACCCAGATGTTTGCCTTAAGATCTTCGTGCTTGACATCGACACCCTCATCGTGAACCGATACTACAATGTTGTTAGCACCTGTCGTTGTCTGCCACGCTTCGAACAAATTCACGTCAGCATCACCGAATCCCGTTTGGTTTGTGTTTTCGTAATGCCACTGATCTTTAAGGTATGGATCGTTAAAGGGCAACGCGTTGAAGGCGGCAGCAGACGGTTTGTATTCCACTACCTGATACGGAGCAATGGATTTCTCGCGATCGGTCTCCGCTACTTCAATTTCACGAAGCTTTTTTAATTCCAACACAGCTGCGCGCGGATCGGTGTTTTGATCGATCTCCATAACATACCACAGATGAAGCCCGTGCTTGCGTAGCCTTGCTTCGTTTCGCGCATCATAGGGAAAGAGGCGATACAAGTTCGATGTCTTCAATGCCTTGGCCTTGATATCGAAGTTTTGAATACCGGTGATGACAATGTCGGATTTCCTGGAAATAGCCATGCTGCTGACGGTTTCGGAGAGTTCGTCCGCAAACTTCACTTTTACCATTCCCTGCCGAATTCCATCTTTGAATGTCTGCGACCAACTCAGAGTGGTTGGCACGGTAAGAATTAATAATAGCGAGACTCGTGAAAAAATCTGTTGTAATCTTCTGGGCATAGGGTGGTGGTTAGGTTAGGGTGAGTTTTTTTTTGTGCGCGAACCTGCCTTCGTTCCTTTCATCTGGTCGCGTTCAACCGATGCTTTGATCTTTCCAAGCGCTTCCTGCTGGAGCTTCCTTTTTCGAATCAGCTCCTGGATCAGCGCGTCAAAGGCCTGGTCGGGTTGATTGGTTCCGTCTGGGGTGTCAGGTGGTTGCATTCTGCTTTTTTTCTGCTGCAATAAGCACCTGCGTCATCGTTTAACGCGAAAAAAGCATCACTACAACGTCACTACAGACC
>DASWTP010000221.1:0-4585 GCA_036402075.1 Chryseosolibacter sp. | reverse complement strand
CCCTTTGCGGTTACTGCATTTGTATTTTATTATTTCCTTCACCCCAAATCCAAGCAGCAGCGCGACTACACACTCCTTTGCGTCCTTAAGTCGAGGCACAACCCCTGCGATTCTACTCCCGCAATTAAAATCACCACCCGCCGAGCCAGAAAAAAAAACCTTCGCGCCCTTTGCGGTTACTGCATTTGTATTTTATTATTTCCTTCACCCCACATCCAAGCGCCAGCGCCACTACACACCGGTTGCGTCCTTAAGTCGAGGAACAACCCCTGCAATACTATTCCCGCAATTAAAATCTGCCCCCGCCCAGCCAGAAATTAATTTCCTCCGCGCCTCTGCGGTCACTGCCTTTGAACCTAAAAATTTCCTCCAGAGATTCTCAAGCCACTACACACGCCATCTGCTCAATCACCCCACATCACCATCCCTCAAATAATTTCCATTTACTAAACACATTTTTCCAACCTGGCCCGCCATTCTTGTTGATCACGATCATTAACTATTAATCACACAACTATGAATGACAAGAATGTAGAGTATTTGAAGGACGGTGTTAAGTACCTCGGCTTTGGCGAAGAGTTGGGTAACAAACTCGTGGAAGAGTTGAAATTGCAAAAGAATGAATTTCAGCTCCACAGCGAAACCCAGTATGGTAAGGATAAAATGTCCTACACACTGAACTTCCGGAAATCCGATCAAAGCGAAATGGTTTTCTTTAACAATTACACCGCGACGCTTTCTAAGGAAAACGGGGAAGAAAAATCCCAGACCTTTTACATCAAAAAGAATAGCGGAGTGACAGCAAAAGAAGCCTATAACCTGCTAAGTGGCCGCGCTGTAAATAAGGACCTGACAAACCAGGAAGGGGAGAAGTACAACGCCTGGCTTCAGATGGATTGGAATCAGAAAGACAACGGGGGCAACTATAAATTTAAGACCATGAGCGAAGGCTATGGCTACAAGCTCGAAGAAGCCCTTTCAAAACATCCGATAAAGGAATTGAACGACCCCACCAGCCGCGAGCGCCTGCTCAAATCCCTCGAGCGCGGCAACCTCCACCAGGTGACTTTTCTCAATGGAGAGAAAGAAACCAAAATGTACATCGAGGCCAACCCCCAATTTAAAACAGTAAACCTCTATGACGAGAATGGAAAAAAGGTCTTCCAGCAAAATGAAAAGAAGCAGCCCGCGATCGAAAACGAAGCCAAACCTTCACCCATCCCCGAAGCAAAGAAAAAGTCTCCATCCGCCGACAAACACCACAACGCTAACCACCTGAGCATGTAAAACTCCCAGCCAGTTCTTTTACGCCTTTCCCCGTGTTGGTGTCCTTCACCAACACGCTTTTCATTTGTTTTCGGTCATCGCGCGACTGCAATTTAAGCCGTGCGGTAGTGATAAAACCTTGTTAATTGACCAGGACGGGATCACAAAAAAGGAAGTCAGTGGAACGCCCCTTTTAACACTGAATACATCTTCGAAAAATTCTTCCAGTATACGTCACCTAGATTTTGTTCATTGCTGACAAGACTACTTTTGCTGGAGTTTCGTTCAATCGCGATCCGACAAATTGCACGCCGAAGTTCGGTAGGTGGATGTGAGGAAGAGGCATTCTTAATGAAACCCGATTTTGACACGACTTTTACAAAATCCTCGGTGATCGGTTTTTTTGGGAGGTACCGTGACGTCCCTGAAACGAGGGAGTCGAGATTTTTGTACTCAATTTTTGGAATGTATTTCTTCACCAACGCCTGTAAGTTGATTAACGTAGCGATCGTGTCTCCCTTCACTTCCGTTGCATCAATAGCTGCCGAGAACCTGGAAAAGTCGGCAAACGTGAAGAAGTATTCGGCACCCCAAAGGAAGATATGTTTAAATTGAACGTCTGAATTTGTTTTGGATTCAAACTGTTTTACTAACACAAGGGTACTGAAGTAATCAGCTTCTAATTCTTCGGCCCATGAATAGACAATTTCATCGTTCGTTACATCATGAGCATGCTTTGGCTGCGTTTCCTTTGCTTGACTTCCCAGTCCTTGATGTCCAAGGATGTCATGCGCATATTCATGTGCAAGCAAGAATCGGTACACGCTCGCGGTTGTAAGCCACGCTTTAGCGGCTTCGTCCTTCGTTGCATCTACATAGCTTTGTTGGAGCAGCGCAGCAAATCCTAAGTTAATGCTGTTGAAGTTTTGCTTGAAATAAATGTCTTGTAAGCCATAGTCGGACCGCTCTGGATTCAACAGCACGTCGGATGAAATTAGATTATGCATGGTGCGGGGAATTCCATATGCGTGAGCGGCCACTCCCTCGTTCACAAATACAATCCGTCGATTACAATTCTTGATCGCTGTTCTTATGACGTGGGCATTGAAATCGTAGGCTGGCAAACTCGAAATAATTGGAGCTTTGCTCGCAGGAATCTTTACATATTGTTCGATTTCACGCTGTAACTCCTGCAACCAGCCAGTAAACACGGAAAGTTGTGCCCCATACTTTCGGTTTTTCCTTGACCAGGTGTCAAGGATTCTTGTGATGTTTTCGCCATTTTCTTCATTCAAAATTGAATCAATGACACCAGCGTCAAGAGATAGCGAAAATGAATCAGCTTCTTTTAATCTATCGTTTCTATACCTTTCTGCTTCCTTTTGCAGTTCTTTTTCCGTACAAGGTTGGCTTTTACACTGTGTGTGTATGAGAACGCACAAGGCAACCGGGACCAGCATAGATTTAATAATTCGATTGGGGTCCATATTTTTATTTTTTTTTAGGATGATCTTGCTGCACCGAAGTACTGAGTTCGGGTGTGATGTTAGTGCCGTCTTTGATTGCTAGTAAACCAAAGGCAATTACGAGGCATGTAAATATTCCCTGATATATTACAAGTAATAAAGTAGTTGTCATCACGATGATTGATGGATCCATTTTGCCAATAGCAACCTCAAGTGGGTAGTTGCCATAACGGTCAAGTGCTGACCACCGGCCATCGGCACGACTAATCAGTTCCTTGGCTCGGCCGTCGGTCCAGAGCGGAAAATATACCGTCTCATGCGTTGGATGTGTTACAACGCAATGTTTGAACAGAAACAGATAGAAAAGTACTAGAACAAAGAACGTGAACCCTAGGTATATCGATGTGTTGGACAACCGTTTCGGTGAAATTTTCCGGATCGAATCTCGGTTGATCCATAGTAAAAGAATGGCGAGAGCACCAATTGCTTCAATTATACCACCAAAGAGCCACGCATGACCCGGAGGAGTTCCTATTCCCTTTGCAATGATTGCCAATCCTGGAACTGAAGCTACGGTAAGCGAAATTGCCGCAAAGAGTTTTTTCATGGCTGCTGGCTTTCTTTTGAAAAATCCAATTCCAATCTCTTATCTGCGGTCGAATGTACATCCATTTTGCGTGAAGCAAATTTCTTGCTAGGCGACTCGAGAAATACCATGTAGACCTGGTTGTGAACGTGAAAATCGTTATTGGTGTAGTGTTGCGCTCTCCACTCGCCGAGTTTGTCACGTTTATAATAGATTTTCTTGTCATCTTCCCAGACGTCCAAGGGCACAAAATAAACTTTGCAACCTTGTGGAATAGTCTGTATATGCACAGTCGAAATGCCAACATCCGCTGCCTGACTAATATCGTTAATTGCAAGTTTTGGCAAAACCTTCGGAACACTCCACTTATACACTTCCGTACCTTTGTCATCGATATAGGCATAATTTAGACGCAACACATTCACATTATTCACGTCACGTACAGACGAACTGGCGAGTCGAACAAGGGCCAGACCATTCGAGAACGGAAACGCTTCTTCATACTTGGCTTTTATAATTAGCTTTCCCGACTTATCGATATAGCCCCAGTTTTCACCGATCTGCACCGGAGCCTTTCCCTCGACAAATCGGCCGGCATATCGATACTGTCCAATTGAAACCGGTTTAAGTTCATTGTTGATGTAATAATACTTATCATCTGTTCTGACTGCGGCAAGCCCTTCTGAAAAGGACGCAGCTGATGCGAAGCCATCTGCTAGTAATTTCCCTTCCTCATTAATATAACCATAGCTGCCGTCCTGCTCAACGACTGCCAAACCATTAGAAAATGTAAATGCATTATCGAATTTAGGCTCAACCGCAAATGCTCCCGTTCTGTTAATAAAACCAAATGCGTTGTTTTTTTTAACAACAGCAAGCCCGCCGGAAAAATCACCTGCAAGCTCAAACCTTGGCTCAACTCTCATTTTCCCTTCCCGATCAAGAAAACCCCATCCGCTAAAGTTTGCATTTGACACAAATGCCCTGGCAAGCCCTTCGTGAAATTCACCAGGTATATTTGCATCCACGGTAAAAACCCATTCGCCTTTTTCATCAACGTATCCAGTTCTTTTTTCTGATTTAACCGGAACAAGACCCTCTGATAATTTGCCGATATATGTACTGGTAAATGGAAGAACCGCTCTGCCTTCTGTGTCTATCAATCTGTGTGAAAAAGCGCGTAGCCCGTCGCCTTCAAGAGTCTGGCTCACTATGGCGAGTCCATTTTCAAAACTACTCGTCCTAAATGTGTTGAAGTCCACGTAGT
>DASWTP010000220.1:0-15889 GCA_036402075.1 Chryseosolibacter sp. | reverse complement strand
TGAAACAACGTGGCCGCGAGCACGAAGCCCGCTATGTTCAGTACCTGGTATCGCTAAACAAAAGTGTGACGGATTCTTCCAGGAAGACCTTTGTGGCAACAGTGCAGGCGATGGCCGAAGGTAAGGACGTGATCGTGCAGGGAAAACTATGCTACCAGGAGTGGCAAGGTTTCCCCGACATTTTAATGAAAGTGCCGGGGGTGAGCAAATTCGGCAATTGGTGTTACGAAGTGCAGGATACCAAGCTCTCGCGAAACACGAGGACATCCGCCATAATACAACTTTGCTTTTACAGCGATCTCCTCGAACAGGTGCAGGGAGTCGCACCACAAAAATTCCAGATCGTGATGCCGGGACGTGAAGCGGATAATTCCTTCCAGGTAGACGAATATTTGTTTGGTGAATTCAAGGCGTACTACGCGTTCGTGAAGAACAGGTTTAGCGAACTGATGGCATCATCACCGTTGCCAACGTATCCGGAGGAGGTTGAGCATTGTTCAATCTGCAACTGGTGGACGGATTGTAATGAAAAACGAAGGCAAGACGATCACCTGTCGTTTGTTGCAGGGTTGCGAAAGTCACAGATTGAAGAGTTGAAGAAACAGCGGATTGCTACACTTGAGACGTTTGCTTTGGCAGAAAATCTCACGCGACCCGAGCGCGGAAATCTTGAGTTGCTGGTGAAGAAGCAGCGGCAGGCAAAAATTCAGCTTCAGGGGCGGGTCACGAAATCGATGATCTATGAGCCGATCTTGCCCGTTGAGGAAAAGCGTGGGTTGAACCGACTTCCTGAGCCGTCTGTCGGTGACCTGTATCTTGACATCGAGGGTGATGCTTTTTTCCAGGGCGGCAGCCTGGAGTACCTTTTCGGCATTGCTTATCATGACGGGAAAAACCTCCGGTACGAAAGGTTTTGGTCAACGAATCGAATCGAAGAAAAGCGCGCGTTTGAAAAAGTGATGCATTTTATTCTGGATCGGTTAAAGTCTTACCCGGATTTATCCATCTACCACTATGGCGCATACGAACCTTCAACCGTGAAACGACTTTCGCATCAGTACGCTGTTGCTGAGCTCGAGCTGGACGACTTGCTTCGTAAAGAAAAATTCATTGACCTTCACGGTATTGTCAAAGAAGCAATTATTGCCAGCGTAGAACGCTATTCGCTCAAGGATGTCGAAAAATTTGCACGCGACTTTGTTCGGAAGGCTGACTTACGCGAGTCTTCAAAAGGGCGCAAAATATTGGAGAGTGCTCTTCAGCTGCACGAATTCGACAGGGTACCCAAAGAGATCATTGACCTCGTCCAGGATTACAATGAAGACGACTGCCTGGCCACGGAGGCGCTTCACCGCTGGCTGGAGCAGCAACGAACGCACCTTATTTCTAAAGGAGAGATTTTTCACAGGCCAACTCCGGGCGAGCAAACCCCTGACGCAGATTTACTTTTACTGGAAAAAAGGTCCAAGCTACTCTTTGAATCACTGACCAGCACCTTGCCAGAGAACCGGGAAGCCTGGTCAGAGGAGCATAAGGCAAAATGGCTTCTTGCCAATCAACTGCAATATTTCCGCAGGGAAAATAAAAGTGCGTGGTGGGAATACTTCAGGCTGCAGAAAGGTGAATACGAGGATTTGTTGACTGATCGAAATGCGCTCGTGGACCTTTCATTCAAGGAGGTTGTTGTTGCAGGTGATTGCCCTGTGCATCGTTACACGTTCCCAGAACAAGAGTGCAGCTTGAAAGAAGGTGATAGCTTATACATCGTGAACAGCTTCACAAAGGAAAAACCTTTCGGAGTCAGCTGTGGCAAGATTACTTTCATCGACAACGAAAAGAATATCCTCGACATAAAAAAAACAGGAGAGACCGCTGCGGTGCACCCGAAAGCGGTCCACGAGTTTGACGTTATTCAAATCGAAAAGCTGTGGACATCTATTCTTGCCATTGCCGTAGAGGTTGACGACAATGGGCTGGCGCGAATGGGTGACTACTGGGCTGCGAAAGACCTGCTGATGAGACGAAAGCCTCAGCTTGTTAATCGAATGGAGGGTGCGGTTGTGTCAGACGGAGAGGATCTGTTGACAGCGGCATCGAGAATTGCCATCAATCTTAACCGCAGCATTCTTCCGATACAGGGTCCTCCCGGCACAGGAAAAACATTTACGGGTGCCCACATGATTTTGGATCTGCTGAACGCGAATAAAAAAATTGGTGTTACCGCGGTGAGTCACCGGGTGATTACAACGCTTTTCGAAGCAGTGGAGAAAGAAGCTGCAAAACGTGGCCAGAAGGTTCAGTTCACGCACAAGGTGAATGAAAAGATGGATTTACCAGGCTGGATCAGGCAGGAGAAAAACAAAACCAAGATCCGCCAGGCAATTGACGCGCGGGCGCTGGTGGGTGGAACGGCATGGCTATGGGCCGATGACGATCTCGTGGGCTCACTCGATTATTTGTTCGTTGACGAGGCCGGGCAAATGTCACTTTCACAGGTGCTCGCTGCATCACGGGCTGCCAGCAACGTTATCCTACTGGGAGATCCACAGCAGCTCGAACAGCCACAACGCGGTGCGCATCCGGAGAACAGCGGAGTTGCTGCGCTCACCCACATACTTGATGGTGAAGTCGTGATGCCAAAAGGACGTGGACTTTTTCTGAATATAACAAGGAGGATCCATCCCGCCATCGCCAGGTTCACTTCGGAGATTTTTTACAAAGGTGAATTGCAGTCGTTGCCTGAGCTCAAGAACCAGGTCATTACAGGTGGGACTCAATTCGATGGTGCCGGACTGTTTTATGTCCGCGTTGAGCACGCAGGGAATCAGAACCGGTCGTTTGAAGAGATTGAGAAGATTACCTCGATCGTTGACGACCTGCTGAGGAGTGGATGTTGGGTGGACGCCCACGGACAGTCCACGAAAATTACGGAGAAAGATATTCTAATTGTTGCTCCCTACAATGCACAGGTTGATGCGTTGAAAGAAGCGCTTCCCAAAGTTGACATTGGAACAGTTGATAAGTTCCAGGGACGTGAAGCACCTGTTGTTATTTACTCAATGGCGAGTTCCAGTGTGCAGGATGCACCGCGCGGCTTAAACTTTCTTTTTAATCCGAATCGGCTGAACGTAGCTACAAGTCGCGCAAAATGCATCTGCATACTTGTGGCGTCACCGAGCTTGTTTGAAGCCGAATGCAATAGCATCGAACAGATGAAGTGGGCAAACGCGTTGTGTCGCTATCGCGAGTTGAGCACCGTGTTGCCGGCCCCGGTCAATTGATTCGTATTGCCTTTTTTCTGGATTTACGTTTTTAATCCACTTCCTGGAACTTCTCGTCCCCGCACATCCTCACAATTTTTGGCATAAATGACCCGAGAACGTCTACAAGATCTTTTTGATGGCTCATCACCTGGTGGATATCCTTGTATGCCATGGGAGCCTCATCGAGACCGGAGCCAAGCAATTCAACACCCGCTTGCTTTAAGAATTTGTTCACGTGCCCCTGCAGGATGGTTTGCTTGGCTTTTGTGCGCGACATTGTTCTGCCTGCTCCATGGGAGGCGGAGTTGATGGACGCTGCCAATCCTTTACCACGCACAATAAAGCCCGGTGTCGCCATCGAGCCTGGAATTATTCCAAGAACGTCTTTACCCGCAGGGGTAGCACCCTTTCGATGCACGATCAGCTCATTTCCATTGGCGTCTTTTTCTTTCCAGGCGAAATTGTGATGGTTTTCAATCATTGCGAGCGGTGTTTCACGCAACCCGATGGCTATACGCTCGTGGATCTGGTGGTGACATGCAGAGGCGTAATCTCCTGCCAGATTCATGGCGAGCCAGTACTCCTGTCCCTCTTCGGTGTCGAGGTCAAGCCATGCCAGATGTTTTGCTTCCTGTGGGAGTTTACATTTGTCCATAGCAACTTTCGTGTAGTGGCGCGCAATGTTTGCTCCAAGTCCGCGAGAACCGGAGTGCGACAACAACGCAACGTAGTGACCGGGCGCCAGGTTATACTCATTGATCGGACTTGTAATTTCAACGATTCCAAATTCTACAAAGTGGTTCCCACCTCCTGACGACCCAATCTGCTGCCATGCCCGATCTTTCATTTCACGAACTATGCCGAGTTCAGAAAATTCTTTGCGTTCGAAGATTTCGTGATCCTTTGGTTTTTTGAACGTGTCCTGCCCGAACTTTGTATTGTTCAATAACATTTTCTTAAAATCTTCGCGCCTTCCCTCCAGCTGGTTTGTCGGGAGGTCATAGATAGTCATACACATTCTGCAGCCGATGTCCACGCCAACACCATAAGGAATGACCGCGTTTTGAGTTGCCAGTACACCACCAATTGGCAAGCCGTATCCCTGATGGGCGTCAGGCATCAAGGCTCCTGCAACGGTAACAGGCAATCTCATGGCTGTTTCCATTTGCTGGAGTGCGCCTTGCTCAATCGCTTCTGCGCCATAGATCTGGTATGATTTACCATCCACGTTCAATGCAATCGTTTCATCAGCGGGCTTCAACAACGCTGTTGCTAAAGGGGCAAGCATACCATCATTGAGAAATGATGAAGGGTTATCCAGTATCTGTTTTAGCAGCGCAAGTTTATTGTCAAAGCTAACGTCCTTGTAGTGTTTCCCGACCAGTTCAAGCGCAAGGCCCAGCGCCTTGCTTTCCTTGAATCCAATTTGCTTGAGGTCGTTTCCTGTTATGTTCATTTCAGTTGTTGCTTAAATCAATATTTTCAATGTTGCCGCTTCAATGCAGGTAACAACTTCCCGTTTGCGATGACATCGTTCACGTTGTGATCAGGTTCGTGATCCTGTAGTCGCATCCCTGTGGATCGTTGTATCCATTTTCATTCCGCATTAGAGGTGATGAATCCTTCGGCCGCTAACCCAAATCGATTGTGACAATACGGCCATGAAAGTAGAAATTGATCCATTGCCGGGCAAACGCAATGTTGTCGCTGATATTCGGCTGCGAAGTTTGTATTGGAATTGCCTACATGCTTGAGTTGAAGACGACCGTAGTTAACCTAACCGATCTCGCAGTCAAATGTAGGGAATGACTAAACCACACGTTCAAATTTTTTCGAAAGAAAGCTCTCTATACTCTTCTGAACACCCACGATCCATACGACATCACCCTCCGTCAGCTTGATCGTTGATTCGGGATTGAGTGTCCGCTGGCCGTTTCGCTCCAGCCCCACTACAAGGGCTTTCGCCTGTTCCCGCAATCCCGACTGTCGGATGGTGACATTGCAAAGTTTCGATTCTTTGTCCACTGTAAAGTTTTGTAAGCTGATCTGGTCATCGTGGATCTGTGTTTCTGCAGGTAAGGCCACCCTGCTTTCGAATATTTCTTTCACCCTCGCAAGCTGATCATCAGTGCCGATCACTGAAAGTTTGTCACCTGGGTAAAGACGTTCGTAGCGGTCAGGAGTAAGAATAGAGATGTTACCGCGTTCAATCAGCGCAATGTTGATTCCGAATTGTTCACGAAGTCGTAGCTCCTGCAATTGCTTCCCTGCATCTTTGAATTCAGGCAGCACATCGAACGTTGCAAGGTGAGCATCCCACGGGGCGATTTCGCTTTTAAGAAATCTTCTTGCCTGCCGCTCATTGAGGTTCGAGAGAAAACGTCTTTCAAGCCGGTCGTAGAACAGCTGCAGTTTATTATTAAAAAGTACGGTAGCAACGGCCATGGATACCAGGGCGATGATGATGGCGGTGGCAATGGAGAAGTACAAGTTAATGAGCAGCGCAACGAAAACCACGGCCAGTGCAATCCGGGCAATTTCAAGAGCAATGAGCGGGCCCCGGTTCAGCCGCCTGTTCAACCAGAGATTCGCATATGCCTCCCGTTGCACTCTTCGCACGGAGAGCGCCCAGATGAACGGGATCATGAGAATCATCGTGACGGCAACCGACACAAGCTTAGCCGCCAATTCATTATGCACTGAATTATTGATGTAAGGGACGATAAAATTTCTTGACAGGATAATCAGCGAACCGATCAGCACGGAGTGGATCAGTGAGTTGACAAGGTATGCGTTCAGAAGTTCTTTCCATTCGCTATAGGCGGAAAGTTGCTGCGAGCTTGAGCTATATCGGTTCATGCCAGCAACCCATTTGGAGGGAAGAATTTTTTCCACCCGCGCGTAAACTGACGATGACTGCCTGATCAGGAATGGCGTGGTGAAGGTGGTGATTGTAGAAACAGCGACCGCAATAGGATATAGAAACGAGCTGGTCACGCCCAGGCTCACGCCAAGCGAAGCGATGATAAATGAAAATTCACCGATCTGCGCCAGGCTCATTCCCGCCTGGATGGAGTGTTTCAACGACTGCCCGGAAAGGAGTGCTCCGAGGCAAAACGTCAGGCTCATGCAGACAATAATGATCAGAGAAATAAAAAGGATTGGCAGCGCATACTCCTGTAGCACCGTTGGGTCGATCATCATGCCAACGGAAATAAAAAATACCGCTGCAAACAGATTTTTCACGGAGTAAACAAGGTGCTCAATGCGCTCAGCTTGCGTTGTCTCGGCCAGAATTGAACCCATGATAAACGCTCCAAGTGCTGCACTAAATCCAACTTTCACGGCCAGCATCACCATCACAAGGCAGAGTGCAATGGAAACAATAAGCAATGTTTCGTCATTCAGGAGATTCTTTGCACGCTTGAGGAACGTTGGAACGAAAAAGATTCCCGCAAGAAACCAGAGCGTCAGGAAAAAGAGAAGCTTTAACACCTGGATCAGGAGTTCGCTGCCTGCAAATTGCTGGGTGACGCTAAACGTTGAGAGCATGACCAGGAGCAGGATGGCAACCAGGTCCTGAACGATCAGAACGCCTAGCACCAGCGTTGCAAATTTTTTTGTGCGAACACCCAACTCGTCAAAGGCGCGCATGATGATGGTAGTGGACGAAATTGACAGGATAGCTCCGAGGAACAAGCAATCCATAAATTTCCAGCCGAGCAGGATCCCGGTAAGAAACCCGATACCATTCATGAGCGTGATGCCGACCAGCGCGGTGATGAAAGCAGATCCGCCCACCTTGGCTAATTTTCTGAAGCTGAACTCAAGTCCGAGCGTGAACAATAGAAATATCACCCCGATCTCCGACCAAACTTTGATACCCTCCGGGTCTGCAACAGTCGGCACGAGAAAAACATGTGGTCCGACAAGGAAACCGGCAATAATATAACCTAGCACCACTGGCTGGTTTATTTTTTTAAAAATCAACGTGGTGACCGCTGCAACTGCAAGGATCAAAGCGAGATCGGTAATTAAATGAGGTACGTGTGCCATGAGATAACCGACAAGGTACGAAATACCGTGAGCAGATGAGTGAGGGTGAGCGAAATGATAAGCGTTTGGCCCCGTCCTGCCATAGCTATGGCTATTTCCTATTGCCTCGACCGTCTAAGGTTGAACCGGCAATTGCAGATCTCGGGCATGATATATTTATCACACTCGATATGGTGCACGAAGGAATTGGAAAAAGAATTTGGGCTATTGCTGAGGGATACATTCCTTCAAAGAGTACGGGTCCCGGACCTGAGTTTACATCGCACGAAACAGTTTGCATACTCAATACTTCAGATCAGGTCGCGCAGATCGAGATCATGATCTATTTCACAAATCGGGATCCGGCAGGTCCATTTAAGTTTTCAGTTGATGGTAGGCGTACAAGACATTTTCGGTTTAATGATTTCAATGACCCGGAAGTAATTCCCCGTGACACCGACTACGCAAGCGTTATCTCGTCCAGCATACCGATCGTTGTTCAGCACACACGCCTCGATTCAAGGCAAGCGGCAAATGCATTGCTGTCCACAATCGCATACCCGGGAAACCTTTAGCGTACATGAAATCAAGCTGGTATCAGAACGCGATCTTCTATTCCCTGAACGTTGAAACTTTCTTCGACTCAGATGGCGATGGTGTTGGCGATTTTCAAGGGCTCATTCAAAAGCTGGACTACATCTCCGGTCTTGGTGCAACGTGTATCTGGCTCATCCCTTTCTATAAATCATCGAACTACGACAATGGTTATGATGTGATCGATTATTACAGCGTTGACCCGCGCTATGGCACCCTTGGAGATTTTGCCGAGTTTGTTTCTAAAGCTCAGGACCTTGGAATCAAAGTGATCATTGACCTGGTGGTAAACCACACGTCAATTGAACATCCATGGTTCCAGGAGGCGCGTAAAAGCAAGACAAGCCGCTATCGGAATTTTTATGTCTGGGCCGATCAGCCGTTGCCGTTTGATAAGAAGGATTTGATGTTTACAGGTGAAGAGGAAACCATGTGGACGTACGATGAGGTTGCGCGGCAATTCTATCTCCATCGTTTTTACAAGGAACAACCGGATTTAAACATCAGTAACCCGGAGGTTCAAAACGAGATCTTAAAGATTATTGGCTTCTGGCTGAAGCTGGGAATTCATGGGTTCCGGGTGGACGCGGCAGAGCTGTTGGTGGAAAATTACGGAATGATTGGCGTGGACCGCGGTGGGCTCATCACATTCATCAATGACATGCGGAAGCACACCGTGCACGAGAAAGGTGATGCGATTCTGCTGGCGGAAGTAAACGGAGGGCCTGAGAAAATCCAGTGCTTCCTGGAAGAAGAAAGAATGCACATGATGTTTAATTTTTACATCAACCAGAATTTCTTCCTTGCTCTTGCACGCGAGGATGCTGCGCCTCTTGAGACAGCGATGAAATCATTGCCTGCTATCCGCTATGACCAACAGTGGCTAAATTTTTTGCGTCATCATGATGAGTTGAGCCTGTCACTGCTCTCAGAAGAGGACCGGGGGAAAGTGTTCTCCAAATTTGCCCCCGACTCAGACATGCAGATCTATGGCCGGGGAATCCGCAGGCGCCTTGCGCCCATGCTGAACAATAACACCGAGTACCTCGAAATGTGTTACAGCCTGATGTTTAGTTTGCCGGGCACACCAATGATTCGTTATGGTGACGAGATTTTAATGGGCGACAATCTTGAATTACCCGGTCGGGCAAGTGTGAGAACACCGATGCAATGGTCGGAGGGAATTCACGGAGGGTTTTCATCAGCTGCAGCTGACAAGCTGGTACGCAAGCCAGTTGAACGCGGGGAATTCAGTTATAGCAGGGTGAATGTGTTGAATGCGCAGCGCAACCGGCAATCATTCCTCAATTGGATTGAAAGCCTCATTAGTATTCGTAAACAATGTCCGGAGATTGGTGTTGGCGAATTGAAACTGCTGCCGTGCCGCGTGAAAAGTGTGGTGGCGCATTGTTACGAGTATAAGGGTGATAAAATGTTTTTTATCCATCACCTCGCTGACAATCACGTGTCAGTCACCAAAAAAGAAATCGGTTTGCATGGTGTTAAACTAGTTGATGTATTCGGGTGTCGGGAGGTCACGCAGTTTGACGACCGATTTGAAATCAAGGGATACGGTTATCAATGGTACCGCACACTCACATAAAGCGGCTGGTCGCGAAACTTAACTTTTAAATCTTAGTTTTAAAATGGTTCATATCGGATATCACGCCTCGCACGAACAATTCCCTCCTTCGGAGTTGCTGAAGTTTGCCATCTTGGCGGAGCAGTCGGGTTTTGATGCGATAAATTGTTCGGACCACTTTCATCCGTGGAGTGAAAGACAGGGTCATAGCGGTTATTCATTTGCGTGGCTGGGCGCAGCCATGCAGGCAACAAAAATTCCGTTTGGGGTCGTGTGCGCACCAGGTCAGCGAAATAATGTAGCGGTGGTGGCCCAGGCCGCGGCAACGCTCTCCGAAATGTTCCCGGAACGCTTTTGGATTTCGCTTGGAAGCGGGGAGGCCCTCAACGAAAATATAACCGGTGATAAGTGGCTTACCAAATCAAAACGGAACCAACGGCTGCAGGAATGTGCAGAGATCATTCGTAAATTATTCCGTGGGAAATGCGTTACACATGAAGGCCTGGTCAACATTCATGACGCCAAATTATATACACTGCCAAAGATTTTTCCGCTTTTGATTGGCGCTGCAGTGAGCAAGAAAACAGCAGGATGGATTGGGAGCTGGGCGGATGGTTTGATCACCGTGAGCAGGCCTGTCGGGGAGCTGCGCGAAGTGGTCGAAGCTTTTCGAAATGGCGGAGGCGAAGGCAAACCCATGTATCTGAAAGTTCAGTTATCATACGACAGCACGAATGAACGCGCGTTGCAAGGCGCGTGGGATCAGTGGAGGACAAATGTCTTGCCCCCGGAAATCCTTGATGACCTTTGGACGGTAAAACAGTTTGATGTTACTGGCGAATATGTTAAAAAAGAAGATATGTCGAAGTTTGTGAACATCTCGTCAGACCTGGAGAAACACATCGAATGGATTAGAAGCTATGTCGAACTGGGCTTCGAGAAAATAATCCTTCATAATGTAAATCGCGAGCAGGAGCAGTTTATTCGTGTGTTTGGTGAGCGGGTTCTGCCCTTAGCGCGTTTTATTGAATCATGAGGAGCATTACATCGGTTAACAAGTGGCGCGGAAATGATTCCCACGGATTTGTTCGAAAACTTTAAAAAAAACCGCGTTCGATTCCGAACGATCGCATAACCTTTATTTATTCGACCCGTATATTTCGAAATATTCAACACATTTCGAGCCTAATGATCAAGAAAATTGACATCCTGAATTACATCACAAATTTCAGAAAAGCCCCGAACGATATTAAGACGTATGCGCAAATCGTGGCGCATATTGGTGAAGCCAATGAGCCCCTGGTGAATCAACTCATCGGAGAATTGCAGCAGACCCGTGTGCTGAAAGAGACCCAAGTGAACGGAGAAAAGGCTTATCAGGTCGTCACAAAGTAAAATCCGGGACAACCACGAGCGCGAAGAAGGCGCAACGCTCGCGAAGTAGAATTGATTCAGAAACTTAGCGTGTTTTGCGCCTTCTTTGCTTTCTTGGCGGTTATCGGCTTTTTACCGTGAGGCCGCATCGTTGATCAACGGTCCGTAGAAGATCGCGTTCATCAATAACCGATTCGTTCCGAACCAAAATGCGCGGAAGGCCAGGTTCTCGGTAAATCCGATCACTCGTCCACGACCCAGTGCGGAAATCCCGACAACTGATGCGTCTTTCACTTTCGCAAAATTCGCCTTTGAAATATATCCGCTCAGCAACGGATTCGATGTCATTACAATCGGGTTGGCATACGCTCCCATCGCTTTTGTCATGTACAAATTATTACTCTTGAACACAGGCATTCGGTTCGAGTAATATCCGTAGAGAAGCGGGTTCGTGAGGTCCACCGCGGCTTCAAAGATAGCACCGTCCGTCTGTTGGGCTCCGGCAAATTCTTCGATGTCGGCATACTGACGTGGCTTAGCAGGAGATTTTTGTTCTTCGTCACGCTTCATCTCAAATTTTCCAAGGCCTGCGGTCGTAAGCCAGGTAAGGGAGTTTTCGAGGCCGACAATCACGCCACCTGCCTGCACCCAGTTTCTCAGTTTTTCCTTCGCACCCTCGCTGATCGAATTGTAGGAACCTGGAGGAAAAATGATGGTGTTGTAACGGGTCAAATTAGCGTTGTTGAAAACCGTGATGGGCAGCATCGTCACCGGGATGTTGAATCGCGTATCGAGCAGGTGCCACATTTCGCCAGCATCGTTGGCGGAAACACCAGCATCCACAAGCATGGCAATTTCAGGCTTGCGGACAGGCAGGAATGAGCCACTGCCAAGGCTTACGCCTTTAAAATCGAGTCCTGTGTCGAAGCTGTAGACGTCAATTCCATCCTTCGATGTGATCTCGCTGATGAGGAACGTGATCAATTCGATTGGCTTCTCCTGGCCCGACACAGGGACAAGAATCGATCCTCGTTCGAAACGCTTGCCGGAAGGATGGTGGAAGGGATCGGTCGCTACTTTTACACGAATGCCTTTTTCTAATAATCGAAAAATTGCCCGCGGTGTATAAAATCCATACGAATCGAAAACATACGCATACTCTGACTTTTCGCCTATGCGTTTTCCGACAGGGAATTTCACCTCCGTGATTTTTTGTCCGAGGGATGGCGCTGATTTCAATTCTTCGTGGTCGAGCCCTGCCGCCAGCGAAAGTGTCCAGCTTGAAATATCGTAGAACAGACTATCCGTGAACTGATTTCGCCTTTCAAACATGCCTTTGATGAGGCGGTACTGCGACTGGTTCATCGGAAGAATGAAGCTCGATTCAACGTCAAATGTTTTTCCATTGATTGTCTGCGTGGCGGTAGGCTGATACAGGTCAATCTGGTGCTGCGCGATAATTTCGGCCAGGTGAAAGACACGTGCCTTGTCCTTTGATCCGAAGATGATTGCCTTGACAGGATCTTTTGCTGCATCCGCAAGAGCGTCTTTGTAAAACTGGCGCTGATGGTTCAGGAGGTCGGTCTTGAGCTCGGTGACTGCTCTCAACGAACTAAGCGCAGTCACAAATTGATTGCGAATGGTGAATGGAAATGTCACTATGCCATTTTGACTTTCCTGTGCGTGACCGCGCGAACTCGCCTGTTCGAACAGAATTCCGATGGCACCCTGCACGTCCGGGAACGTTGATCCTTTTCCATAGTAAAAATCATCATAGCCCTCTTGTGTAAAGTAGAAGGAGCCGATGCCATCAAGGGCTCTGGCGTGGTAGGCAGCTATTTTTTTTGTGAGTTCAAGATTAGATGCCGGGGTGAGTGGGTGCATGCGTGAAGGAACACCGGGCTGAAAGAAGAACGTTGAATTCGTTCCCATCTCATGGTGATCGGTGAGCACATTGGGCTTCCATTCATGAAATTTTTTGATCCTGGCTTTTGATTCGGGCTGCTGTGCCACCAACCAGTCTCGATTCAGATCGAACCAGTAATGATTTGTTCGTCCACCGGGCCAGGCCTCGTTGTGTTCCATGTCGGATGGGTCTGGAGAAATCGACTTGCTTTTCCGGGAATTTACCCAGCTCGAGAACCGGTGCATGCCGTCAGGATTGAAACTGGGGTCGAAGAGGATTATGGTATTCTCGAGTTCATTTTCAATGTCCTTGCCTTGCGCGGCCGCGAAATGATAAGCCATCAGTAGTCCGGCATTGCTACCGCTGGCTTCGTTTCCATGGATACTGCAACCCAGGTAAAAGACCACGGGCATTGAGCGTGTATCGAGGCTTCCGGATCTTGATGGATCCGTGAGCTGAACATGTTGCGCGCGAATGCTTTCTATTTTCTGGTGGTTCGCGGGCGATGTTATCGTTAACAAGAGTAGTGGACGGGCTTCGTGCGTGTATCCGGTAACCTCGAGCGTAACCCGGTCCGAGGCTTTGTCGAGGGCGTACATGTAATTTACCAGCCTGTCGTGGCTCACATGGAATTCACCTACCTCGTGCCCAATTACAGATTTTGGGGTTGGAATTTTTGGATCATAAGTAACGCCATCGGGCAGGTAATAACTCAGGTCAGCCTGCGCTAACGTGTGCAACGAAAAGACCAGCCAAAAAAGGGAGATTGCAAGAAGGTGTTTAAGCATGGTTTAGGGAAATAAAAGTAGGTTTAAACTAAGATCGTATGGGTCAAACAATTAGCGGGTTTGTTTCGAGTGCAACATGAACAGTGTTAACATATTGTAAAAAAAATGTGGATAGAATTAAAGGTACAGTAAAGGTAATGTGTAAGCAAAGGGATATTTTTGCCTCGCTCATTTAACCCCAATTCAAACCTAATTTTATGAGGAAATTTTTACAACTGACTTTAGCAGTAATGCTAGCAGCCTCAGCAAATTTGTTTGCGCAGGTTACAACCTCGTCAATCACGGGTGTAATAACCGATGCCAGCGGACAAAGTTTGCCAGGCGCAACCATCGTAGCTGTACATCAGCCATCAGGCACTGAGTATGGTACCGTGACACAAGCCACCGGAAGATTTAACATTCCCGGTATGCGTGTGGGTGGTCCTTACCAGGTAAAAGTAACTTTCGTTGGTTACAAAGAACAAGTTTTCAACGATGTGTATCTAAGTCTGGGTACGGCAGCAACATTAAACGTGACCCTTGCTGATGAGAGCACACAACTCAGCGAAGTTACAGTAACAGCTGACCGGAATGACATCTTCAGTGGAGACCGGACCGGTGCGGCAAGTTCTTTCAACCGTGGTACGATCAACGCTTTCCCTACCATCGGCCGAACCGTAAACGACATCGTTAAGTACAATGCATACAGCAATGGTCGTTCGTTTGCCGGTCAGGACAGCCGTTTCAACAATTTTACGATTGATGGATCAGTTTTCAACAACGGTTTTGGTCTCGGGTCATCAGCGCAGGCGGGTGGTCGTACGGGAACGACACCAGTTTCACTGGATGCTTTCGATGAAATCCAGCTCAACATCGCTCCTTACGATGTTCGTCAATCAGGTTTTGCCGGGGCAAGCATTAACGCAGTTACGCGTTCCGGTACCAACGATGTTTCCGGGTCAGTTTATCACCTGTTCCGCGGAAACGGTCTGGTTGGAAACAAAGTTTACGGTCAGGAATTGACTGGGGTAAACGTAGATGAGAAAACAACGGGTTTTAGAATTGGTGGCCCGATCATTAAGAATAAATTGTTCTTCTTTATTAATGGAGAGCAGTTCACCAGCAGCACACCAGCATTGACATGGGTGGCGGATCAGCCAGGCGCACAAGGAAACGTCTCCCGCGTAACAGCAGCCGATCTGAATGACCTCAAGCAATTCATGTTAACAAATTTCAACTGGGATGCAGGAAAGATTGATCAGTTCAACAATGAAATCACTTCTAAAAAGGCGTTGATCCGTTTGGATTACAACCTGAATCAGAATCATAAGATCGCTTTGCGTTACTCTCACCATGATTCTGAATCAGGCCAGTCCATCAGTAATAGTAACAGCAGTAACACAGCAGGTTTTGGAAACAGACAGGGATATCCTACCGGTAGCTATGCAGGTAACCTTGCTCTGTCACCAGAGAACACAGGTTACATCATCGCAGACAACACCCGCTCTGTAGCGCTGGAGCTGAACTCAAACTTCCAGAGCAAATTCTCAAACAAGTTTATTGCGACTTACAATTACCAAAACGAAGACCGCAAGTACCGTACTGCGCTGTTCCCTACCATCGAGATCCAGGACGGAGCCCCAGCATCGAACTCAACGTATATCACCCTTGGTTTCGACCCTTTCACACCAAGCAACAAACTTCGCTACTCTACTTTTAACCTGACTGACAACTTTACATACTTCGCTGGCGACCACACCATCACCGCAGGTATTTCATTCGAAAAATACAAGTCTGACAATTTGTTCTTCCCGGTGTCTAACGGTCTCTATGTTTACAATTCAATCGCGGACTTTAAAGCTGCAGCGCTTGATTACGTAAACAACCCAACCCGTACCACTTCACCTACAACGGTTGACCGTTATAACCTGAGGGTATCCTTGTTACCGAACGGTGTTGAGCCATGGCAGGTATTGAAAACTACAACCTATGCGTTCTACGTGCAGGATGAATTCCAGGTAACGGATAAGTTGAAGGTAACCGGTGGTGTTCGCGCAGAGATTTTTGCGTACGATAACTCAACGGCTGAAGACTTCTACAATCCAGTTGTAGGCGGTTTGACATTCAGAAATGAGAACGATGAGGAATATAGTGTAAACACAGGCGCTTTCCCTAAGAACAGACTTCTGTTATCTCCACGTCTTGGATTTAACTATGATGTAAAAGGCGATAAGACAACTCAAATCCGCGGGGGTACAGGTATCTTCGTTTCACGTATTCCACAAGTGTTGGTGTCAAACCAGCTGGGAAACAACGGTGTGAACACTGCCTTGATCTCGACCAGCGGAACGGGAATTCCTTTCCGTCT
>DASWTP010000219.1:0-3433 GCA_036402075.1 Chryseosolibacter sp. | reverse complement strand
CTTTTCTGCCAGTCCACCGCGCATTTGATCCAGCACACCCGGCATCGTCTGAACGAAGGTTTGCATCATCTCCTGGATAAATTCCTCGTTGTTATTTGAGATCGATCGCAAATAGGTAAGGTCGTAGCCGGCAGCCCGGGCGGGAGTTTGCTTCTCAGGTTCTTTTTTGGGCCTTATTTTCAGCTCAAGGACGATCTTGCGATGAAGGTCGTCAGGAGTAAAGGGCTTCGGCAGGTAATCGTTCATGCCTGAAGTCAGGCAGCGTTCGATGTCAGGCTTGGTGGCGTTGGCGGTCAGCGCCAGGATCGGAATGTCCTTCCGCGAGCCATCCATCAGCCGTATGGTTTTGGTGGCTTCATAACCATCCATTACCGGCATCTGAATGTCCATCAGTACCAGATCATAGTCTCCGCTTTTCACTTTTTCGATGGCCACAAGTCCGTTCTCCGCAATATCAACTTCGCATTGCCAGTTCTTCAAAATACTCTTGGCGTACAAACGGTTAATATCATTGTCTTCTACAAGAAGCACCTTCATGTTTTTCGTCAGGGTATTGTCTTGCAGTTTCTGTGACGCAAGAGTGGATGTATAAATTGTATTTGCTTTTCCCACGGAGTACGGCATGAGCACGATGAACGTAGAGCCAATTTCCTCTTCGCTCCGCACGGTAATTTTCCCATTCTGGAGTTCGACCAATTGTTTGACGATGGTAAGTCCGAGGCCACTTCCGCCATACTTACGTGTCACGCTGGCATCGGCCTGGCTGAAGCTTTCGAAAATCGTAGTCAGCTTCTCTGCCGGAATACCGATTCCCGTGTCTGAAATCTCAAAGCGAACCCAGCACGTGTCGCGCTGCTGGCGCTCAATTGAACAGCTGACGTTGATCGAACCGCTGTGGGTGAACTTAACGGCATTGCTGATCAGGTTGATGAGGACCTGGTTGAGCCTCACCGGGTCGCCAATGAGAATTCGGTTAAGCTTTGGCTCAATGAAATAGTCAAGGGTAATATTTTTCTCCTTTGCCTGGTAAGCAAACGTGCTGATCAGGGTAGGCACAAGGTCAGTCAGGTTGAATCCGATCTTTTCAAACTTGAGCTTTCCCGATTCGATTGCAGCGAGATCAAGG
Source organism: Chryseosolibacter sp. (assembly GCA_036402075.1). GTDB lineage: Bacteria > Bacteroidota > Bacteroidia > Cytophagales > Cyclobacteriaceae > Chryseosolibacter. Next base: position 2,307 of record DASWTP010000219.1, on the reverse strand, counting down.
ATATCATTGATGATCAGCTTCAGGTTTTCCGCTGAGTGCCGGATGGCGTTGAGGTAGGTTTCCTGTTCTTCTACATTTGCCTTTTGGCCTAGAAGATCAGCCATACCGGCAATGCCGTTGATCGGTGTCCGAATCTCATGACTGATGTTCGCAAGGAACTGCTCTTTTGTCTTTTGAAGTCTCACCAGTTCCTCCGCATCTTTTTTGCGCTGCGTGATGTCACGGCAGTCAAGGATAAACCCTTCGAGGCCTTCTTTGTGTTTAAGGTTGATGGCGTTGAACTCCAGGAATCGGAACGAAGTGTCGGCACATAAAAATTGAAACTCGACCTTTTCTGTGTACGCACGCTTCTGGCTTTGTTTGAATTTTGCTTTGAAGTCGGGAAGAGACGAGGGGAGAATATAGTCGAAGAAGTTTCTTCCAGCTAATGACCGCGACTTGTAACCTAATGTGTCACCTACCGATGCGTTGTGATAGCAAATGTTCCCGTCAAAATCGACAACAAAAATCAAATCAGAGCCATCTTCCACCACGGCTTTGTAAAAGGAACCTTTTGTGACATACTGTTTCAGGTCCATACGCTAGATCCCTGCAGCGTCCATCTCTTTGAGATACCGGTAGAGTGACGATTTTCCAATGTCCAGTTTGCGCGCCACCTCCAGCACATTGCCGTCATGCTTGTTCAGGAAGTGCCGGATGATCTTAAACATATATTGCTCCATGGTCATTTCCTGGTGAAGGAACGACTCAAGTCGCGTGGAGCTGTTGAACGTGATGTCCTGGGGTTTTATTTCCTGGTCGTTGGCCATGACGGCCGCCAGTTCAATAATCGATTTCAGCTCGCGGATGTTTCCGGGAAAGGGATATTGCATCAACTTCTGCTGCGCCTCCTGGCTGATCTTGAATTTCGGCATCTGGTTTTCCTTCGTAAAGTTATCCAGGAAAAACTTCGCAATCAGGATAACATCGTTGCCTCGTTCGCGCAGGGGTGGCAGTGCAATCGGCAGGCCGAGCAGCCGGTAATACAAATCCTCGCGGAATCGGCCTTCCTTCACTTCGGTGGCGAGGTCTTTATGTGTTGCAGCAATAACGCGTACGTCAAGCTTAACGATCTGGTTTCCTCCTATGCGGGTAATCTCGCGTTCCTGCAAAACGCGCAATAGCTTGGCCTGCAAGTTGGGATCCATCTCACCGATCTCATCGAGGAAGATCGTGCCCCCATCTGCTTCTTCGAACTTCCCGATCCTGCGCGTAATCGCACCGGTAAACGCGCCCTTCTCGTGGCCGAATAATTCACTTTCGATCAGGTCGCGAGGAATGGCAGCGATGTTTACCGCAACGAATGGCTTGTTCTTCCGTTTGCCATTGTAATGGATAGCCTTTGCGACCAGCTCTTTACCCGTTCCCGTTTCCCCGGTAATCGAAACTGAGATGTTGGTGCTGCAGGCTTTTTCCAGGAGCGAAAATATTTTTTTGATAGCCGTGCTGGTGCCGATTATGCTTTTTTCGAATTCGTATTTTTCGCTGATTTCTTTCTTTAAAAAGTCAATCTCCTTGATCAGCGAAGATTTGTTCCTCGCGTTATTGATAGAATTTAGGACGCGGTCTTTCGTGTCCTGGTCCTTCGTGATATAATCGTAAGCCCCGGCCTTCAAGAGCTCGACTGCTGTACCAATTTTTTCCTGAGCCGAAATAATGATAACACTGATGTTCGGATCAATTGATTTGATCTGCTGAAGAACTTTTTCGCCCGCCATGTCGGGCAACGAATAATCCAATGTTACGATGGTCGGCCCCTTGTGCAGGTTGTCAAGGCATGATTTACCGGTTGTAAAGAATTCAACTTCATAGTCCGGGTTCAAACCAAGAACGTATTTTAAGAATTTGGTGTAGGCGGGGTCGTCCTCCACGACAAAAATCTTGACGGGTTCTTTCTCGTACATGGTTAGCTAGTTATCAACTAGTAAATATATCAATACCATTGCTGGAATGAAAAGGTTAAATCTCTCATTCTGGGACCTTTTTTAATTTAAACATACGTGGGAAACTAACTTATTTATTTAATTGCAGGCTCAATTAACCGATCTTCATGAGCCAATCGTGGTTTGCCAGTTCCGTAGTTCCTTTTCGTCTGGTATTTCTGATGTGGGCCGCATTTTACGTTGAGTACATGTATGGATGGCCTCTCAGCCTCTTTGGAATCGTGCCCTGGACACCCATGGGATTGATTGGGATCTTCAGCGGTCCTATGCTCCACGGAAGTTTTAACCACCTGGTCTCAAACACCGTTCCGCTCTTGTTTCTCGG
>DASWTP010000218.1:0-3357 GCA_036402075.1 Chryseosolibacter sp. | reverse complement strand
GGCCACGAATTCTTCAAGCCGCTCTTTACGGGTTTCACCGCCCTGGCCCTCAAACTTCAGTTCGTGATAATGAGGATTGATCTGGAGCGGAACGAGGTTAAGCGCATTCAAAGTCGGCAGCTGTACGATAGGCATATCGTTGGTTGTCATGATGGTGGGGCAAGCGAGGTTAGCACCCGCGCTCCATCCGATATAGGGAATACCACCAATCACGCGCTCGCGGATTCCGTTCAGCAAATCAAACTTGTTTATCCAGTGTAATAACGCAAACGAATTCCCTCCGCCAACTAGAAATGCTTCAGCGTTTCTTACGGCTTCGTGTTTGTCGGAAACTGTATGCAAGCTCTCAATCTCATAACCGATTGAATTGAATACCTCCTTCACTTTTTCAGCATATTCCTCGTACGACAAGGTGACAGCAGCGAAAGGAACGAAAACGAGCTTCCTTTTTGAGGGCCCAAGAAATTGTTTGACATAGGGGCGAGGCCAGGTGAAGAATTCAGTACCAGGCAAGGTGGAATTTGAGAGGAGAAGCGCGTTGATCATTAATGCAAAAATACGGAAATCCACACTGCAGACGAACCTGGAGAAAGCGCGGAATGACGCGCCAGGGGGAGGCGCCTCAGCCTCCAAACTTAGCACATCTTACCCCTAAATCCCGAGCTCACTCTTATTTCTTTGCAGAACATCAATTATGAACTGAATATGTTCGGTCATGTCAACCCCAAACAGCGCGGCCCCTTTTTGGACCTCTTCACGATCTACTTTTGCTGCGAAACCTTTATCCTTCAAACGCTTGAGTACTGACTTTGGCTCCAGGGTACTGATGCCATCCGGGCGAACCTGGCTGCAGGCAACGATGAAGCCGGTAAGTTCGTCCACGGCCAGCAAGGCTTTGTCGAGCGAATTTGTATAAGGAACATTCCATTTCGTATAGTGTGCGGATATAGCGTGCGCAATTTTTTCTTCACCCATTTCACGAAGCTTTTTCACGATTACGTTGGGATGCTGATCGGGATAGGCTTCGTAGTCGGCATCGTGTAACAATCCTGCTACTGCCCACTCTTCTTTGTTTTCACCCAGCTTTTCTGCGTAGGCCTCCATTACGAGCTCCACGGTGCGCATGTGGCGGAGCAAGCTTGGATTTTTGGTAAGGTCGGCAAGGATTTCGCGTGCTTGCGAGAGCGTTATCATAAAATGTTAGCTGCCAGTTTCGGATTGTGGCTGTTTAAGAATGTTAACATGGTTAAAAAAATTGTCACTGGTCAGATGTACGGTCAGCTCGTAGCACGCAGCTCAAAGCTCGTGGCTATTACGGTGTAACAAGCTTTTTCTTTCGATCCAGGTAAAAAAGGTTGACCAATGCAAGCACAACGAGTACACCTAAAATAACAAGGATAATAAATAACCTGCTGTTGCGTAATTCCAATGTTTTTATCTCGTCTTCACGCTTGAGGATCTCAAGTTCTTTTTCTTTCTCCTGGAAATCCATCACCATCTCCATCTGGGCAATATTCCTGCTGCTTTCTTCACCGTAGATTTTCTCGCGGGCTTCGTCATACTTCACCTGCATCTGGTACGCTTCCTTGAATTTGCCTTGAGCAGCGTAGTTGTCAGCGCTGGCTTTGTGAATGGTTGGCAACGATGTGTAGGCCTGGAGTTCAGTTGAAAGCTTTTCGGCTTCAGTCAGGTACTTGGACGCAAGTGCGGGCTGCTTTGATTTCACATACGCGATCCCCAGATTGGTCATGAGGTTGAGCATTCCAAGCCGATTATTGTTTTCTGTTTCAATCGCGAGCGCTTTCATGTAGAAATCAATCGCCTTAGCGAAATCGTTTTGACGAAAATGTATATTGCCCAGGTTGCTCAGCGGATCACTGTATTTCAGTCCGTTTGACTCGCTCAGCTGATACGCCTCCGAATAATACTTTTGCGCTTTCTCATATAACTGGATGTCGCTGTAGAGGTTACCAAGGTTGTTCATCGAACCAATCACCTTAAACTTGTCACCCAGCTGTACAAACAACGTGTATGATTCTTCAAGGTATTTCATGGCCTGACCATAATCTTTTTTGATTGAATAAATGTTGGCGATATTATTCTTTGTTGTAGCGATGCCTTCCTTGTTGTCAAGCTTTGTATACAGTTTCAGCGAGGTGATATAGTATTCGAGCGCTTTGTCAAGGGCCCCTTGATTTCGATAGGCAACTCCGAGGTTATTGTAGGCCGCAGCCATTCCCCTTTCATCATTGATCTCCGTTGCGAGTGTTAATGCCTGCCGCGTGTAACCCAGGGCTTTCACAGGATCGGACGCAATGTAGAAACGAAAAAGTTCGTTCAGTGTCTTGACCTTTTTATCACCCTGGCTGGATTCAAGCGTGTTGAGCAGGCTGTCCGGAGTTTGCGCTAGTGAAGCTCCGGCAAGCGCGGTGAAAAGAACGATGTACGTCAGCGATTTTGTGATCATAGGGTTGTAGCGGGGAATAAAAATAAAGCTTTTTTCTTACAAATACAGGATTGATTCTGGTACTCGGGAATCTGCGCCACAAGAATTGAAGTTTGAACAACGATCAGGCAATCCGTTACCAATTTTCCAGCGTACTTAAGCTCAGACATCGTTGTTTTCTACCGTCATGCTGGTGTCCGCACCGCGGATGTAATAAACCGTTTGAATAAAAAGGTATCCATACATAGAGGGAAAAAAGCATCTTGTTCCAAATTGTAGGTATGAAGAAATCTCTTGTGATTGTATTTATTGCGGTGCTTGTCACTATTTCAGGTACAATATCCGTAGCTCAGACGTCAGCCGATGAAACTGCTGTAAAGGCGGTCGTAACGAAACTTTTTAAAGCAATGGAATTGGGTGATAGCGCGATGTTAAAGTCCACGTTTCATAGACCAGTGACCTTGGTAACTATCGTAAAAGATAAAGCCGGAAATGCGGTGTTACGTCCGGAGTCTTCCATTGATGAATTTGCCAAAGCAGTGGGCACTCCCCACAAAGAAGTCTGGCATGAAGAGATTTGGGATGTAAAGGTTCAGCTCGATGGCGATTTTGCGCAGGTTTGGTGCGACTATGCTTTTTACATTGATAAAACATTCAGCCACTGTGGCGTGGACGCTTTCCACCTGATCAAAACAAAAGATGGCTGGAAGATTTTTCATTTAGCCGATACCAGACGGAAGAATGGATGTACTGTGCCGAGGGAGATTTCGGATAAATATAAATAGTGTTAAGGTGTTAATGTGTTAAAGTGTTAATGTTGTTGCATCGGATTTACTGATAGGCTTATGAGGGGAGTTATTTTTTTATTGCTTTTTATTGCAAGCGTTACAGCGAGAACCCAGGCTCAAAAT
>DASWTP010000217.1:0-41837 GCA_036402075.1 Chryseosolibacter sp. | reverse complement strand
TGAACAAGTAGTCCTTTTCTTCTTCGGTTACCATCTCCAACCCCATCTCATCGTGGTTGCGCAAAAACAACGCCCACTGGCTATTGGGCGGTGTAGTTGGTGTCTGATCCATGATGTCAACAATCGGATAGCTATCTTCAGTCCGAAGTGCTAAGAACAACCGCGGCATCAACGGATAGTGAAAGTTCATATGACATTCCTCACCATTGCCAAAATAGGTTGCCGCATCTTCCGGCCAGAGGTTCGCTTCAGCAATCAGGATGCGATTCTTATAGTTTTTGTCGATGTGGGCGCGAAGTTTCTTGAGGTATGCGTGGGTCTGTGGAAGATTTTCCGAACTGGTTCCTTCTTGTTCAAAGAGAAAAGTTACCGAAGGCAGTCGAAATCCATCGACACCCATTTTCAGCCAGAAGTCTACAACCTTGATCATCTCCAGCTGCACTTCCGCGTTGTCGAAGTTCAATTCGGGCTGGTGACGATAATAGCGGTGCCAGAAGTATGACTTGGCCTCAGGATCATACGTCCAATTGGTTGATTCTTCTTCCGCAAAAATAACCCGGGCCTCTTTATACTTGTCAGGCGTGTCACTCCACACATAGAAGTCGCGTGAGCGCGAACCTGCTTTGGAGCGTTTTGCTTTTTTAAACCAGGGATGCTGATCAGAGGTGTGATTCAGAATCAATTCAGTGATCACGCGAATACCTCTGCGGTGCGCCTCTTTCAGGAATTGCTTAAAATCGGCCAACGTACCGTAGTCAGGATGAACATCGTAGTAGTCGGTGACATCGTAGCCATCATCTTTCAGCGGTGATGGATAGAATGGCAATAGCCAGATGGTATTGATGCCGAGATCTTCCAGGTAATCCAGCTTCTGGATCAGACCCGGAAAATCACCGATACCATCTCCATTGCTGTCGTTAAAAGCACGAACACTTAACTCATAGATGATAGCATCTTTAAACCAAAGTGGATCAGCAGCTTTTTGTACGCTCATTTACATGTTCGATTCGTGGACTTCTAATTTAAACAAATGGAAAGGCATTTTGTATGGATCGATCTCCACGTAGTTCCAATCCTGCGTCCATGTATAATGCTCATCAGTCATCAGGTCGTGAAGCTTGAGGTTTACACGACCATTGATTTTTAATCGTTCTTTCGGGATCTGCACATATCCCGAATGCCTGTTATGCTGATCGAGGTTTACGACCACCAGCACGATGCTTGAGAGGTCAGGTGTCGCCTTCAGGAAAGCGATCAGGTTTGGATCCTCGATTGCGCAGAACTGAATATTCCAGGTGGACTGCAATGCTGCGTGCTCCCTCCTTGCACGATTCAGAATCGTGAAAATGTCCGTCAGGCGATTTGTCTTTTTCCAGTCGTGTTTTTTGACTTCATACTTTTCAGAATCCCAATATTCTTCTTTTCCTTGCATCGGCACGTTGTCCATGAACTCATAGGCTGGCCCGTAGATTCCATAGTTTGAGCTCATCGTAGCTGCAAGCGCTGCGCGGATGACGAACATATTTTCGCCCTGATGCTGCAAATGATAGGGTAAAATGTCAGGGGTATTCGGCCAGAAGTTGGGCCGGAAATAATTTCGCGATTGCGTGTAAACCAGCTCATTCATGTACTCCGTCAGTTCTTGCTTGCTGACACGCCACGTGAAGTAGGTGTACGATTGTGTAAACCCAACTTTCGCAAGTGCAGCCATTACTTTCGGACGTGTAAAAGCCTCTGACAAGAATATAATGTCTTCGTGTTTTTTATTAATCTCCGCGATTACCCATTGCCAGAACTGGATGGGTTTTGTATGCGGGTTATCGACACGAAATACTTTTATTCCCTGATCAATCCAATAGAGAAACACGGAAAGCAACTCATCCCACAACGCTTTCCAATCTTCCGATTCGAAGTTGAAAGGGTAAATATCCTGATATTTCTTTGGTGGATTTTCTGCGTATTGAATGCTCCCATCGGGTCGTTGCTTAAACCAATCAGGGTGCTCCTTGACGTACGGATGGTCTGGCGCACACTGAAAAGCAACATCCATTGCAACATCGATGTTGAGTTTCTTAGCTTCCGCTATGAGCTTCTTGTAGTCATCAAGGGTTCCGAGCTCGGCATGAACGGCCTTGTGGCCGCCTTCATCACTCCCGATGGCCCACGGAGATCCAGGCTCACCTGGCGTTGATCGCACATTGTTGTTCTTTCCCTTGCGATTTATTTTCCCAATGGGATGGATTGGCGGCATGTAAAGCACATCAAACCCCATAGCGGAAATGCGCGGCAACAATTTGATCACGTCTTTGAATGTGCCGTGCTTGCCTTCGAGGGAAGCGGAACGCGGAAACAGTTCATACCAGGCGCTGTAGTTTGCTTTCTTGTGTTCTACTACTACAAGCAGTTCCTTATCGTAAGTTGTCTCGAAATCGATCAGCGGATGAGCGTGCACAATCTCACCAAACTCCGGGCTAAGAACAAACTCAATGGCCTTGTATTCCTGCTTATCCTGAAGCCTGCCGATTGCCGATTTCAATGATGGATCGTCTTTGGCGAGGCGCTGCAGCATCACCACGCCTTCCATTAACTCGACCGTGACATCCACTTTCGCGTTGGCTTTCTTTTTAAAGCCATCATACCATGTGTCGAAGTGATCAATCCAGGCTCTCACCGTGAACACATAGTTACCCTTCTCCTTCGCGGGAAAGGAAGCAAACCACGCATCGTTCCAGCTGGCCGTCATTTCAACAATGCTCCAGGATTTTGCGCCCTGTTTTTTATAGAGCAGTTGTGCGCGGATGTGATCATGCCCGTCACCAAAAATGTCGGCTGACACATTTACCATCTCCCCGACCGTGCTTTTCGCAGGATATAAGCCGCCATCAACCTGGGGTTGTACGTTTTCTATTATGACTCTGGATTGACCTCGAAGCAAACTCATCTCTAGTTCTTTTTAATTACCACAGTACTATAAGCCGGAAGGGTTAGCTCGCCATCGCTCAAAACAACTTTGCCCCCAACGGTGTCGAAATCGAGGTCATCGAATCGGCCAAGCGAGTCCGGCAATTTTACCGTCACTTCAACATCCGACACGTTGTGCATCACCAGCACCTCCTCGTTTTCATGCTTCCGGATAAAGGAAACTACTTCATCATATTTTATGCCCGAGCTTTCGATGTCACCGTATGTCAGCGCATCGCTGCCGTTTCGATATCTGATCAGCGTTTTGTAGAAATTGTAGAGCGAGCCTTTGTCCGTCTCCTGCTTATTAAACGGCACTACAGTCTTGTCTGTGCTATACTGTGGTACTTCCCAGCTTGTCTGGACCTTATCCAGTTTACCCTCATTCCAAATGAATGGCTCGCGCACAAAAGCATCCGGCCCAAATTGATCGGCATAGGTGCTTAACTTATCACCGACCATTCCAATCTCCTCGCCATAATAGATGTACGGAGTTCCAGGCATCGTGAGCAGCATAGCAGCAGTCATTTTTGCTTTATTCACATCGCCTTTTAACTCGCTTAGTATCCGCGTTTGATCGTGGTTCTTGACAAACGTGGCATCCAGGTAGTCGCTGGTGATCGATTTGTAGAAGTCACGAATCTCTTTGTAACGCTGCACGATGTTAATCGTGTCCTTGCCAGCACGAGCGACATCAGTGATCGCGTAACCAAGATCAAAATTAAACAGTGATGGCAGACCTTTAAGGTAAGGCGCTACCACTTTTGAATTCGACCACACCTCGCCTACCAGGTAAACGTCAGGCTTGATCGTCTCCATCTCTTTTTTGAACCAGATCCAGAAATTGTGGTTGTCTTCCGCCCGTTCATCTGGAAAAATGTGCCGTGCTGCGTCCATGCGAAATCCATCGACTTTCAGATCGTTGAGCCAGAATTTGGCGATGTCTACGATTTCGTCTTTCACCTTCGGATTATCAAGGTTTAGATCCGGGCACAGGCCGTTGAAATACCCGTAGTATTGTTCGCCCAAGGTATCGCCATTAACCGGATGCCACTTGCGAATGTTATCCGAGTCGAATGATTTTTCTTTTTTGAAAAGCTGATTGCGGATGGAGTCCTTTTTTGCCCAGACGTAGTAATCGCGATACGGATTATCTTTTCCCTTCTGTGCTTCGAGAAACCAGGGATGCATGTTACCGGTATGGTTAATGACAAAATCGGTAATGATACGGATGTCGCGCTTATGAGCTTCCTCAACAAACTTTCTGAAGTCGTCCAGTGTACCATAGTCCGGATCGATGTTCTTATAATCGATCACGTGGTATTTATGATAGGTGTCGGACGGCATAATTGGCATGAGCCACAAGCCGTTGACGCCAAGGTCAGAAAAATAATCAAGCTTGGACGTTAATCCTTTGAAGTCGCCTTTCCCGTTTCCGTCACCATCGGCAAATGACATGACGAACACCTCATACTTCACCCCATATGGCCACTTCACTTTTTCTCCGCGCTCACCGGTCGTGCAACTTGCAAGAAGGGCGATCAATACTAGACTTAAGAATTTGACGTTTTTCATCAGCGTGTAGAATCTGGCAGTTTAGATTATTTGATTTTAAAAATAAAGCAACTGTATGGTTTAAGGCGAAGGGTGAATGTTAAGCTTTGATCAAATCCTACCTCAACCTCACGCCACACCATGTCACGGGCGATATAGGATTCATTTTTGCTCAACCCCATCGATGCAGCTACCGACTCAGGAATCTGTACTTTTATGTCCTGATCTTTTTCATTGAAGCTTGCCAGGATGAGAAGCTTTTCATTTTCATGGTAGCGAACGAAGGCATGCACTTTCTCATCGAAATTTCCAACACCGATATTATGCTCGGTGATATCGTTGTAGTCACCTTTTGTAAGCGCGGGATTTTTTCCGGCCAGATTAAGGACATCTATGTAAAACTGGCGCAGCTGACGCTGTTCCGGGCTGAGCAATGCCCCATCGAATTTGCCAGCGTTCATCCATTTCTGGTGCTCCGGTACACCCCAATAATCGAAAATAGTCGTGCGGCCATCATCGCCCTGAAAACCTTCTGATCCAAGACCAGGTTCACCAACCTCCTGGCCGAAGTAAATCATCACTGCGCCTTTGTCAATTGTTGCACTAATCACCATAGCCGGGCAACCGCGCCAGATATCACCGGCAAAAAATTTTGAAGCCAGGCGCTGCTCGTCATGGTTTTCGAGGAAGTGAAGCATGTGATAGTTCACGTCAGCTAATCGCTTTTGCACTGCCACCACATCGGAGCTCTTGCGCTCGTTTTTCATCAGGAACCGGAGCGTGTCGTAAAGGAGTACTTTATCATACAGGTAATCGAATCTACCGGTGCGGATGTAGTTGGTGTACTGATCAGGGTTATAGATCTCAGCAATGAAGGTTATTTCCGGGTTCACATCTTTGACCTGCGGTATCACCCAGTTCCAAAACTCAACTGGAACCATCTCGGCCATATCGCAACGAAAGCCGTCAACGTTCTTGTTGGCCCAATACACGAGTATATCGCGCATTTTATTCCATGTATCCGGAACCGGGTCGAAATACGTTTTGCGCCCGTTTTGAATATCAACTCCGTAATTTAATTTCACCGTCTCGAACCATTCGTTCACACCTGGCGCGGCAGTGAACTGATCGTTCCCCGTTACCTTGGCAGGTGTTTCTTCAAACTTTCCATCCTTGGTTGGAAAAGAATTATTTCCCAGTGAATTGTACCCACGCGGAACCTGGAACGACTCGCCCGGCAAATAATAGAAGTTGTTGGCGGGCTTAAACGAAACCGTTTTATCATCGTTTGCACCGAGGTCAGCTACGCCAGCTGGCTTGGCGTCTGACTTGTAAGCACGCGCCACATGATTCGGAACAAAATCGATCAGCACTTTCAGACCTGTATTGTGTGTTCGATCAATGAGCTGTTCAAATTCCTTTATACGATCAGGGACACTCACGGCCAAATCAGGATTGACATCGTAGTAGTCTTTGATTGCGTACGGAGAACCAGCCCTTCCCTTCACCACGTCTGCATCATCAAGAGGAATCCCATTAGCGGTGTAGTCGGTGAGTACAGCATGTTCCAGCACGCCCGTGTACCACACGTGTGTGACTCCCAGTTCTTTAATACCTTTCAACGCAGCTCCATCAATGTCGTTGAATTTGCCGACACCATTTTCATCGCGTGTACCAAACTGCTTGTTGGTCGTCATTTTATTTCCAAACAACCTGGTCATCATTTGATAGATGATGATTTTTCCGGATGATTTTTCCATGGTTTCTATCGGAGGAATTCTTTCTTTGGGTGCAGAACAACTCATGCCAAAAGTGAGCAACAAACCATACAGCCCAACTTTTGTCATCGATCGAGTTTTTTGACGGCAAGCAAAAAATTTCATCATTAGCCTTAGTACATTTCTGTTTTGAGCACGCATACCGCGCACTTATTAAATCTTTAAGAACCTCTCTAATTATCGAATGGATTGTTAACACGCATCCAGTTGATCACACTGTTTGCAATACCCAGGAGCAGCCGATGACTGGCCTAAACCATCCAAACGACCTTAATTTATGAAAAGTAAACACAGGTTTAGCCCAAATGGCTAAAGGAATTGATGATATTTTTCAGGCTGGAGTATACGGTTTGCGGGACCGATAGAGCTGGATCACAAGGACGATCACACAAATCAGGAGGCCTAGAAATTCGCGCGATTCTTCTATATAAGGAAACTGCATCTTCATGCCTTCATCGAATAGAATACCCATGTCGTCCTGTTGCAGCCACTCGTTTAACCCTGGCCATAGAATAACCATGTAAACAAGAAAGCCGGCCAACAAAACCCAGAGCAATGGCTTTAGGTAGGATCGGAATGCCGCCATAATACATACCACCGCCATCAAACCGTAGATTGCAATCCACAGTAACGGATCAGGATCATTGATCTGAACAAAAGCGAACAGCAGGAACATAGCCGCGAGAATGAGATTGGTAACTTTCATGATACAGAATGACTCAATTGCTATTAGAAATCGACCCGATATACCAGCAGTGGAATAATGCCGAGGTGATATTTCATTACGGTTTTTGCCTGAACCCGGTCATAATACTGGTACGCGTCATTTTGCTGGTTTGTGAGATTCTGGATATCGATTGCAAATGTCCGTGTATACCCGGGCTTATTTTTCCGGAAGCTCAAACGAAGGTCCAGCCGGAAATAGTCGCCAAGCTTCTCAGCATACAGATTATTCGGGTCATAAAAGGTTTCACCCGCCAGCTGCGATGATTCTATTAACACCGGGCTCTGCCGCATACCGCCCAGGTAAAGAACCCGCGAATTGAGTCCAATGGTTCTGCGTTTCGATTCTTTGGTCCATTCTTTTCCGTGGATTGCACTGAACGTATACTTACCATTAAAGCGCGAGTCCTTCTCAATGCCATCTTCCAAAGCGTACTTTGACTCGTAGTAACTACCGCCCACCAGGATATAGTGTTTGTTGAAGAATTGCTTCTCTGCCGTCACATCAAGGCCATAATTTTTTCCAGTGCCTTCATTGACCAGGTCGGCCGGGGGTAATCCTTCCAGGAAATTGATTGCTGAAAAATTTCCAGAACCAACCGGCACATCATACAGGCTTTGGTAGAAGACTCCGGTCTTCAGCTGAACATCGCCAGAGAGTATGGTTGCGTACGATGCATCGATATGGTGAGCTTTGGTCAGGTCCAGATCTTTCACTGCGGCATAAAACTGCGGCAGCTGCGTTTGGCTAACCAACCCATACGCTAACGAGAACGAAGACTTATCGCTCGATTTATAAACGACAGAAGCTCTTGGTTCCAGCGCACTACTGCTGTTATACGTATAATTCACATAACGCACGCCAGCGTTAAAGGACAATGCGGGGGAAAGCGCGACATGAAAATCGGTATAGGGCTGAAGTAACATGCCCTCGTTGCCACCCTTGAGCGTAGTTTCAAACTGGACTGGATAGTTATAAAAAGTGAGCACCTTCAACGCATCGACCGAATTATCAATGGAATTAGCATTGACGCCAACGTCCCACGAGACAGCTTGCGACAAAGAAGTCGAGTATGAGACGTGAGTGGACAACAAAGCGTTAGACTGATCATAGTTATCCGTGCGCACAAATATGCCAGGGAAATAAGCGGATGGGTCCATCTCGGAAATACGCGACTGTGAAGTCGCGGAATAAGCCACTGCTCCCGTTAACTTTCCACCACCCAGAGGAATCGATACGTTGGCACCTAACGCGCCTGTATTCGACTTGTAGTTAATATCGTACTGGTCCTTTTCTTCTTCCCAGTCGGCCGGTGCTTTCGCCTCAAAGTCATTCTTGCTATCGCCCCAAAAACCAAAGAGCGAAAATGTTACACCTTTGTTGCCGCGGTGATTCAGGTTAAAAGACAGATCCTGGAAGGTGATCGTTTCATCTCCGAAGTCAACACCCAGCTTCGAGAGAAGTCCAACGGTGGAGTAACGATAATTCACCAAAAACGAAGTTGTCTCTTTTTTTCCGAGGGGCCCTTCTGCTGCAACGTCTAACCCGATCAGGGAAGCCTGGGCCGTGACTTCGAGCTTTTGTTTGTTGCCTTCGCGAAGGCTCATGTCAATGATTCCCGAGAGCGCGTTGCCATATGCTGTCGGAAGCTGACCGGTGTAGAAGTCAGTTTTATCGAGCATTTGGCCACTGATGATATTGACACCACCACCGTTCGCCATTGGCTTGTCGCTGAATGTACCGGCATTTGAGAGGTGGTTCGGATTAACGATATCAGCTCCGTTAACTTTCCACAGCAATCCATTCGGAGTATTTCCTCTTACAATTATGGAGTTGCCCTGATCGTTGGCTGTTACAACACCCGGATAAGCTGTGATCACGCGCACGGGATCAAAAAAATTTGCCGGAATCCTTAATGTCTTTTCGATGGTGAGTGATCGCTGGCCAGCGAGTTCCGGAGCGAGCACCGAACTTTGCACTTCCACTTCCTGCAGCTGCTGCAACGAAGGCGAAAGCGAAATGTTGACCGTTAATTCCTTGCCCGCGGTAGTTAGAATTTCCTGGACATAGGATTCAAAACCAGTTGAGGTGGCGATAATTCGGTATCGTCCGATGCCGGTTTGGATTGAAAATTTACCAACATCGTTTGACTGACCGGTAAACACAATGGCTCCGCTTTCGATTCGGACATTCACGTCCTGCACGGGGCTGCCCGAAGACCGATCTGTGATCATGCCTTTGACAATAGTGGTCACATCCTGCGCCATCACGGGTGAGATGCAGGCAAAAAAGACTATCGAGTATAAAAAGTTCTTCACCGAATTGAATTAGCCTCCAAAAATAACCGATGTCGGATGAATATCACCCGACATCGGCAAAAACTATCAGCAAATGTTACAGGATTGTTTTCAGGTATTTGATGCTCTCGCCTACGCTGTCGATCGGAGCGCCTGGATACGTCTCCTGTTCAACATAGAAGTGCTTCATGCCAGACTTCTTTGCGTTCGCAAAAATATTCTTCCAGTCGATCGTACCGCTCCCCACGTTAGCGTTCCGCATCTTATCTGACTTGTCCATATCCTTTACATGCCACTGGGTGAACCTTCCCGGGTGCTTTTCGAACAATTTAATCGGATCGTGCCCTGCATTAACGACCCAAAAGATATCGAGCTCCATGTCCACGATTTTCGGATCGAGTTCCTTCAGCATCACATCGTAAGGAATCTGTCCCTCCAGCGTTTCAAATTCAAATGCGTGGTTATGGTAGCCGAACTTCATGCCGTTCTTTTTCGCAATTTCACCGGCCTTATTCAGTGCCGCGCACACTTTCTTGTAGTCATCGATGGTTTTGCGGTCACTTTCCACAAGGTAGGGAACCACCAGGTAATCTTGTCCAATTGATTTAGCATCGGTAACGGCCTTCTCCCATTTGTCACTCTTTGCCTGATCGAGTCCATAGTGGCCGCTAGTCACCTTCATGCCAAGGTCCTTAATGTATTTTCCAAAATCCGCGAAAGGCATTCCAAAAATACTTCCGTCACGATACGCAAACGTCTCAAGCTTCTTGTATCCGAAATCCGACACCTGCTTCAGGACGCCCTTCGGATCTTTGAATATGGTGTCGCGAAGTGTGTAAATCTGCAAACCAATTTCATCCTTTCCTTTTTTCATTGCAACGTTCGCGAACGAAGGCAATGCAAGCAATCCCGCTGCAGCGACTGCGGAGGATTGAATAAACTCTCTTCTTTTCATGGGCATTAGGTTTAATATTTTCGTACACAGACTTCCGTGATGACATCCTACTCTTGCTACTTGTTACTCAATTTCGCTCCGCCAAAATAGAACAGGTTTTTGTCGCCTGCCTTATCATTCTTGAAGACAAAATACAGATCATGCACACCTTGTGTTGCCTTAAACGCTGATCTAATGGAATTCATCCCTGGCTTATCCAGCTTTGCACTTCCGATGAGTTCGCCATCAGGCTTGTCGAGCCGAATTTCCACGGTGCCAGTGACTGAATCTTCCGGTCTCACAAAGGCCATGAGCGTTGCACTTCTGACACCTGTCAGATCAAGCTGCTTAAACGCGGCCCATGAGTTATGCTTCACATTCTCGAGGGCTACCTGGCCGTTGTAGCGAAGCACGCGAACAACATTCAACTCACTCGCCTGGTCCGCCCCCAATGTTGGGCCACGCAATACTGCGGCACCTTGCCCTGGAATTGAAGGAACGTCTTTTCCACCCTTGTCGAAATAGCTTGCGGTGAGGATATAGGCGCCATCCTCTTCTTTTCCAGGCGTTGCTGTGCCGGCAAGTGGAAGTGACGTGGCTGTCTTCACCTGGTTCAACGACAATATATACTCAACCATTTTTGTTGCATCTTCCACGGAAATCTGCGGATGCGCAGCCATTTCGGTCGTTCCCCAAACGCCCGCGCCACCCTTGATAATCTTCGCAGCCAGGTATTCCGTTGCATCTTTCTGCTTCGCATACTTGGCAGCAACTTCTTTATAGCCCGGTCCCGCAGAACGCTGATCAAGGAGGTGACAAGACTTACAATCGCTATTGTCAATCAAGGCTTTGCCAGGAAGTTCTATGCTGGGCATCTGATGGCCCTGCGCAATCGCTGTCATATCAAAGCCTTTCAGGTAATCGAAGGTTACTTTGACATCGGCTGCTGTAATCTTGCCGTCTTCACTTGAGCCGTCTTCTTTGTCAGTCACAGTAACTTTATATCCCACCGGTGCTCCTGGGAAATAGAACGTTTTATTCCCGCTTGTGACATCAACTTTCACGGAAGGCTGTTCATTACCAGCAACGATCTGAAGTTTCGCCACGCTCGAAGCGCCACCCTTATCGATAACTTTTAATTCGGGAGTGAAGACGCCTGCCTTATCAAACGTTACGGTGAAGGTTCCATCAGTTGACTTCTCTGTTTTACCGTTTGCTGTCAACTCATAGCTGATGTTGTCGCCATCGGGATCATTGCTGCCCTCAGCCTTGAACTTCACCGTCATTGGAACGGCACCATAGAACTTATCGGCAGTAAGCATCGCCACCGGAGGCCTGTTACCGCCATTATAATCGATCCTTACCAGCCTGGCATCGATATTCTTGGCAAACCACTTTGTTCCGTACTCAAGCATATACAACTTTCCGTCAGGGCCGTAAGCGAGGTCCATGATATTGTTAAACTTGGTGTTTGCCATGAAAGGCTCGATGTCCTTGATGGCACCATTTTGATCCAGGGTCAGCAGGAACATAAAGTTTCTCATCCAGTCATAGATCAGCACTTTTCCATCAAAGTAGTCGGGAAAGGCCGTATCAATTCCTTTAAAATCTTCGCTGTAATAAATTGGTCCAGCCATGGCGTTCCGTCCCCCCTCTTTCATCATTGGGAAATCGTCAGACTTGGCATAGGGATACCAGATGAATGCATCTGCTACCGGGGGAAGCTCGCGCTTACCGGTATTGTTTGGTGACTCGTTAATAGGTGCTTTAGGATCCCACTTTGACAAAACTTTCTTATTAGCGAAATCATACTTTGCATACGCATAGTTATTGCCAACGAAATAAGGCCATCCAAAGAAGCCAGCTTTCTTCGCCTGATTCAATTCATCGTATCCGCGCGGTCCGCGAAGTGAATCGTTGTTGCCGGCATCAGGGCCCACTTCGCCCCAGTACAGGTATCCATTCTTTTGATCAACAGAAATTCTATACGGATTGCGATTGCCCATCACATAAATTTCAGGACGTGTTTTCTCCTCTCCTTTCGGGAAGAGATTGCCTTCGGGAATTGTATAAGTTCCGTCTGGTTCTGGATGAATACGAAGGATTTTTCCGCGTAAGTCGTTGGTGTTCGCAGATGATTTCTGCGCATCGAACGGTGAACGCCCCTCCCGTTCATCTGACGGACTGAATCCATCCGACTCGAATGGGCTGGTGTTATCACCTGTAGAAATGAACAGATTTCCGCCAGGACCAAATGCAAGTGAGCCTCCGGTATGACAGCAAGTCTCTCGTTGTGTTGGTACTTCCAGCATTTCCTTCTCAGAGGCCATGTCAATTTTGTCATCTTTGAAAACGAACCGCGAAAGAACGTTAGCGGAGCGCTCTGCATGTGAATAAAAAATATACAGGAAGTTGTTCTGCTTAAAATTCGGATCTGCCGTTATGCCAATCACGCCATCTTCAAACTTGGTTCCCACCTTGAAGGTGTTAATGACTTTTGTTTTATTGTCGGAAGGTGTGTACAGCTTCACGTCACCTTTGCGTTCAACGAAAATGATTTTTCCGTCAGGCAAAATTGTCATTTCTGTTGGTTCATCCAGGTTGAAGTCAAGCACGGTTTTCGTGAAACGGTTTTCTTCGGGAACGTGCTTGGTGGTGGCTTTACTATAATCCAGTTTCGAATCTCCCATTGCCCACTCGATACCTTGAAGCACATGATCCAGGAACAACGAATCTTTATAGCTTTCTTTTGTGTGACCGAGGCCGGTATAGAATGAACGTCCACCCTCAAACTCCTGGTACCATGCGATTGGATGCGATGATCCGTTTTCACCGCCCTGGTACGAGCTTTCCTCCAGGTTATAGATCACATTGATCTTGTCGGAGATCTTCTTGTAGTTGTACCACTCGTCAGTTCTTGTCCATGTGTCGGGCAGGGTATTCGGGCCGAAGGGTTTAACTTTCGTAAGCTTAGCTTCCTGAATTTTCGGATGGCTCTTGAAATAGGCGCCAAGAAGTTTTCCATACCAATGCCATTCGTATTCCGTATCGGCAGCTGCATGAATTCCTACAAACCCGCCACCGGCTTCGATGAACCGTTTAAACTCGGCCTGCTGAATTGGATTTAAGACGTCCATGGTGGTGCTTAGGAAGACGATCGCACGGTACTTCTTCAGGTTCTCCTCGGTGAAGAGACTTGCGTCTTCAGTGGTATCAACATCAAACTCGTGTTGTTTACCCAACTCGATCAAAGCAAGTTTTCCATCGGGGATGGATTCGTGCCGATAGCCTTTGGTTTTTGAAAAAACGAGGATGCGTTTTTTTTCATTGCTGCACGATAGCAACAAACAGAAGAGGATGACAATTGGAATGTAGCGTCTCATTGTTTTAAAAAGAAAAATCCTGACGCAATCGGTCAGGATCTGTTTATTATTTTATTTCCCGGATCTTAATGTTTCTAAAGGATACCTGGTCGCCATGATCTTGCAAAGCAATCCTTCCCTTGGTTGCTTTTCCAAAATCCGGCATGTCTTTGAATTTACTTTTCTTCACCATTTCGTCCCACTGCGAATCGTGCATCGTAAATTCAACGATCTTATAGCCGTTCAGCCAGAATTCATACTTGCCTTTGTTTGAAATGATGCGTGCCTGGTTCCACTCACCGGCAGGGTTGACTGCCACAAACTTACTTTCAATCAGATCGTAGAGATCTCCCGCGCGGTGTTTCTCAATCCGTGCATCGGGGTGACATGTATTATCGAGCACTTGCATTTCAGGGCCTGTCTGCCATACATAGTCGTATTTCGGATCTTCAACTGCATTGAAAATGATACCGCTGTTTCCACACTTGGCAACTTTCCATTCAATTGAAAACTCATAGTTCTCGTATTCGTCAGCAGTTACGATGTCGCCTCCTCCTACGGTTTGTCCATTTACTTTCTTCGAGTTATCGAAATAAAGGCTTCCGTCTTTCACTTTCCATGCAGCTCCAATCTTGTCGCTCTTGAAATTTCTCCAGCCTGAGGTTGTCTTACCGTCAAACAATAATTTCCAGCCATCGGCCTTTTCCTTTTCACTCAGCACGTTTGCAACAGGCGCGGCTACCGGACGCTTGAACCCTGCTTCGTTTGGAATACTATTCAGCGTGTACCAAGCTTCAGTTGTCCAAAGGTTTCGGTTCTCCTTGCTGACGAACAATCCTTTCAAATGAACATACACCACATGGTTCGGTTGCATTCCTTGAATCTCAAGGAAGACCTTCTTCCTGTCTTCCGAAATATTGACCGCTCTTACCGTCAGCGCTTTCTCATCAAGCTTTGGTCCGCCATAGTTTTCAGTTGGCTTGTAGTACCACTGGCGAATTTCATAATCAGAGATGGAATTACCGAAGTTATCGGCAATCGGTTCCGTCATTTCGATCTCCATACCGTTTGCCTTCGCGCGAACTGCAAGCATTTCGAAAACCGGTTTACCATTGTATTTCAGCTTTTGCAGGCCGTACCATTTTCTGCCGGAATGACTCCAGTTGCCCGGATTTCCAATCATACCAACATATAAGGCATTGTCTGGCCCCCACACTGCCCGATTGACACCGCCTTCAAGCCCTTGTGAGAATCGAAACACGGCACCCTGGTACTCGCCATTCACCTTTTCCATGAACACTCGTTTCAATCCCCCATGGGTCACTTCACCATGAAGCTGTTGCCCTTTGTATGGTCCGACATTAATCGGAACAGGCTGTCCAGGCGAATTTCCAATCTCATCCTGGGGAAGCCATACCACCGGAAGTTTCTCTTTCAGATTTGCGGTCCCCTCAAAATCAACAGAGCGTGATCCATACCATGAACCCTTCGTGATATGAAGGACCTTGCTTGATGGAAGCCAGTCGCCCTGGTTGTCTGTGATGAAGAGTTCGTTGTCCACACCAAGGCCAACTCCGTTTGGTGTTCGAAGTCCACTGGCGATAAATTCAACGCTGCCGTCTTTTTTAGAAATCCGCACGGCTTTACCACGATCTGGGATCTGAGGCTTTGTACTTGCGCCACCGGGATTGATCGCAGTTGCCAGGGAAGCATAGAAGTATCCGTCTTTGTAAACGAGACCGAACGCAAATTCGTGGAAGTTTGCTGAAACTCTCCAGTCATCACTTACCGTTTGGTACTCATCTATAATTCCGTCCTTGTCGTTGTCCAGCAGGCGGGTGAGTTCTTGTTTTTGCAGCACATAAATAGTGTCGTTGACCACTTTTATGCCGAGCGGTTCGGCAAGTCCCGAAGCAATACGAGTTACCTTGATCTTATCAGGATTATTCCGCGTTACGCCCTCAAGTCGATATACCGGTCCGACAGAGTCCCAGGTACAAACCAACAGGCTGCTATCGGAAAGGAAATCCATGCCACCCACTTTCGGCTCGAATCCTTGCGGACGCGCCTGGAACAAATCGAATGCCGGATGAACTCCCGCTTCGTCA
The DNA here is from genome assembly GCA_036402075.1 of Chryseosolibacter sp. Classification (GTDB taxonomy): domain Bacteria; phylum Bacteroidota; class Bacteroidia; order Cytophagales; family Cyclobacteriaceae; genus Chryseosolibacter. The sequence goes on along the minus strand of DASWTP010000217.1, from coordinate 26,119 downwards.
CGCTTATCTCCTGGAATACTTTTAACAAGTTTCGAGAGTGGAACGTACGGCACTGATTTCTTGTAGCTTGCTTTTGTGTGGGCTAACGATTCTTTGGGAATCACAGAGAACTTTCCATCACCATGCTTAGCCCACTGGAGCGAAAGCGAGTAACCACCAAGCCCTTGATAGTAGATGATTTCGACCGGATGTTTTCCTTTCTTAAGGATCATCTCAGCATCACGTGGCTGAGGTCCATGGAAACCATCGTTGTCAATTTGCATTTTGCCGTCAATCCACATCCTGGCGCCATCATCGCTTACGAGCCGGATAACATAGTTGTCTTCTTCGGTGATATTCAGGAATCCTTTAAAGTGCATCAGCACGGATTCGTTGATTTCGGGATTATTTTGGGTCAGGCCAACATTAAAATGGATCCCAGGCGCCACCGCGGTGTACATGGGATCGTACTGCTTAGGCATCTGGTAGAAATCCTGGGTGAAGTTTTCGATTTTGTAAACCGAAACGGCTAAACCAGGATAGTCTTTATTGTCTTCCTCCTTTTCAAATTCATTTTTTGAATCGAACGGAAAATTGATGTATGACTCACTAACGCCTTGATTATCGGAATTTTCAGCCTCCGCAATTTTTTCACCATCCAGCGTCATGATATAATTGATCATCTTAATCGCATCGGGTTCGGTCAGGTCTGGGTGAGCAGTCATCGGCACTTCCCCCCACACTCCCGAACCACCCTTGATTACTTTGCCGACAAGCTTCGAAACGTTAGCTTCCGTAAACTCATACTTTTTCGCTACGTCTACGTAAGCAGGTCCAACCGTCTTGACTTTTTCATTGTGACAGGTTTTGCAATCAGAGCCGTCAATCAGTTTCGCTCCTTGGGCAAGAGCGTCTGCAGGCGCTTCTTCCTTTTTATCCTCTTCTTTTAACGAATCGAAGCCTGGATGGAAGAACACGGTGAGCTCGGTTTCATCATTTGATTTCAGCGTCAGCTCTGCCCTTACTTCCTGAACTGCTCCCGCGGGCAAAGTTTTTGTTTCTTTGGAAACCACTTTAAGGTTTCCTGATGTTTCATAGTCGTTCTCCTTCTCAAGATTGGTTAGAACCGTCTTGATTTTTACTTCTGCACCAGCGGGCACGTTTCCGGTTTTGAACGTACGCTTTAATCCGGTTTTATTTCCGTTGCGTTCGTATTCGGGCGTTTCTTCAATGGTGATCTTTTCTCCGTCTTCGGTGGACAACTCATACTTAAACGTGACCTGGCCATCGTGAAACTTATAACCCTGGAAGTTTGGAATCAGGTCAACATCGGTTCCACCCTTTGAAAGAAACCAAAAGCTTTCGCCTTCAGGTTGTTGATAGTAAGCATATCCTTTTGACGTTGGCTGAGGACCGTGGTTTGTTGTGTACACTGCGCCATCGAAGATCACTCCGCCCTTCCAGGCTTTGTATATCTGGCACTGGCGTGCGTCATAAGCAACAAAAAGATTCTCATTTAACGCTGCCGTCACCATTCTAGGCTTCTGGTCGAGAACTGACCGAAAAACCCAGGGATCCATGGGGCGTTTATTTTCTTTATTTGAATTACAAGCAAACGCAAGGAGCGCAAATGCAAAAATGCATAACCGCAACGTGCGCGAAGAAGGCGCAACGGACGCAACGCAATTAAACGTAGCGATCTTTGCGTCTCCTTTGCGACCGTGGCGGTTACGGGATCTGAACGCTGTAACGAGGTGCCTACCGGCCGGAAGGGGTTTCATAAACGGAAATAGAACGGGTTATTTAATTTCTCTGATCTTGATATTGCGATACCAAACCTTATCGCCATGGTCTTGCAGGGCGATGTGACCTTTGGTAGCTTTTCCAAAGTCTGCCATGTTTTTGAACTTGCTGCCAGCGACCAGCGCATCCCAGGCGGCATCGTGCATAGTGAACTCAACAGCTTTGTAGCCATTGAGCCAGAATTCATACTTACCTTTGTTAGAAACAATCTTAGCTGTATTCCACTGGCCCGCAGGCTTAACGGTCTCTTTAGACGATTTGATCAGATCATAGAGATCACCGGCTCTGTGCTTTTCAATTTTTGCATCCGGATGGCAATTGTTGTCAAGCACTTGCATTTCCGGGCCCGTATGCCAAACTGCGCGGTACTTTGGATCTTCGACCACGTTGAAGATAATTCCACTATTTCCGCAGGAGTCGATCTTCCAGTCGATGGTGAATTCGTAATTCTCGTATTCATCGGCTGTCATGATATCGCCACGATCCTCTCGTGTCTTAACGGAATTATCGAGATGCAGCGCTCCATTATCGACAATCCACGCTTTGCCGATGGTGTTAGCGTTAAAGTTTCTCCAACCGGTTGTGGTTTTTCCATCAAACAGAAGTTTCCATCCCTCCTTCTTTTCTTTCTTGGACAGCGTATTATCCTGTGCAGTTGTGTCAAGAATACACAATGAAAGCGCGAGCACAGTAAGCAATATTCTTATTTTCATAGGTCTGGCAGATTGGTGTTGGTTCTTAATTAACGGTCAGCCGGCTTTTCGCCATCGAGCGAGAGCACGTACATAGCCATCTTCTCAGCATCCTGTTGCGACAAGTCGGGATGTGCGGTCATCGGGATCTCGCCCCAAACTCCGCTACCGCCTTTAATGATTTTGCCAGCAAGCATAGTTGTATTCGCTTGCGTGAATTCATATTTCTTAGCCACATCTGCATGAGCAGGGCCGATAAGCTTATTCGTTGCGTGATGACACGTCTTGCAATCGCTTTGATCGACAAGCACCTGGCCTTGCTTGATCAGGTCTTCTGAAGATTCCTTTTTGGGCTCGGCAGTTTCATAATCACTATAGCCTTCTTCTTTCTTTTCTTCCGTTGCTTCTTCTTTCTTACCACCACAGGAGGTCATTGTCCAACTTGCGGTTGCGACTACAAGAAGGATCATCATTAACTTTTTCATCTGTCTAAATTTTATTCGATTGATTAAATTCCTAGAACTTTTTTATTGAGCTTCTGATCTTTCCCGGCACCGGCAAAGTCGTCAAACGCTTTTTCAGTGACACGGATAATGTGATCTTTAATAAACTTCGAGCCTTCAGCCGCGCCCTGCTCGGGGTGCTTAATGCAGCACTCCCACTCCAGCACTGCCCAGCCTTCGTAGCCATACTGGGTCAATTTAGAGAAGATTGACTTGAAATCCACCTGACCATCGCCCAAAGACCGAAATCTTCCCGGGCGGTTCACCCAATCCTGATAGCCACCGTAAACGCCTGACCTTCCGGTAGGATTGAATTCCGCATCTTTTACGTGAAACATCTTGATGAACTGGTGGTAGAAATCAATGTATTGCAGATAATCCAGCTGCTGGAGCACAAAATGACTCGGATCGTAAAGGATGTTGCAACGAGGATGCTTCTCTGTGGCTTCCCAAAAACGTTCGAACGTAACCCCATCATGAAGGTCTTCTCCCGGATGGATTTCGTAACAAACGTCCACCCCGGCTTTGTCGAAGGCATTTAAAATCGGTAGCCATCGTTTGGCAAGTTCTTTAAAACCATCTTCCACTAAACCAGCCGGACGTTGAGGCCATGGATAAACCGTCTGCCACATCAATGCACCTGAGAACGTAGCGTGGGCATTCAGTCCAAGGTTTTTGCTTGCTTTCGCTGCGAACTTCAATTGCTCGACCGCCCACGCCTGCCGTGCCTTTGCATCGCCACGAACGGATTTTGGTGCGAAGCCATCAAACAAATCATTATATGCAGGATTGACAGCCACTAGTTGTCCCTGCAAATGCGTTGAAAGTTCGGTCACTTGCAGACCTGCAGCCTCGATCACTCCTTTCCAATCGTCACAGTAGTCTTTGCTTTCCGCAGCTTTCTGTAAATCAATGGCGCGCGGATCCCATGTTGGAATCTGTATTCCAACATAACCAAGAGAAGCTGCCCACTTGGCAATGGTCTTAATATTATCAAATGGGGCATGGTCGCCCATGAACTGCGCGAGAAAGATGGCGGGACCTTTGATTGTCTTCATTTTTAAAGTCGTGTTTGTTGGTTGGTTGTTCTTTTCATTAAGGCATTGGGCACTGGGAATTAGGCATTAGGAAATGCAGGGTCCGAGCCATAGTCGGCTTCGGGTTCTTGAACACCAATTGAGTTTATGTATCCGTTGAGCATTTTTCCTATGACGTCTAATTTGCCAATGAGTGAATTAAATTTCTGTTCATCTATAAGGTCTCGGTTTCGGGCTTTTGTGAGCCATGTTTTCGTTTCGAAAAGTGATCCTCGTGAATAGTATCCGAAATTTTTTCTTTCGCGGTAATGATACCTTCCTAAGCCTTCAGACAAATTGGCCGCAATTGAGTCAGTCGCTCGCACCAATTGCTTCCCAACCGTATCCTTTTCAAAAAACTTCCATCGTATCACCACATCCCAAACTCCCTCACCAATTTCCATTGCCTGATTGTAAGTATTAAAATCCTCCAAACTTGAGATCATAGAATTGTCTTTACTAATGCCAAATGCCTAATTCCTAATGCCTCTCTGGTGGATAAATAGTCAGACGATGACTAAATTTTGAGTGGCGTCCACTTCTTATTCGAAGTCGCGCTTTTAATAACTGTTTCAACGAATGCCATTCCGCGAACGCCATCTTCTGCGTCTGGGAAGTCGTATTTCGCTGGGTCGATTTTTTTGCCGGCTTTGTGGTCGCGAACGCCTCGCGCAAAAGCCATGTATAAATTAGCGAATGCTTCGAGGTAGCCTTCCGGGTGACCGGACGGTGTACGCGTGTTTTTCTTAGCTGCATCCGAGAGGTAGCCCCAGCCTGCGCGAAGAATCTCTTTTGGTTTGTCGAGCCACTTCACAACGAGTGTGTTCGGTTCTTCCTGGCGCCACTCGAGCCCGCCCTTCTCACCATATACACGAATGTTGAGGTTGTTCTCATCTCCGGCTGCCACCTGGGTCGCCAGCAACACCCCACTTGCCCCATTTTCAAACTTCACCAGCATCGAGCTATCGTCATCAAGAAGTCTGCCCTTTACAACGGTATTCAATAAAGCATTGATCTCGGTGATGTTCGACCCCGTGATGTATTCGGCCAGATTTGCTGCGTGCGTTCCAATATCACCGATCGCTCCGCCCGCGCCTGACTTGGATGGGTCTGTTCGCCAACTGGCCTGCTTGTTCCCGCTTCCTTCTACAAATGTTGAGAGCCAGCCCTGCGGATACTCTACGTAAACTTTGCGGACTTTTCCGATCTTACCGGCAGCCACCATGTTGCGCGCCTCCTTCACCATTGGGTATCCGGTGTAGGTATGTGTCAGCGCGAGTACAAGGCCTGTCTTGTCGACTATCTTTTTAAGCGCTTTCGCTTCCGCGACATTAAACGCAATGGGTTTATCGATGATGACATGGAAGCCGTTTTCAAGCGCCATCTTTGCCGGATCAAAGTGAACGTGGTTCGGTGTCACAATCGACACAAAATCCATCCGCTGATCTTCTGGAAGACTTTTCTCCGTCTCGATCATTTCACGGTAACTTCCATAGACCCGTTTCGGGTCAAGGTACAAGGCTTTACCCGTGGCTTTTGATTTCTTTGGATCACTGCTGAAAGCGCCACAAACCAGTTCTATTTCTCCGTCAATGGATGCGGCTTTGCGATGAACGGCACCGATGAAAGCCTCCAGACTTCCACCGATCATTCCCATGCGTAGTTTTCTGCTCATAAGTTCTAAAAATAGGGCTTGATTCAGTTTTTTAAAGGTTCTTCATCAAAAATTACAAAATTATCGTCTCGAAAACGATTGCGCCACCGATGGAAGGTCTTTTTCGTTGCAAATCGGTTTAAACCGCGCTTCATAAATATGACGAGTGACAAATGACGAATACACGTCCTTAAATTCGTCATTCGTAATTCGTATTTCGTAATTCGTCACTTCTCTAAATGAACTTACTGATTAGATTTTCAAAATACTCTTGCTTTCCACTTAACTGCTTGGGCTCACCGGTTTTATGCGCAAGAGATCTTAATTCATCAAGTCCGAGTTTGCCTTGTGAAAATTGCTTGCCTTTTCCAGAGTCAAAGCTGGCGTAGCGGTCTTTGCGTAACCGTGTGTATTCACCATCGTCAAGAACAGCCTGAGCGATGAGCAGGGAACGCGCGAAGCAATCCATTCCGCCAATGTGCGCATAAAAAATATCTTCCAGGTCGGTCGAATTCCGTCTTGCCTTCGCATCGAAGTTTACACCACCAGTTTTAAAACCGCCCGCCTCAAGGATCACCAGCATCGCCTCAGCCAGTTCGTAGAGGTTATTTGGAAATTGATCTGTATCCCAACCGTTCTGATAATCTCCGCGGTTGGCATCAATACTTCCGAGCATACCTGCGTCTGCAGCTACCTGCAATTCGTGCTGGAATGTATGGTGCGCCAGTGTAGCGTGGTTCACTTCGATATTAAGCTTGAAGTCGTCCATGAGGTCGAACTGGCGTAAGAACGAAATTACCGTTGCAGAATCAAAATCGTATTGATGCTTTGATGGCTCCATCGGCTTCGGTTCAATGAAGAACGTGCCTTTAAATCCATTTGCTCTCGCATAATCTTTTGCCATATGAAGGAAACGCGCCATGTGCTCCTGTTCACGCTTCATGTTCGTATTGAGCAACGACATGTAACCTTCGCGACCTCCCCAGAAAACATAGTTTGCACCTCCGAGAGCGATGGTCGCATCAAGTGCATTGCGAACCTGTGCGCCAGCATAACAAACGACATCGAAGTCGGGGTTGGTTGCTGCGCCATTCATATATCTCGGGTGAGAAAACAGGTTGGCAGTTCCCCAAAGCAACTTAACGCCAGATGCCTTCTGCTTCTTTTTCGCATACTCAACAACTTTTTGAAGGCGACCTTCCGATTCCTTTAAGGTTGGCGCTTCGTCCACGAGATCATAGTCGTGAAAGCAATAGAATGGCGCACCAATCTTGGTGATGAATTCAAATGCTGCATCCATTTTATCATAGGCGCGCTGCACCGGATCGGCAGCCGTCAGCCAGGGAAAAAGTTTGGTTCCAGGTCCGAATGGATCGCCACCTGTTCCACAGAACGTGTGCCAGTAGGCGATCGCAAAGCGGAAATGTTCTTCCATTGTTTTCTTGCCAACCTTTTTTGTTGGATCATAAAATTTGAAAGCCATTGGATTATCCGATTCCCTGCCTTCATATTTTATCTGGCCAATGCCTTTGAAATACTCGTTGTCGCCCAGCGTAAGTTTCATAGAAGTTTTAATTTGAGATTTTTAGATTTTAAATTGAAAAGTCGACATCAACTTTACTAGCTGATTTTATTGTTGAATACTGAGCTGCGCCTCGAGTTTTCGCTTCCAGCCCTCGTAGGCAGCTTGATATTTTTCAATCTTGTTTGAATCGGGATTTTCGTTTCCAATTACTTTCAGTCCCTTGAAAGCATCCTTGAAATCCGCGAACAGTCCTGCTCCCACTCCAGCACCAATGGCTGCACCCGTAGCACCATCGGTGTTATAAAGTTCAAGCGGTGAGCCAATCGTATTAACAAATGCTTCGCGGAATAGCGGACTCAAGAACATATTGGCGTTGCCCGCGCGAATCACGTTTGTTTTTAAACCCATTTTTTGGAGAATATCGAACCCGTAGCGGAGCGAAAACACGATGCCTTCCTGTGCTGCTCTAAAGATGTGCTGCTGTCCATGGCGATTAAAGTTCAGCCCTTGAAAAGTCGCGCCAATCTCTCTGTTTTCGAGAATACGTTCAGCCCCATTTCCGAACGGCAGCACGGAAAGTCCTTCCGCCCCAATGGGCACTCTTGCCGCCATAGCGTTCATCGCTTCATACGGATACGCTTCGCTGGTAGATTTTGTGTTTTTGCGCAGCCAGCTATTCAGGATCCCTGTACCGTTGATACAAAGGAGTACACCATTTGAAATTTTATCAGCGGTGTTATTGACATGGACAAACGTATTGACTCTTGACTTCGCATCGAATGCATTTTTGTCAGTGACGCTATAGATGACACCTGAAGTCCCTGCCGTTGCTGCAGTCTCACCCGCATTTAAAACGTTCAACGAAAACGCATTGTTCGGCTGATCTCCCGAGGTGTAGGAGATCCTTACGTTTGGACTCAGCCCGAGTTCTGCTGCAACGTCTTTCCGAATTTGGGCATGCACCGAGAACACCGGTTTTAATTCAGGCACCAGTGACTTGCTGAAACCGTAGTACGACAAAAGTTTCTCAGAGACAGACTTCGTTTTATAGTCCCAGAAAATACCTTCAGACAAGCTTGAGTCAGTCGTCACTATTTCTCCAGACAGTTTTAGCGTAATATAGTCGCCAGGCAACATGAATTTATGAATGCTCTCATACAGCTTCGGCTCGTTGGTTTGCACCCATTTTAGCTTGGCCGCTGTGAAGTTACCCGGTGAGTTAAGGAAGTGCTCGAGGCAGTAACTTTCGCCAAGTGCTTTATTAGCGGCATCACCAAAAGGAACGGCACGACTATCACACCAAATAATTGACGGACGGAGTGGTTTGAGGTTTTTATCTACCACGACCAGTCCATGCATTTGATACGATATGCCGATTGCTTCAATGCCTTTGGGATCGATGCCTGATTTCTTAACGAGAGACTGGATGCAGATCACAGCATGATTCCACCACATGTCAGGGTCTTGCTCCGCCCATCCCGGGTTGACTGCGATCATGGGCATTTCTTCCGAGGGAGACTGAGCTGTGGCGACAGCGCCACCAGTCGATGCATTAACAAGCGATGCTTTGATGGAAGAGCTTCCAATGTCAAGGCCAAGTAAGTATTGCGTCATAGCGGTTGTTGGACAATATTATTGACAAATAGTCAAAATGACTATAATTTTTACTTTTTTTTATATCTTCGAACAGAAACCTCATTTCCTTATGCGACCCGTAAAATACTCGAGCGATATTATTGACGCACTTTCAATAGATTGTTTGATTTTCGGTTTCAAGGACGGAGAGCTGGACGTGTTGCTCATCAAACATGGTGAGGGAATCAGTAAGGGCAAGTGGGCGCTGCCGGGCGGATGGATCCAATACAATGAAGATGTTGACGAAGCTGCAAACCGCCTGCTGAAATCACTTACGGGCGTCTCCAATATTTACCTGGAGCAGATGCGCTCATTTGGCGATGTGAACCGCTACCCTACCAAGCGCGTGATCACCATTGCCTACAAAGCATTGGTAAATGCCGACAACTATTCACTGAACCCAGGCTTCACGGCATCGGATGTGAAATGGTTCAATATTCACGATGTACCGAAACTCCCCTACGATCACAATAAGATCCTGGACTACGGCTTTAAAAACCTAAAACATAAAGTGCGGCACGAGCCTATTGGATTCAATTTGCTCCCAAAGAAATTTACGCTTAACCAGATCCAGCAGTTGTACGAGGCAATCCTGGAAACAGAAGTTGACAAGCCGAACTTCCGAAGAAAGCTCTTGAATATGAATCTTTTAGTACCCTGCAATGAGAAGCAAACGGAGGTATCGCACCGTGCTGCCAGCCTTTACAAGTTCGATAAGAAGATTTATAATCAGCTCACCGAGAAAGGATTTTCCTTTGAGCTTTAGAAAAAATGTTTGCACGAATTAAGATTAAACAGGATATTCAATCAGCAATAAGCAACCAAACTTAAACCGCTAAAACCAATGGAAAAAAACTTTAACGCTTCGCGTCTCTTTGTGGCGAGCTGCCTTGCGTTGTTAGTCACCTCGTTGACTTTCGCAATCCGGGCTAAAATTGAAGCTGTGTTTCAAAATGATTATGGACTATCCGCGCAGGATGTCGGGTGGGCTTTTGGGCCTGCTTTCTGGGGCTTCACCATTGCGATGTACATCGGGGGCCTTGTGATCGATGCAGTCAAAACGAGGCGGATAATCTGGCTGGCATTCTTCACCCACCTGATCGGAATCGTGCTGCTACTCACCGCGAAGGACAAGACGATGTTGTTTATATCGAACGTCTTCATCGGACTAGGCAACGGTAGCGTTGAAGCTGCCTGCAATCCGCTTGTCGCGACCATTCACTCCGAAAACAAAACCAAATGGCTAAACCGGTTCCACGTTTGGTTCCCTGGCGGAATTGTCATTGGTGGAATTTTAGCATGGGTTCTCATTGATAATCTTGGATTAAGCTGGCAGTTGTTAACAAGCCTGCTATTTATACCGCTGGCGTTGTATGGCTATATGTTCTTCGGTCAGAACATTCCGGAGACAGAACGGGTGAGTTCGGGCGTGAGCTACAAAGACATGCTGAAGAATGTGGGCGCTCCGATTACAATACTCGTGGTGGTTACCTTCATGATCCTGGCTGCCAGCGTTCCTGCACTCGCAATCCAGTTTAACACAACTACATATATTGTCATGGGCATCATCGTGCTGGCCGTTATTGGCGAGAGCATGTTCGTAAACAAAGCAAGTCTGCTATTTCCGTTCATGTTGTTTTGCATGTTCCTCACAGCTTCAACGGAACTTGGAACAAACCAATGGATCAACGCGCTCCTGACCAACAGCGGCATCAATCCGATGATCATTCTCGTTGTTGTTACAGGTATCATGGCTGTGGGACGATACTTTGCAGGTCCACTGGTTCACAGGCTGAACCCTGCAGGCGTTCTGCTCGGCTCGGCAATTCTGTCATTTGCCGGATTGTATCTTCTCAGTATTGCAGATGGCGCAGCGTTCACCATGTTCGCGGCCATCGTTTTTGCTATTGGAATATGTTATTTCTGGCCGACCATGCTGGGCTTCGTTGCTGAATATATCCCCGGCAGTGGTGCACTGGGATTATCAATCCTTGGCGGAGCAGGAATGGTGGCAACTTCCATGGTGCTACCGCTGATGGGCGAGTCCATTGATACGGCCGGCCCTCAAGTGACCCTGCGATACGTCTCGATACTTCCGGGTATATTGATCGTGGCGTTTGCTGCGCTGAACATTTTCATGAGGAGTAAAAAGAAGCCTCACCTGACCGCCAAGCCAGCTTAAGTATGAAAACAAAAAATCCCGGCACTGACCGGGATTTTTTTTGCTGATGCTTTATTTACTTATTCTTTTCGCCTGGTGTTCCGTCTGAAGCGGATACTTCGCCAAGCTCACCTTTCTCTGCTTTCTTCTTAAGTTTTTCGTTAGCAAAGATAGCAACCTCTACCCTTCTGTTCTGCTGTCTTCCGTAGTCGGAGTTATTATCGCCTACGGGCTGATCAGGGCCATATCCTTCCGTTGTCACGCGCTTCGAAGCAACGCCAAGTGACTCGAGGTAGTTTGCCACGGCTTCTGCTCTTCTCTCTGACAGTCCCATGTTGTGCTCCCGGGAACCGGTTATATCGGTGTGACCTTCAATAAGAATGTTTGTGTCCTTATATTTCTGAAGGGTTTCAGCAAGGTCTTTCAGGTTCGTCTTCGATGTTTCACTAACAACGTCTGAGTTGACAGCAAACTGAATTCCTTCGCGGAAAGTGATCTTGATACCTTCACCCACGCGCTCGATTTCTGCGCCTTCGAGGTCTTTGCGCAATTCTTCTGCTTGTTTATCCATGTAACGTCCGATTCCATAACCAGCAGCACCGCCAACAACTGCTCCGAGGATTGCACCCATGGCTGTGTTACCAGCGGCTTTACCAATGGCCGCCCCGGCAGCTGCACCTCCGGCAGCACCGATGTATGTTCCCTTCTGAGACTTACTCATGTTTTTACAAGCACCCAGCAGCAAGCATAAGGCAAGCAATATGCTCAATACTCTACCTGATCCATTCGATACAATTTTCATATTCATCTGTTTTGTTCTTATGCGAAGAATTTTAAAAAACTATGCCGCTGCCCAAAAAAGACCACCGCCAGAAGTTTTCATAATTGTATGAATCCCATAACTTTAACGAATGAACCGGCCGTCTGTCATCGTAATTTTAATCTTTGTCACATTTTCCTGTATGGCGCAAAAAACGGAGCAATTGAAATTTCTTGCCTTGGGTGATTCTTATACCATTGGTGAAAGTGTAGCGGAAGATCAACGATGGCCCGTACAGCTGGTTCAAGCATTAAAATCCAGAGGAAAGAATTTCGACTTCCCAAAGATCATCGCCACAACCGGCTGGCGCACAGATGACTTGAAAAATGCAATTCTGAAAGACAATCCTCCCAAAAACTACGATCTGGTTTCACTGCTCATCGGTGTAAACAATCAGTATCAGGGCAAGTCTGTGGAGTCCTATGCGCCAGAATTCGAAGAGCTTTTGAATATGGCGATTGAATTCGCGGGTGGCGATAAATCGAAGGTGTTTGTGGTGTCTATTCCTGATTACGGGTTTACACCGTTCGGAAAAGAAAAGCAGGAGAAGATCACGAAAGAACTCAACGACTATAACCGCGTCAATAAAGAAATCACGACTAAGAAAGGCGTAAAATATTTCAACATCACCGAGATCTCCCGCAAAGGATTTGAAGATCCTGCATTAGTGGCCAGCGATGGATTACATCCGAGTGGAAAAATGTATTCGGAATGGGTGAAGGTAATAATGGCGAATTTATAATGACGAGTGACGAATACCGGTCCAGTCGTGGAAAAATCCGTCATTCGTCATTCGCAACTCGTCATTTCAAGTTCACCATCTTATCTTTCAACACAATCTCCATCGGCTCTCCTGATTCCAGTTTCGTCTCCACTCCTTCTTTGCTCACCTTCACTTTGATCACCCGGCCGCGGAACTCGAGCCGGAATGAATAGCTCTTCCATTGCTCGGGAATGAATGGATTAAAATGCAGTTTACCATCGGCAACCCTCATTCCTCCAAAGCCCTTGATCACACTCATCCAGGTGCCGGCCATACTGGTAATGTGCAGGCCATCCTCGGTGTCATTATTGTAATCATCCAGGTCGAGGCGGGCCGTGCGCAAATACATTTCGTAGGCTTTTTGCTTATAACCCAGTTTGGAAGCGAGAATCACATGCACGCAAGGCGACAGTGATGACTCGTGAACGGTCATTGGCTCGTAGAAGTCAAAATTTTTCCGTAGTGTTTCGTTGTCGTATCGCTCCTCGAAGAAATACAAGCCTTGAAGAACATCGGCCTGCTTGATGAAGCACGACCGGAGAATTCTGTCCCACGACCACTTTTGGTTCAGTGGACGGTCCTCTTTCCTGAGTTCACTTACCGTCATCAACTGCTTGTCCAGGAAACCGTCCTGTTGCAGGAAGATTCCACGACTGGAGTCTTCAGGGTAGTACATTTTTTCAACGATCTCCTTCCACTTTGCAAGCTCCTCCGATTCCTTGAACCCAATTTTATTTACAATTTCCTTGTATCGCGCTGGACTGTCCTTTTTTACAAAGTCAACAGCCCGCTGTGTGTACTCCAGTGTCCAGGTGGCAAAGGTATTCGTGTACCAGTTGTTGTTTACGTTATTTTCGTATTCGTTCGGACCTGTCACCCCGAGCATCACATACTTGTTTTTGCTCGAGGAGTAATTGACACGCTGCGCCCAGAAACGAGAAATTCCGATCAGCACTTCGAGTCCATACTCGGTGAGGTATTTCTCATCTCCAGTGTAACGGATGTAATCAAAGATTGCAAACGCTATTGCTCCGTTCCGGTGAATTTCTTCAAATGTAATTTCCCATTCGTTGTGACATTCTTCGCCATTCATGGTTACCATGGGGTAAAGAGCAGCACCGTCAGTGAATCCCAGCTTCTGCGCATTTTCAATAGCGCGTTGCAAATGTTTGTAACGATAAACGAGCAGATTGCGCGCAACTTTTTGTTCGGCCGTTCCAAGATAAAAAGGAAGGCAATACGCTTCAGTGTCCCAATATGTGCTGCCACCGTATTTCTCACCAGTAAATCCCTTGGGACCGATGTTAAGGCGTTCGTCCTCTCCTGTGTAGGTTTGTGTGAGGTGGAAGATATTAAAACGAATTCCCTGCTGGGCCGCAGCATCGCCTTCAATCGTAATATCGCATTCCTCCCACTTGTGTTCCCAAATGGCCGCATGCTCTTCAAAGAGTTTATCAAAACCTTTCTTCACTGCTTCGTCAAGAACTGTTTTACAATTCCCGACCAACGCCTTTTTGTCGTGGTTTTCAGACGACAGAACAGCTGCATATTTGTAAATAACGGTCTCTTTTCCTTCGTGTAAGTCCAACTGGATAACGTTGCCTGCAAACTTCTCGCGTTGCTCAAGATTGATGCGGTCAGTCGCGGCCTTCTTACCATCGGTTTCAATAACGAACCGCATTCCGGTTGTTACATGAAAGAACGTCTTCTTGGTCTGGGCCGTCACAATGGCCTGCCCTTCAGTAGCTTCTTTGTAGACTTCCTCCCAGAACTTTTCGTCATAGTTGGAATCCTTATTTACCACATCTGCATCGACATAGATTGAGATCGTAGCTTTTGAAGTAAAGTTCAAAGGCTTTATGCTGTAGCGAATGGCTCCAACTTCACCGTTGGCCATGCTGCAAAATCGCTTTGACTCCACTTTCACCTTTTTACCATCTGGAAATGTGGCGGCAAAGCTTCGGGATAGAAGGCCCGTCTTCATATCGAGGATACGTTTAAAATCCTCAACCTTACATTTCGCCAGGTCAAGCTTTTGATTTTCAACACTGATGTGGATGCCGATCCAGTTTGGTGCATTCAATACTTTTGCAAAATATTCGGGGTAGCCGTTTTTCCACCACCCTACCCGGGTCTTGTCTGGATAATAGACGCCAGCGACATAACTACCTCTCAATGTTTCACCCGAGTACTCTTCTTCAAAGTTCGCGCGTTGACCCATGCGCCCATTGCCGATGCTAAAAATGCTTTCGGAAATCTGGTTATAGTGTGGGTTAAATCCTTCTTCAATAATTTGCCACTCATAAGGCTTGAGATAGTTTTTCATGCGCGACTCTTTTTTTTATTGCGTTTAAAAATGGCTGGACCGCAACCATTTCATGACTAAATCTTTATCTATTTAATTTCGGATGCTTTCAAGTTCAAGTAATCCTGAAATTTTAAATTCACCAGTCTGGCGAATCACTTTGTCGGCTTTACCGAGCTGATCGGGTGACCCAATGCCCACACACTTCATTCCCGCAGCCAGGGCGGCTTCCACGCCCGCCTCTGCATCTTCAAACACGAGGCAATCCTTTGGCTCAACGCCCAACTTCGAGGCCGCGAGCAAAAAGATCTCCGGATGGGGCTTCGAATGCGTAATCATTGTTCCATCGACCACCGTATCAAACTCATTTTGAATGTGCAGAAGCTGAATTACCGTTTTTGCATTCTTACTTGAGGAAGCTAACCCCACTTTGATTCCGCTTGCACGCATTTCCTTAATCAATTGCTTAACACCTGGGAATATTTCCTCAGGGGCCATGCGCTCGAGGTAGTCGACAAACCAACTATTCTTCTTATTGGCGAGGTTCTCTTTTTCATGCTGGCTCAGCGAGATGCCTCCGAGGCTGAGAATGATTTCAAGGGAGTGCATGCGACTTACTCCCTTTAGGCGTTCATTGAGTTCTTCGGTGAGATTTATATTGAGTTCACTGGCGAGTCTCTTCCAGGCGAGGAAGTGATAATGAGCAGTGTCTACGATAACACCATCAAGGTCGAAAATACAGGCTTTGATCACGGTTTAGATTTTAAAATAGCGTCAAAAATAGGTCTCCTCGATGATTTTATCGGTCTCGGCTTTTGATTTAAATACCGCAAACGTTTTCCCCTGAGTCCTGAGCGCCCCCAACGTGTTGCCATACCGGACGGCCTTTACGTAATCCTTGGGATTCTGCAACAGTCCGAAGCCCACCCCTCCGGCAAACGAGTCGCCACAGCCGGTCGTATCGATCACATGTTCAACTTTTACCGCTGGCACCAGTTCTTCAACAAACTTCCCGCGCTTTTTATAATACAGCATGCAACCACGTGAGTCCATCGTAATGGCAACACATTTCACGCCTTTAGCAAGGCAATGCTGCGCAAATGCCCGCATGTCATCATGGCTGATCTCCTGTGTGAAGTCTGTGCTTTCATATTCTTTTTTGAACCATGAAGCCTGCGCCTCTTCGATGTTCATTTTGAGTACATCGATGTAAGGAAGCCAAAGGTCGCGGTCGACCCAGAATTTCCGCATGCGCTCGCCATTGAAAAGGCATGCTGTGGTCGGGCCGTGCGCATCGAAAATAATGACACCCTTTTTACTCTTCTTTTTCAGGTATTGAAGCGTCTCCAGGGAGATCTCATAATCGCTGATGGGAATAAAAACGAACACATCGCAGTCGAGCAGCTTCTTGAAATCGTTTGGCACAATGGGATCCATAAATCCCGTTTGGCGTTCGAGGCGATTGTTGACATCGACAAACCGGAGGCTGATGATGTCGCCCTGATCGTTCTCTGACGTAATGTGATCCAGGTTGATGCCCTGGTAACCCTTGAATACTTCCTTCACGTTATCGAGGTCAACATTGCGGACGTGGCAGACAGGAATGATTTCAATTGACTTACCTGCCAGGACAGAGAGTGCGATGACTGGATGGGTAACGCAGCCCCACTTTTGAATGAGATCGCCCTGATGAGTAACGATGTGATCACGGGGGATGGGCCCGACAATTGCAATTCGTTTCATAACCTGTGCTTTAATAATTCACTAAATAAGCCGCGCCAAAAACTCCTGCACTGTCGCCAAGCGAAGGCCTCACAATAGGAGTTTCAAGCTTATGGTTGAATACATACTTTTCTACCGAGTCCCGTCCGCGGTCGTAGAGCAGATCGATGTTACCAACACCACCTCCTATTACAATCACATCGGGGTCTAAGATATTTACGATGACGCTGAGCGCCTTTCCATAAAACTCCACCAGCCGCTGAATTGTTTTCTGCGCGGTGGGATCAACTTTTGACTCCGCCAGCGCAACAATGTCTTTGAGAGGCTTGCGGTTGCCAGTTTCTTTCAAGTAATATTTTTCCAGCGCGGGTCCGGAGATCACCATTTCAACACAGCCGCTCTTTCCGCAATAGCAAGGTCCGCCTGATTCGTCAAGAAAATTATGCCCCCACTCGCCTGCAATTCCCTGTAAGCCGATTATTGCCTTTCCGTCAACCACAATACCGCCACCGACACCAGTGCCCATGATGACTCCAAACACCACACGAGCATCGGGGAAATCATCCTTCACTACGCCAAGTTGTGTTTCCGCCAAGGCAAAACAATCCGCATCGTTTGCCATCTCAATCTTGACATCCAGAAGTTTTTCAAGATCCTTCTTCATCGGTTTGCCATTCATAGCCACCGTGTTGCAATTCTTCATGGTACCGAGCTTCGGATCATACACCCCGGGTGTACCCACACCAAGCTTTTTAGGTTTGTAGCCGGCATGCGCTATCATCATCTCAAACAGTTTCCTGGTTTGATTCAGCATGTGCTCGTAACCATTGTCAGCTTCGGTAGGGACGCGGTCGCGAAAAAGCACTTCCGGATTTTCTGCCGACCGAAGTATTGCCCCTTCCAGCTTTGTGCCGCCCATATCAATTCCCCACAGGCTCTCGTCAACTTTCGTCTTTCTTTGCTTCGCCATGTTTTGATCTACCCTGAATTTACACTTTTTTGTTTGCCGCCCGCGTTATTTCTCCTCCAACCTGAACTGCGATGTTTGCGGATGGAATGTTTTCCACGAGTGCCAAAACTCCTGGTACGACTGGACTAAAGGCAATGTCTTTCCTGCCAAGGTCCCGGATGTACTCTGGCCCGCCCAACTCCAGTCAGAACCGGTTTGTTTATCTACGAGTTTTTGCGCGCGCATTTCAAATTCCAGACTGTCGCGCCTGAAAACGCGGAACGTAGCTGAATCATCTTCAAGCACGATCACGATTGGAATTGCGTTAAGCGTATCGTTGATCACTCGTTCGCGAATAAGATCGTTCCAATCGTATGCCCGGGCCGTCATGCCCTGCTGAACACCAACAACCCACGATTTTTCTTTCCACGAGAGTGAATCTCGTTTCTCCAGGCCACTCTTGATTGTTCCCTTGTCAAACCCTTGCAGGTCATCATAATCTTTCTGAAACACGGTGTCGGGCTGCATGATTTGCGAAGCGGGATGGAGCGCAAGCCAGGCTCGCAGACTCATCTGCTCGCTGAAAAGCTCCTGCAATACTTCCCCTTTTCGCGGGCCCGCAATGGCCTCTCCGCTGACCTGGCGCCACCAACTCTTTGTTGACTCATCCTCAAACATGGCATTGAAGTGATCCATCCCCACAAGTCTGAAATTTTCAACTTTGCCATCTACCTCGGGAGAAAAGACCCTTCCGGTACGGCATACCGTGCAGTAGGTTACCATAACAGCCTTTCCACCGACCGTGTCGCGAACCTGGTGATGGTAGCCGATGATCTCGATCGGATACGCCTTCGATTCCCCATTGTGACTTACTCCCACCACCAGGCGATCCAGCGGCACCCTGCTCTGCGATGAAACCGCAAAAATTTTATTCTCCGGCTGATAAAACATTTTCTCCGCCAGAAATTTAAAGTTGAAGAAGTAGAAAACAACTCCGTAGAGCACGAGCGAAAGCGAAACAAGAACCCGTGAGGGAGTTTTACCTACCGTAAAAAAATGGATTATTGGAAAAAGGATGATGAGGTAGCCGATGGTACGAAACCAGAAAATATTACCATGAATAAAGTAAGCAAGATCAACAGTTTCGGAGCGCTGGCTTCCCGGAAAAGGCATAATGAAGTATACCTTAAAAATCTCCAGGGCAATTAGCAGGAGCATTCCGATGATAAATTGTACAGTTTTAAGCATGGACTTTGAATTGTGTGGCCTCGTGGATCCGAGACTGAATTTTTTTTATTTCAAGTTCTGTTTGTGGAAAACTCCATCCAAGCAAAGTCTTCATGTAGTTGGCAATATCGACATGAAATCGAATCACTTTCCGGATTTCGAAATAGATGAGTCCTGTTCTGCGCACAAAGAAATCTTCGAGGGAGCACACCATTTCGTTGTGAACAGTGAACCATGCTTCTGCTTTAAGGAGGCCTAACTCAGCAATATCCTCGTTAAGCGACATAAATTGTTTCAGAATGATTTCTGTCTGCTTTCCATAGGTTTCAACAAGATACTTCGGTGTATAGCCTGATAACGCAAAGGGCTTAAGCTGCACCGCAATTTTCTCCGTGTATTGCTTCACCTGCTTGTAGGAGGTAAAGGGCTCAGCGTTAAGCTTGATGCTGGCCGTGGAAACCGGAACGAGCGACCGATCAGCGAAATGTTTTTTGATTACCAGGTTAACAACGCGCTCGGCCATTTTGCGATAGCCTGTTAATTTCCCGCCTGCAATTGAGATCAGTCCGGTGGGTGACTCGAAAATCTCGTCTTTACGCGAAAGTTCCGAAGCGGATTTTCCATCCTCATGAATTAATGGTCGCAGGCCTGCCCAACTCGATTCGATATCCTCCACAGAAAGTTCGAGTCCTGTGAAAGTATTGAACACACCGCGGATCAGATAGGATGCATCTTCGGGTGAGGTAAAGACTTTGTCCTTGTCGCCATCGTAGTTTGTATCTGTAGTACCGATATACGTGACGCGGCCACGCGGGATGGCGAACACCATGCGACCATCTTCAACATCATAATAAATGGCCTGGTGGATCGGGAACTTTTGATGAGGCACCACCACGTGCACGCCCTTGGTCAGGTGAAGACGCTTGCCGACTTTCGATTTGTTGATCTCACGAAGCTCATCTACCCAAGGCCCGGCTGCATTGATCACCGAGGTTGCCTTTATCGTGAAGGTTTGGGTTGATAATTCATCGTGCACAACAACACCAGCGATCTTCTGGCCTTCATAGACAAAATCATATACTTTAACATAATTGACCATGAGCGCTCCGTAGCGCGCAGCAGTCTTGGCGATTTCGATGGTGAGCCGTGCATCATCTGTGCGATACTCCGCGTAGATCGCCCCGCCTTTAACACCATCCTTTTTCAGCAAAGGTTCGTATCGGAAGGTCTGTTTGCCGGTGAGCATCTTGCGCTGATCCTCCTTCTTCACCCCCGCGAGAAAATCGTAGATCTTCAAACCAAACGATGTCAGCCAGTAGCCCAGCCCTTTTTTTTCGTAGAGGGGCAGCAGCATCTTTTCAGGAATGACAAGGTGTGGAGCGAGATTGTGCACCACAGCTCTCTCGCTGCCGACTTCTTTCACCAATCCAAATTCAAGCTGTTTGAGGTAGCGAAGACCCCCGTGGATCAATTTTGTACTGCGACTACTTGTGCCGTATGCGAAGTCGTGTTTTTCAACAACAGCAACGTTAAGTCCACGGGATGCTGCATCAAGACCGATGCCCGCCCCGGTTATGCCTCCGCCAATGACAAGGAGATCAAACTGCTCGGATGCCAGTCGCTGCAAGATCTTAGGTCGCTCAAAAAAAGAAAAACTTTCACCCATTCCGGCCTGGTCGAATAGGTCAGTAAAATAAGGAAAGGACGGCAGAAAACGATTGCCTGCCGGGATTTTTTGTGCGGGTTGAAAACTGTTAACATGTTAAGGTGCTAACGTGTCAAGGTTGGGTGGCAAGGAGAAGTCATCCTTATTTGGATTGGGCCTCTTTGCATTTCACGAGCTCAACTTCGAGCTGGCGCGCAATTTCCTGGTGCTGTTTTGCTTGTTCAGCTGCAAGGGCTTCGTTTTGGATTGCAAGTACATGGTTCCGCTCAGCTTCCTGGCGAGCAGTGTCGGCCGCAGCTTTCTGAACAAACGCAAAGACCAGGAAGATCAATGAAATAATAGCTGACATCGCCAACATAAGTGCGGTGACGCGCGCCTTTTGGCGTTGAACATCATAATAAGATTTTCCGCTTGGGGTGATGATTTCTTTCAACTGATCGCTGACGGATTTGTGGCCGGGAGTGAACGTTTTCATGACAATGCTGTGGGGTTTACCTTAGTCGAATATAGTAATTTGACTTTGGCGCAAAGCGCTTCCCATGAAATTTTGATCGGAATCAGGCATTAGGAATTTGGCATTAGGAATTTTGAATGAGGGCTTATTCTCGCGTCATCGCCCGAACTTCTTGTCCTGGACAAAACTTTGTATTCACTAAGACTACCGACCAATGACTAATTACTAAAAAAAACGGCCTGCAACTTTCGCTACAGGCCGTAAAATGATTTACCGTTTTTTTTTAAGATGCCCAGGTCTTTCCATTACCAGCTTCAGATACTGGAATACATCCCTTGTAGGCGCCTGGAACCGGATCGTATTGTAACACTTGCGTAGCCCCGGGTTCTGATGTGAAGAATCCGAGCATCGTCAATTCTTTCATCATCAAAATGAAAGGACGTTTTGGTGCAGGCTGCGTTGTCTGTTCAACTTTGATAGCCTCATCGTGCACTTTCTTAACATACTCCTGTTGCTGCTCAGCTTCAAGATCCATGAACGCGTCTCCGTAGGCCTTCTTTGCCTCTTCATCAAAAGACGCCAGGCCCGTGGTAAAACGTTCCTGATCCTCCTTGGAATAGCAATCGTTAAGGATTTTATCGATGAACCCAGGAACACCTACATCTTTCGCTCCAGGTGTATCGGTTTTAGGAATGATAATCTCTGCAACCTCAGTAACGATCGATGCTTGTGGCTGCGTGAGGAACGCTGGCTTCCAGTCGATCGTTGGTTCAGCCTTACAGCCTTTTAGAATACCCATGATGGCCGGAGCAGAAACGACTCCTCCCATTACCCAGGCTGTACGTTTTAAAGCTTCTCTTCTATTCATAAAATGAATTTGAAATTTGAAATTCTAAATTTTGAAATTTTTGTCCACGGCAAGTTTACAGGTTTTGTCTGTTAAGTTCCTTGACCGCGTAGTCAACAGCACGGGCTGTAAGAGCCATGTAAGTCAGGGATGGATTCTGACAGGCGGCAGAGGTCATTGCCGAGCCATCTGTTACGAACACGTTCTTACAGGCGTGAACCTGGTTCCATTTATTAAGGACAGATGTCTTGGGATCTTTACCCATGCGGGCAGTGCCCATTTCGTGGATACCGAGGCCAATACCAGTTTCGCGATCGTAAGTTGCTACATTCTTGAAACCCGCTGCATCAAGCATCTCGGCAGCATCGTTCGCCATGTCTTTGCGCATCTTAAGTTCATTTTCCTTGAAGCCGGCATCGAAATTAAGAACAGGCAGTCCGTACTTATCTTTCTTGCTCTTGTCGATCGTAACTTTATTATCGTGGTACGGAAGAATTTCTCCGAAGCCTTGAATACCGATGGTCCATTGTCCCGGTTTTCCGACAGCCTCTTTCAGTTGAGCGCCAATGCTTAATTCTTTAACAAGCCCGGTCCATCCCTGACGACTGGCACCGCCCTGGTAACCGAATCCGCGGATATAATCGCGCTTATCTTTACCGACATTTCTGTATCGCGGAATATACATCCCGTTTGCCCTCCGGCCAGAATAGTATTGGTCTTCAAAACCTTCCACTGTCGCACCGGCACCTGCCGCCAGCTGGTGATCCATGATGTTGTGACCAAGCTCACCGCTGTCATTTCCAAATCCGTTAGGGAAACGATTTGAAATGGAGTTCAACATGATGAACGTTGAACCAAACGTTGATGCGCAAAGGAAGATCACCTTTGCATAGTATTCCACTTGTTCGTTGGTTTCAGCATCCAATACTTTTACACCTGTAGCCTTGCCTTTAGCGTCATCGTAAATCAACTCATATACGATAGAGTTTGGACGCAAGGTCATATTACCTGTTTTTTCGGCAGCTGGCAATGTTGACGAAACACTGCTGAAGTATCCACCATACGGGCATCCGCGGCTGCAAAGGTTTCTGTATTGACAGGTTCCCCGCTGCGGGCTGTGCGGAAGCGGTGCCGTAGCGTGAGCCACCCGGCCAATGGTGATGTAGCGACTCATCTTTTTTTCCACTTCACTCTTGAAATGTTTTTCCACGCAGTTCAGCTCCATAGGCGGAAGGAATTTTCCGTTTGGAAGCTGATCGAGGTTATCGAGATTTCCACTGACGCCAATGAATTGTTCAACGTAATCATACCACGGTGCCAGGTCATTGTATCTGATAGGCCAGTCCACCGCGATGCCGTCTTTAGCGTTTGCTTCAAAGTCCATGGGGCTCCAACGATAGCTTTGGCGTCCCCACATGATCGAACGACCTCCTACATGGTAGCCGCGCATCCAGTCAAAGCGCTTCGTTTCGAGGTATGGGTTTTCGAGGTCGTTAACAAACCAGTGCTTGGTGGATTGACGCACTGTATATCCTGTACGGTTTTGAACTCCTTGCTTTTGAAGATCTTCTTGTGTCGGCCGATCGGCATTCTCCAAATCCCACGGGTCTTTGGTTGCAGTTGGATACTCCGGATGTTTAACCATTCTGCCGCGTTCCAGCACTAATGTTTTTAATCCTTTTTCTGTGAGTTCTTTTGCAGCCCAGCCTCCACTAATGCCTGTTCCCACAACAATTGCATCGAAGGTGTTTTTCTTTTGTGCGTCTTGGTTTAGGTACATGTTCAGAATAATGTTTGCCTAAATTTAAACGTTTGCATGAATTATTTTGCAAGAAATGGGACTAATGGAAGAAAAAGTTTAGGAAACGGAATAGGGCGGATGTGTATTGTTCACACTTCGTTGGAAAAGTTGATGATTGGGAATGAAGAGGGTTGGTGGAATCGAGGTGGTGCCTCGAAAAGCGATGGCATACATCGTCTTAAAAGGCTGCAAGCTTCAAGCTGCAAGCTTCAAGCTGCAAGCTGCAAGCTACAAGCTGCAAGCAATTGGGCAATTAGGTGAGGGCGCGTTTTTCGGGACTTGAGCTTGTAGCTTGAAGCGATGACAGGCAGCGTTAGCCCGCACTCCCGGACTTGCAGCTTGAAGCTTGTAGCTTGAAGCCTCCTTTACCGTAGCCTGAAGCGTTTCGCAAAAACCTTACCAACTACTCAACGATTTCTGCGAGCTCCATCCACCGAAGCGTTTTCGCCTCGAGCTCATCGTTCACTTTCTGGATCTCACTCGACCACTTCTGCAATTGTTGATGGTCAGTGGTTCCGCCATTCATCAGTTGTGAGATCTCGTCTTTCTTTTTTTCCAGCGTTTCAATCTCCTGCTGGAGCTTTTCGTACTCCTGCTTTTCTTTAAAGGAAGCCTTTCGTTTTTCGGTCGCGGTAGTCGTTTGAGGTTTCACATCAACTTTTGCTACGGATTTCGCTGACTTCAACGCTTCCTGCTCCTCCATCCAATCTCGGTAGTCGGTGTAATTTCCGTTGAATTGACGGATAACACCATCCCCTTCGAAGATAAACAGCTGATCTACGAGGTGATCCATGAAATAACGATCGTGCGATACAAGGAGCAGGCAACCCGAGAACTTTTCGAGGAAGTCTTCGAGTACGTTCAATGTATCGATATCAAAGTCGTTGGTTGGTTCATCCAAAATCAAAAAGTTCGGATTCGTTACCAGGAGCTTCAGCAATTGAAGGCGTTTCTTCTCTCCCCCACTGAGCTTGCTCACGTAGTTGTATTGCTTTTCAGGAGGAAACAGGAACGTGTCCAGGAATTTGGATGCCGAAACTTGAGAGCCATCGGAAAGCGTAATAAATTCCGCGATGGACTTCACCTCTTCAATAAGGCGATTGTTCGGGTTCAGACTGATGGCTTCCTGTGTAAAGTAACCGAACTTGGTGGTAACACCCGGATTCACCTCACCACTGTCTGGCTTGAGCCTCATGGTAAGCATATCGAGGAACGTTGATTTCCCAACCCCATTTTTGCCGACAATCCCGATGCGATCGTTCTTTTTGAACACGTAAGAAAAGTTATCAACGATCTTCTGATCGCCATACGACTTGGAGATCTTTTCTACCTCGAGAATCTTTCCGCCCTGACGGGCTTCTTTGATGTCGAGTTCAAGCTTGTCTTTCTTAAGATCCTGGGACGCTTTTTCCTTCAGCTCATAATATGCATCAATTCGGTACTTCGCTTTGGTTCCTCGTGCTTTCGGTTGCTTTCGCATCCACTCAAGCTCTTTCTTAAGAAGGTTTCGGGCCTTGGTAACTTCAACTTTCAACATTTCTTCACGCTCGCTCTTCTTTTCGAGAAAATAAGCATAGTTTCCCTTGTAGCGAAACAGTTGACCGCGATCCAGTTCAATGATTTCCGTGGCAACGTTATCGAGGAAGTAGCGATCGTGAGTGACCATTATCAGCGTGATGTTTTGCCCGGAAAGGAAATTCTCCATCCACTCGATAGCCGATAGATCCAGGTGGTTGGTTGGCTCATCCATAATAATCAGGTCAGGTTCCTGCAGCAGCAGCTGCGCCAGAAAAATGCGCTTCTTCTGCCCGCCCGAAAGCTCTGAAAACTTTTTGTCGATGTCCGGAACTCCAAGCTTGCCGATCACTTCCTGAACTTTCGCATCATAGTCCCACGCCTTAAGCTCCTCCATTCTCTCCAGAACCGCCTGCATCCGTTCGGGACTTGTATCGGGATGGTGAAGGCAATCTTCGTATTCTTTTACCACCTTTGCGACCTCGTTCGACTCGGAAAACAGAACGTCCTTGACTGAAACATTGTCATCAACAGCTGGTTGCTGTGTTAAGTAGCCGGTGCGAATGCCCTGACGAACACTCACTTTACCGTTGTCTGGCTGAATTTCACCAGTAAGGATCCGCAAAAGTGTTGACTTCCCTACACCATTATTGCCTACGAGTGCAAATTTTTCACCCTGGGAGATCCCGAGGGAAATGTCCTTAAAGAGCCAGCGATCGTTAAATGTCTTCGAGACGAGTTCAGCGGAGAGATAGTTCAAAATTTTCGAATTAAGGGGGCAAAGGTAGGGAAATTTCTAAAACAACTTGGTAGGCTAATTTGAAAACCCGAAGGCTATTGAAAGTAGTTCCAGGTTCGGGGTTTCAAGTTGCAGGTTCGATGCACGGCAAAGGGCAGACTCTTGGACCGAAGCTTTGGCAATTCGGATGGGCCGAGCCTGCATCATGAAACATGAAACCTGCAACCTTAATTTAATGACTCAGCCTTCAAAATTTTCTCAACCCTGGTTGAAGCGTTTCCGC
>DASWTP010000216.1:0-67182 GCA_036402075.1 Chryseosolibacter sp. | reverse complement strand
CTTATTAAGTTGGTTCAGTTAAAGTCAACAACCAAAGATTTGGCTGATTCATCGTGAATAGTTTGTCTGTGGTGTGGAGCGAGAATCCAAAGGAATCCACATCCCAAAGGCAGTGCGGAAATAACTTTTTCGAAATTTCGGGCACGCGTTGCTTCGTCTCGCTTAACGCTCATTACACCAACGCCAATAAAGGATGCTTTTTTTGAAACAACCAAAGGGCGGACGGTCGGGTTCACCTTTTAAAGGTAGCAAATTCCCGACATTCGATAATGCGAATAGCAACGATTGCCTACACTGCCATCTCGCGATTATACTTATTGCGATAGTGAATGGGCGAGAGTCCGGTGATTTTCTTAAATGTTGTGCGGAAGGCCTTCGTGTCAGTATAGCCAACTTTGTACATTACTTCATTCACGTTCTCGCGAGACGATTCAAGGCTCATCTTTGCAGCTTCTATCTTCACCCGCTGAATGTATTCCACCACCGTATTTGACGTGGCTTTCTTGAACCTGCGCTCGAGGTTTCTTCTGCCAATGGCCAGCATGGACGCCAACTGATCTACCGTAATTTTTTCTGCATAGTTGTTTTCGATAAACTCCTGTGCCGTGCGAATCTCATTGTCTTCATGGTCTTTTTGGCCTTTAAACATAATAAACGGTGACTGACTTTCACGCTCCAACTCAATGGCAAACACCTTGGCACAAAGGATCGCCATATCACGACCGGCAAACTTTTCGATGAGGTACAAAATCAGATTCAGGTAAGAATAGGCCCCGCCACTGGTATAAATTCCTTTTTCGTCCGTGATCACCTTCTCAGCGATCAGGTTTACATCTGGAAACATTTTTCTGAACTGTTCTGCCGCCAGCCAGTGGGTTGCACATTTCCGGCCCGCGAGCAAGCCCGTTGACGCGAGGATGAAGGCACCCATGCACAAACTTGCCACTTCCGCGCCAGCCTTGTAGTGCCGCGTGATCCACGGAACGAAGTCAGCATTCGCTTCAAGCGCTTTCTCCAACTCTCCATCCACAGCCGGGATAATGATGAGATCGGTTTTTGCAACGTCTTGAAGCAACACATCGGCATTCGCAGTGAACAACCCACCACTCAACGGAGTGGTTTTCGACAGACCTACCAACTGCAATTTAAAAAGAGGATGGGCTCCTTTCGATGTAAAGAAATGATTGACTTGTGTCAGTAGCTGACGAGGACCTTCGATGCTTCCCAGGATACCACCCTTGGGAACAAGTAGCGAGATGTGTTTCATATGTACTGAGTCTTTTGTCGATAGCGTAAAACCATTCAAAGCTACACCGAACATGTGTCGCAATCAACCCCTGAGTTTGCCGTGATTACCCCGCTCGGAAAGCACCAATGTCACCTAAGTTTGTTGCTTAGAGGTAAAGGAATACTAACGGCTGGCTTATGAGAAAGCTGATCCTGTCGGCAAACATCACACTCGATGGCTACATGGCTGGCGAATACGGAGAACTCGACTGGCATTTTTCGCATTGGAATGGCGAATTGATGGAGTCTGCACTGGAGCAACTCAGGGGAATAGACACCATTCTCGTTGGAAGGGTGGCGTACGAAAGCATGTCACTGCATTGGCCAACGGCTGAAAGAAACAGGATGAACTCACCCTCCGAAGCTGAGTTTGCCCAAACGATGAACCGACTTCAAAAAATCGTTTTCTCCAAAACATTAAATAAAACTTCCTGGAACAACTCCACGCTGATGGATGAAATTGATCCAATGGAGATCCAGAAACTGAAACGACAGCAGGGAAAGGACATGATTATCTGGGGCGGTGTCACACTCGTTTCCGCGTTCCTGGAAAAAAAACTATTTGACGAATACCGAATCTCGATTGCTCCGATTGTGATCGGCAAGGGGATTTCTATTTCGAAGGAGATTACCCGGGGGCTGCGGCTGAAATTGTTGCACACACGCGTATTTTCAAACGGTGTAGTAACGATGACCTACCGCAACCGCGACTGACACCACTAATACTTAGCACCATGATTGAGATTTTTCGAACGAATGTAATGGAACAGAAAAACGCTGACGCAATTCTGAACAAAATTCACTCGGCCTTTCCTGGTTTCCGCGCCAATTTTGATCTCATGGACTGTGACCGTATCCTTCGCGTTTGTTCCCATGAAACGCTGATCTGCACCCCAACCCTTATCGCGCTTGTCTCCGATCTTGGATTCAAGGCCGAGGTGTTGCCCGATACCATTCCGGAGGTGCACCCTGTGAACCACGCTCGTACTGAAGAGAACCCAACCTTTCATTAAGTAAAAAATTCACTGAAATTGGTGAGCAGGAGTTAGAAAATATTATCCTAACTTTCTCCTTATTAATCTCATCATCATGCGACTTCTTTCCTCGCTCCTGCTCTGCATTTTTTGTCTTTTTGTTTCGTATGTCCCAATCGGTGGACGGGTTCCGCTGCACTCGAAAAACGGAATGGTGGTTTCATCTTCGTTAATCGCTTCAGAAATTGGACGCGATATCCTTAAAGAGGGCGGAAATGCTATCGATGCCGCAGTGGCAACAGCATTTGCCCTGGCGGTTACGTGGCCTTCGGCCGGAAACATTGGCGGAGGCGGATTTATTGTGTACGTTGACAAAAATGGAGCAGCCACAACGTTCGATTTCCGTGAGAAAGCTCCGTTTGCCGCCCACGAAAAAATGTTTCTCGATGCTTCGGGAAACTTGATCAAAGGAAGCAATCACGTTGGTGTGCTCTCCGTGGGTACACCGGGCACAGTTGCCGGACTTTACCTCGCTCATCAGAAGTACGGCAAGCTTCCCTGGAAAAAGCTCCTCACCCCTGCCATTAAACTTGCCTCGAAAGGAATTCCGTATAGCCATGCACTCACACAGCACGCTGCCTCCAGTGAAGCCACATGGAAAAAATTTCCATCCACTGCTGCCGTAATGTATAAGAATGGAAAAGACTTTTATGCATTGAACGAAAACTGGAAGCAGCCTGAGCTGGCAGAAACGCTGAAACGCATAAGAAGCAAAGGACGTGACGGATTTTACAAGGGAGAGACTGCTGAGAAGCTTGTAAAATTCATTCAATCGCAAGGCGGAATTATGACACTTGAAGACCTCGAAAAATATGACGCCATTGAACGCAAACCAATCACCGGAACATTCCGTGATTACACACTTTACACCATGGGCCCACCAAGCTCGGGTGGCGTTGCGCTCGTAGAGATGCTAAACATCCTCGAAGGCTACAACCTGAAAGCGATGGGCTACCATTCTGCCGATTACATCCACGTGCTAAAAGAAGCAATGAAACGTGGATTTGCTGACCGCGCACAATATCTGGGCGATCCTGATTTTAACAACGACATCCCGGTCGAAAAGCTGACGTCAAAAGAGTATGCAAAAAAACTTCGCGAGAGTATCCAGATGGATCTCGCATCAGTGAGCGACTCCTCACGATTCGGACAACTGCCTGAAGCTGGAACAAATACAACCCATCTCTCGGTGGTAGATAAAGATGGCGCTGCTGTTTCACTTACCTACACATTAGAGCAGTCGTATGGGTCGCAGGTTGTTGCTGAGGGACTAGGCTTTTTTCTCAACGATGAAATGGGTGATTTTAACCCTGTACCTGGAGTGACTGACTCGAAAGGGCAGATTGGAACAAAAGCAAATCTCATTCAGCCCGGCAAGCGAATGCTCTCAAGCATGACACCCACAATCTTAACAAAGAATAATAAACCGGTAATGGTAATTGGATCTCCGGGAGGCCGGACGATAATCAATACTGTGTTACAGGTGATCCTTAATGTTGTCGAGCACAATATGAATATAGCCCAGGCTGTCGAGGCACCACGGTTTCATCATCAATGGTTGCCTGATCGAATTAACTTTGAGCCGTTTGCTTTTTCAGCGGAGACACTGAACGCCTTAAAAGCTCGGGGCCACCAGCTGCAGGAAGGTGCAATCCGGCAAAGCCAGGGATCAGCCATGGGAATTTTTTGTGATCACGAAAAAAATCTGTTGCAAGGGGCTGCGGATTCCAGGAGTCCGGATGGCGGAGCGGCAGGATATTGAGAAGGGCTGAAAGCTACAGCCTCAAGCTTCAAGTCTGTGCACCCGGATGTAAACGATTTCTCTTGAAACAAAGGGGCAGTTGAGACCGCTTGTGACTTGAAGCTTGCAATGAATAAAACCACAAACTTTTTTTTTATCGAATAAACGTTTTTGCCTTGCTTCACGTTTATCCCTTGATGGCGATCGTCATCGGCAAGCGGAAGCGTTCATCAGCTCGTTGGATCAATCCTCTCGCTTATGTTCCATTTAAAGAAAGGAGGTACCATGTCTAGTCCCACGAAAATTTTATCAAGCAACATAAACCGTCAAATTCCACTTTGTGGATAGATGAGGTTAGTACCTCGTTCTATGATGTTTATGGATAGAATTGAATGAGGATTTTGACTGCCCGGCATGTGTCACTTGCAGGGCAGTCTTTTTTTATGCGACTTTTCGGATCTTCTCCTTAGCCACACGCTCGGCACCCGGCTCCTTGTCGAGTTTCTCTTTCTCCTGGTCTACCGCAGCTTCCCGCGACAGCTGGAGCGAAATAAACATAGGAAAATGGTCGGAACCCATGTCCGGCAATCGCTTCAGTTCAACGAGTCGAAAGTGCTTGGAACAAAACACGTGATCCAACGGCCAGCGCATGAGTGGATACTTAACGTGAAAAGTATTGTAGAATCCTCTGCCCCTTCGCGGATCCAGCAATCCGCTGACTTTTAGAAACAGCTCGGTTGTATAGCTCCACGCAACATCGTTCAGGTCTCCTGCAACAATCACAGGCATCTTCAGTTTTTCGGCTTTTTTAGCGATAAGTAGAATTTCAGCATCGCGTTCGGTTGACCGCGGATTTTCGTTGGGTACAGGTGGCTCAGGATGCAACCCAAACAACTGAATCACCTCGCCATTTGATAACTTAACTTTTGTATGAATGGATGGTATCCCACGCTCAACCAAATATTTCACCGATGGATCAACCAATTCAAGTTTCGAGTACAGCGACATACCGTACGTATTTTCTAACGGACTCAAAACGCGGTGGTGATACGCACCGTGCAGTGCCCTCAATTTTGTATCCCAGTATGAATTCACCTCGACAAGAAGCACCATGTCAGGATCGTATTGCTGCACTTGGTCCAACAGGGCCTCAACATTTTTGTTGTCCTGAAACACATTGCAAATAAGAAGGCTGACAGTTCGTTCCGAGGCCTGCACCTTCGTTCGTTTCATCTGGCCTCGAGCCATGACAGTATAAGGGAACACCTGGTAGCAAAGGTAGAAAACATTGCATCCGAGAATTGAAGCAAACACGAGGTCATGGGTTTTCGAGAAATCACCAAGCCACAAAAAAGACAGAAATACAGTCAATGTAATAATCAGCTTTTGAAACCTCGGATACTCGAATATCCTGAAAATCCAATTATCGCTTCGCACCAGGGGAATGAGCGAAAAGAGAACAAATAAATAACCGACTATAAAAAGAAACGTTTTCACACAACGACAATTAGTTCAGCACCCAATCAACAATTTTGTTCCATACTATTTGGTGCCTATCTTCCACATGCAAAGCAGCGGATGGAACAGGATTTTTAATAGTTGATAAAAACAACTATGGAAAACGAACAAAACAAAGTTAAGGAGCCTTTCTCACCTCATGAGACGCCAGCCCCTCCACAAATCATTGATCCAAACAAAAGACCCGATGAGCCAGCGAAGGACAATCCAATGAACGCTGGAAAACGTTCATCTGCTGATCAATCCGAACGAAAAGCTTCTAAGCCCGGTGACCAGAAGGAAGAAAAGAAAGAAGAGAAACTCCTTGGGGAATCAGAGACAGAGATTACAGACGAAACCACTATTTGATCACGGTGAAGGGCTTGCGCAGTGAATGTGGTGCGCGCTGATCATGTTGCGTTTAGCCATTGTCTTCAAAGCCTGGATACAGCAACATACCGCCATCAACAAACAGCGTTGTGCCATTCACATAGTCTGCATCGTCTGAGGCAAGCCAAACGGCAGCATTGCCGATGTCTTCTGCTTCCCCGATGCGTTTGGAGGGAATTAGCTTCAATAGATTTTGGTAGGCTTCTGGCGTTTGCCATGCAGCGTGATTGATGGGCGTACGTATAGCGCCTGGGCCAATGCTATTCACCCGGATCTTCATCGAAGCGTACTCCTGAGCAATACTCTTCATTAACATCATAACACCACCTTTTGAGGCAGCGTAGTTTGCATGCCCTGCCCACGGGATCACCTCGTGCACTGAACTCATGCAGATAATCTTTCCGGCTGCCTTTGACTTAGAAGGAACCACGCCTCGCCTTAAGAACTCTCTAACGGCTTCTCGGGCGCAGAGAAATTGTCCTGTTAGGTTGATGGCAATCACCTGATCCCACTGTTCCAGTGTGATTTCGTGAAACCGCGCATCCTTCTGCAGGCCTGCGTTGTTAATCAGGATGTCGACCGTTCCAAAGCGCTTGATCGTTTCAGCAAACATGCTCTGCACCTCGCGTTCGTTGCTCACATCTGCTTTGAATGTCATTCCATTACCTCCCCGTTGCTTAAGCTCCTCGAGGACGGCCTCGGCTTTGTCCGCACTGCTGGAATAGTTTACAACTACCGTTGCACCAGCTTCACTCAGCGCCTTCGCAACGCCTGCACCAATGCCCGAGCTCGCCCCGGTCACAATTGCGATTTGATCCTGCAGTTTTTTGCGGTCGGCCATACTTTTCTTTAAGGAAGTTCAACAGTCTTAAACCAGTAATCAAGGAACCGGGCAATCTTCACGGTAGTTTCTTTATCGGACGAGGGTTTCGTAATAAACGATGTGGCCCCTGCATTATAGCATTCGCGTACGATGATCTCACTGCTCACACCGCTTAACACGATGGCAGGTGTGCTTTTAAAGGCGGGTATACTGCGAAGCTTTTTCAGTACTTCGACTCCATTGAGCGGAGAGGCGCGATATGTAATTAACACGAGGTCTGGCTTCGATTTCTCAAGCCTCGAAAAAAAATCCGTACTGTTGGCCACATAGCTGATGTTCACTTGCGCCTTCAGGTCATCGAGCACAGCTTGCGTGATGTAGCGATCATCATCATCGTGCTCAAGCATTAAAATAGAACGGTTCATTGCGTTTCTGATATCAAAACACAATATAGAGAACAAGCTGATAAAACCACGCTAGCTCGCTCACTTTATGATCGGGGAAAACAGATTTCAGTGCGCTACGGGTGTATCGATAATTTTCCAAGCCAGGCCAATTTCAGACATGGCCGTAAAAAATTTCTTAAAATCAACGGGCTTAGTGATGTATGAGTCGGCTTTCAATTGAAACGACTCGACATAATTTTTTCCTTCTTTCGATGACACCAAAACAACAACTGGAATATTTTTCTTCTCATGATCGGCCTTGAGTCGTTGAAGGATTTGGATTCCATCGACCTTCGGCATACGCAGGTCGAGTAAAATCAATTTTGGAAGTGCGTTATTGCTTGAGTATAAATAGTCGAGCGCCTTTTCGCCTTCATCAAGATGCAGCAGGGTGTTTACAAGTTTATGCTTTTTCAAAGTATGGATGGTAAGCTCTGCATCATCTGCGTCATCCTCTACTAACAAAATCTCAATCTCACGTTGTACCATTTTAGCATCAATTAGCGGGGTATCAAATGTACCGAAGTCGCGCAATATTCCGTAAAAAAATATCGCGAACGCTTAACTATTTTTTTCTTTCGCGATAATGCTGTAGAAATATTTTCCTAAGCATACCTGTGAAACATGAAAGGCGAAAGTGAAAGTTCATTCCGTATGAAGACGAGCAGCCATTCGTCTCCGAGAGGGGCATGTTATTTTTTCGTCTGCAAATAAAGTAACGATGGATAAAATTAAAACATTGATTGTGTACTACAGTTCAACCGGTGCAAACTACCAGCTTGCCCAATGGGCGAGTGAAGGAGCTGAAGCCGTTGGGTCTGAGACAAGGATTCGTAAAGTGGAGGAACTAGCTCCGCAGCAAGCGATCGCAGCGAACCCAGCATGGAAAAAACACAGTGAGGAAACGAAGCAAATTCAGACAGCCAGCTTACAAGACCTGGAATGGGCCGATGTCATTGTCTTCAGCGCACCAACGCGGTATGGGACATTGCCATCACAGATGAAACAATTCCTCGATTCAACCGGACCGCTGTGGTCCCAGGGAAAGCTGGCGAACAAAGTTGTTACAGCAATGTCCAGCGCAATGAATGTGCACGGTGGACAGGAAGCGACAATTCTATCGCTTTATACTACTATGTTCCATTGGGGAGCGCTGGTGGTTGCACCAGGTTATACGGATCCTGTCTTATTTAAAACGGGTGGTAACCCATACGGGGCGAGTGCCACCGTAGACGATAAGGGGAACATGAAAGAAGACATCAAGGAAGCTGTGCTGCACCAGGTAAAACGAGCAGCTACGATCGCCTTGTGGTTGAAAAAAGGTTCCAGCAATAATGAATCGGTTGATGAAAATGCATTAACAAATGAACTCTCACACGCATGAAAAATAAAAAACAAATAGAGCGGGAAACTCCAATTACCGATGGCGATTCGCGCCCGGATCAAAACATTGATGGCGAAGAAAAAAACATATCACCGTTGCGGTCACCTGCCGACAAAAAACCGGTAACGCGAGAACGAGCAGCAGACGTGGATTCGCTGGAGGATTATAAGGACGCAAAAGACGCATAACCCGATTGGAAGCGGGCATTAAAATTTATTAGCATCCTGAGGCTGCCTGGCCAGTAGAGAGTGTGGAATGTCATGCATCATTTATGAAACGTTGTACACAGTGGCTCATAAACGATGGATTATGATGACAGTCTCTGTACTTCGGAACAGCTGGTTCATTGAGCAAGGAAGTGCGACTGTAGAAAAACATCCCAAAAAGTCCAGCTGGCATAATTTTTTTCGGCCTGGTTCGCTCAAAAAAAAGCGATGTTGATCTGAAAAAGATTTACTCAGTCTTTTTTATTTCAACTGCAACGATCATTTTACATTACGAAAAATGAACATTCAGTAATAACTAAAACGACCAGGTGTTACAGCCGTTGTTGGCTTACGTTACTGAACAGAAACTTTCGAATACAATGAGAAATTATAGTTGTGCTTTAGCGAGTGATGATCGTTCCAGGATCGTCTCCGAACCCATGATGCGTACCCTTAAATTATGTGACAATTGAAAACCGCGGAGTCCGATCAATATATTATTGCCATTGGTGCCTCGGCAGGCGGGCTCGAACCAATTCATGAATTGTTCGACACGCTGCCTGATGATACCAACTTTTCTTTTGTGGTCGTTCAGCACTTGTCACCAGACCACAAGAGCCTGATGGGTGAATTGCTCGCCAAGCATACGTCAATGAAAATTATCGAGGCGGAGGACAGCATGGAGGTAAAACCAAATTGCGTCTACCTCATTCCAAGCAAAAAGGTGATGACGTTCGCGAATGGAAAGCTTAAACTCCACGATAAAGAACGGAACCAGGTCCCCAACAACGCCATTGACAATTTTTTCGAATCACTGGCACAGGAAAAAGGCAAAAATGCTGTAGGGATTATTCTCTCAGGCACTGGCACGGATGGCACACGTGGCGTAGAGGCGATTAAGAAAAAAGGAGGATTGGTAATCGTGCAAGATCCTCTTACGGCAGATTTTGATGGCATGCCGAGCAGTGCCATTCAGACTGGCTGTGCGGATCTGATCCTGCCCCCTGAAATGATTGCCGAGGAGCTGATTGAGTTCCTGCGCGAATCTCCCTATGCAAAAACACTGGAGCGTTTTACAAAAGAGGACGAGGTCATCGTCCAGGAAATCCTTGGATACATACGGTCTATCACCGCCCATGATTTCAGTCTTTATAAAACTCCTACGATAACCCGCAGGCTTGCCAAACGCATGACTGAAAAAGGGTTCACAACGCTTGAACAGTACCAGGAGTACATGATGCAGGAACCAGACGAAGCAAACATTCTTGCTCGCGAATTTCTGATTAATGTTACCAAGTTTTTCCGGGACCCGGAGGCATTTGACGAACTGAAAACCAAGATTATCCCTTCGATTTTTTCATCGAAGAAACCCCAGGATCTGATCAAGGTCTGGATCGTAGCGTGCAGCAGTGGCGAAGAAGCGTACACCATAGCCATCCTGCTCTACGAGTATATGGAAAGTATTCGCAACCACGACTACAATCTCAAGATCTTTGCTACTGATCTTGACAAAGATGCCCTCCACACAGCTTCGCAGGGTGTCTATCCCGAAACCATTGCCCGGGATATAACGCCCGAGCGACTATCACGATTCTTTACCCGTGAAGGTAATGCCTATCGCATCCTTCCAGTGATTCGAAAAATGGTGGTCTTTGCTTATCACGACATCACCAAGGATCCTCCGTTCAGCAAGCTGGATCTGATCACCTGCCGCAACATGCTCATCTATATGAACGCAAAATTGCAGGTGCATGTACTCAAAACTTTCCTGTTTGCGTTGAATCCTTCAGCATGCCTGATGCTGGGCGCCAGCGAAAACATTGGCGTGCTGAAAGAGTCCATGAAGGAGGTTAGTAAGAAGTGGAAGATTTATAAATGCGTTGGCAAAACGCGTCTGATGGACACAGGCCATATGGTCTCGCCTATCCAGACCGCCTCCGTATTTCAGTCGAATAGCAACAAACCGAAAAACGCGAACAACTATCTTTCGGAAATTTTCAAAGACACACTGCTTGAGGAGGGTAAGTTTGCCGGAATTCTCATTGACGAAAACATGGAAGTGAAGCAGGCCATTGGCCACTTCAAGGATTTTCTGCACTTCCCGGAAAACAATTTGACCTTCAATCTCATCAAGCTTGTTCCAAACGACCTGGGTATTGCCCTCGGCATGTGCGTGCGGAAAGCGATCCATGATCAGGAACGCAGCGTGATGCGAAACGTAAAAATTTCCGATGGATCGACCGAACGCACCGTAACCATTATTGCAAAGCCGTACATCCAACAACAGGAGTATCAGCAGTCATTTGTGTTTATCGTTTTACAGGAAGAACAAAGGCCGAAAAAAATAAAGAAAATCTCAGCCCGGAAACGTGACGAACATGACCAGCACCGGATTGAGGAACTTGAAAAAGAATTGCGTGAAACGAAAGAGAATCTTCAATCGGTGATCGAGGAGCTGGAGTCGAGCAATGAGGAGTTGCTCACCAGCAATGAAGAAATGATCTCCGCAAATGAAGAACTGCAAAGCACAAATGAAGAACTTCAGTCGCTCAACGAGGAACTTCACACTGTTAGTGCCGAACACCAGCTGAAGATTAAGGAGCTGATCGACCTGAATGACGACTTGAATAATTACTTCAAAAATAGTCATATCGGGCAGGTGCTGATCGATCGTCACCTGATCGTGCGGAAGTTTTCTCCTGCGATCACGCACCAGATCAACCTGATTGAAAGCGATGTCGGACGGCCGATTGTGGATATCACCAACAACCTGGTTAATGTCGATCTGATCGAAGTGATCAAGAGGGTGATGCTTTCAAGCGAAACCCTGGAGCGCGAAGTCGCTGTGAAGAATGGAAAAACCTTCTTGATGAAAGTGAACCCTTATTATCGCCAGGACCGCACGATCGATGGTGTGGTATTGAACTTTATTGATGTCTCGGAGCTTCGAAACCTTCACAGCATCATCCAGGGAATTTTCGACAGCTCAACAAACGCAATTACAGCCATGCGGGCGATTCGTGGATCGAACAACGATATTATCGATTTCGAATACATCGCAACCAACCGCTCGGCCGAGGTTATGCTGGGCGTAAAAACGGGTGAGCGACACCTCGGTGAGGGCGCGAAACATATGCCACGCGACCAGCACTTCTTCCGTAAATATTGTACAGTCGTTGAATCAGGTGAAACCGAACACTTCGAGTTTTATAGTCCGGCACATAACCGCTGGTATGAGGTCATCGCTGTGAAAATGCAGGACGGACTCGTGACCACGCACACCGACATTACGCAGAAGAAGAATGCTGCTGATCTTATCGCCAGGAACTACGAAGATCTCAAACAAGCTTCCTCGAAATTGCAGGAAACGAATTTTAAGCTTGAGCAGTCAAATATGGACTTGCTGCAGTTTGCCTCCGTTGCATCTCATGATTTGAAAGAACCGTTGCGCAAGATCCAGACATTCGGAAACCTTTTGTATTCGAAGATCGAGAAGAAAATAGAACCGGGCGAAAAGAATTATCTCGATAAGATTGTAAACTCATCGCACCGGATGCAAACGCTTATTGAGGACGTGCTCACGCTATCCAAGCTCTCGAACCGGGACATCCCGGTTCACAAGACCGACCTCCAGGGAATCGTCAAACATATTGTGGACGACCTTGAGATCACGATTCGCGAAAAGGGTACAAACATCGAGGTAGGCAATCTGTCATCGATTGAAGTAGTACCGGGACAGATTCATCAGCTATTCCAGAATCTTATCAGCAACGCATTGAAATTCAATGAGAGCAAGACACCGATCATTCGAATAACCGAAAGATCGGTCACCGATGAAGAAGCTGCTGCCTATCACATTAACCCGAGCGACTATATTGCTATCTGTGTTGAAGACAATGGCATCGGCTTCGATGATCGCTACCGTGAGAAGATCTTTGGAATATTTCAACGACTGCATAACAACCATTACCAGGGAACCGGCATCGGATTGGCAATTTGTAAAAAGATCGTAGATAATCACCACGGATTCATCCGCGCGCAAAGCACAGAAGGAGTCGGTTCAACGTTCATTGTCATTCTTCCCAAGACGCAACACGTTGAGAAAGCGAATGCCCACTCAAATGGTACAGCCGTTTCCAAAGAGTAAGCCGGATATTGATTTTTGTATGGTTAAGCGCTTATGTCTGGTCGAACGATCAGGCATAAGTTTTTTTTGCACGGTGGCGAACACCCGCCAGTGAAGCAAAATTTAACTTGACCAATTTATGAAAACAATTAACGTACTCCGATCACTCATGCTGATCGCCATTCTTGCGGTGGCCGCACCAAGTGTAAATGCATCACCGGTGGTTGACCCGGTCGAACAAAAAGCCGAAGTTGAACGTCTGCAGAAACGCCTGGAAGAAATCAAAGCCATTGACAAGTCAAAGCTTTCAAAAGAAGAAAAGAAAGCATTGCGTGGCGAAGTAAAGCAGATCAAAAAGGAAATGAAAGCTATCAGCGGTGGAGTGTACCTCAGTGTGGGCGCAATTATCCTTATCGCCCTATTGATTATTCTGCTTGCTTAATCGTATCTGCGACAACCTGGTGAGACAAGCTTGGCGTGAACTGCGGAGCTTGTCTTTTTTTTGACGCTTGTTCATAAGCATAGCCGAGTGTTAGGAGCTTACCTTCCTGGAATTCACTTGCAATAAAGGTCAGTCCGATTGGCAGGCCCAGCACCATTCCCATTGGAACTGTAATGTGCGGATATCCGGCTACTGCGGCCGTAGAGTACATTCCGTAACCGGTAAATGCATCTCCATTCACCAGGTCGGTACACCACGAAGGTCCGTTGGTTGGACCGATGATGGTATCCAAGTTATACTCTTTCAACATCTCATCGATCCCTTTGCGTGCTGCCTCCTGCATGCGTGTAACCGCTTCTGTATATTCTTTCGAGTCCAGCGAACCCTTTTCTTCCGATCCAACTAAAATCTCTTGCTTGAAAAATGGCATCGCTTCCTTCTCATGCTCCTGGTTAAACTTAATCACTTCCGCGAGTGATTTCACTTTGGCATTCGCATTGGCCAGGTACTTGTTCACGCCATCCTTGAACTGGAATTGCAAAACGGAGTATTCATCCTTGGAAATGCCCTTTACTTTCTCGCGAAAATCAACTTCTACGATTTCCGCCCCTTGCTGACGCAAGGTAGTCAGCGCATCCTGCAGCAAGGCGTCAACGCCCTCATGTACTTTTAAAAATGACTTCTCAACCCCAATACGTTTTCCCTTTAGTCCTTCGGCTTCTAAGAACTTGGTGTAATCCTTGTGAAATTTACCATCGCTTGCCGTTGTATAAGAATCTGCCGGGTCAACTCCGCAGAGCGCCCCCAAAAGAATGGCGGCATCTTTAACGGTGCGCGTCATTGGACCAGCTGTGTCCTGTGTGATTGAAATCGGAATGATTCCCGCACGACTCCATAGCCCAACAGTTGGCTTGAGTCCCACAAGCCCATTAATAGACGATGGGCAACCGATCGAGCCATCGGTTTCGGTACCAATTCCAATAGCGCATAAGTTCGCAGCCACGGCCGTACCCGTTCCCGAACTCGAGCCGCAAGGGTTTCGATCAAGAATATATGGATTCCTGGTTTGGCCTCCCCTACTGCTCCAACCACTGCTCGAGCGGGTTGAACGGAAGTTCGCCCATTCACTCAGATTCGTTTTTCCAAGTAAAACTGCCCCTGCTTCTCTGAGCTTTTTTACGATGAAAGCATCAGTAGCCGCAATATTTCCGAGCAGCGCCAACGAGCCCGCTGTTGTCATCATCTTGTCGGCCGTGTCAATGTTATCCTTTATCAGAACTGGGATTCCATGGAGCGGGCCCCGTACTTTTCCCTCCTTTCGCTCCTGGTCTAGTTTGTCGGCAATGGCGAGCGCATCCGGATTGGTTTCTATAACGGAGTTCAACGCAGGCCCCTTCTTATCTATCGCATCAATTCGTTGCAGGTAAAGCTCACATAGCTGACGTGACGAGTACGCGCCTGATTCCATTAATGCCTGGAGGTCATCGACAGTCTTCTCATCGAGTTCGAACGTTCCCGGTTTTTCCGCGGACTTGCTGGAAGACGTCTTGCATGCGGAAACAACCAGGGCGGGGAGAACAAACGCGGCCAGCGCGGACTTTTGGACAAAAACTCTGCGGTTCATAAGTGGGGGATAAATGCAATGGCCCGGATTTCACTCTGTGAATCCGGGCCATTCGAAGGATTGTTTAGCTTCTATTTGCCTTTTTTGCCTGCTTTTCAGCACGCTTTTCTTTTAAGGTTTTCAAAGGTTTTTTCTTTTCTTCCTTCCGTCTGTCTTCTCCTTTTGCCATAGTGTTTATCGGTTTATACAATATTAATAAATGCTCCGGCAACGCGCAAACCGTTTCAGTTGTGTCTGAAAGTTTGTAGTATCGGGAACGGTTCCGGGCTTAAGGTTCACCTGCGGAATGTCCGTGTTGGGTCAGGTTTCGACTTCAAGTTTTGGGTTTCGACTTCGGGTTTCGAACGAAAACATGTTAGCTGGTGCAAACCTTAAACATTCAAACGCGCGACCCTACAACCCAAAACCCGGAACGCAAACTCGTGACTCGAAACTGGCAACAACAAAAAATACATCTACCATGCCCAGAACGCATCTCCTGCTACTGATCCTCGCCCTGACCAGCCACTCTGCCTTCTGCCAAGTGACCAATCAACGGCTCTTCGACACAGTGCCCTTCATGGTCGATCACTATGCAAGACGCGTGGCACGATTTGAAGCCGAACCTATCCGCGGTGGAAGTGTCGTATTTCTTGGCAACAGCATCACTGAAGGTGGTAACTGGAAGAAACTCACAGGCGACAGCACGGCCGTGAATCGCGGCATCGGGGGCGACATTACTTTCGGTGTACTTAAGCGACTCACGGAAATCGTGCAGGCAAAACCTTCTAAAGTGTTTCTCTTAATTGGCATTAACGACATCGGCAAAGACATTCCCGATGCAGTCATTGCAGACAATATCCGAAAAATTGTTGAACGCCTGATTCGCGAATCTCCGGCAACGCTTGTTTATGTTCAGACCATTCTGCCTGTCAACCCGTCCGTTAAAAATTTTCCGCAGCACTACGACAAAAATGAACACATAAAAAACGCCAATCATTTGATCCGAAAAGCACTTCAAACCGTTCGCGTTAAGATCATCGATACACATAAACTTTTTTCAGACAAGAG
This sequence comes from Chryseosolibacter sp., assembly GCA_036402075.1. Classification (GTDB taxonomy): domain Bacteria; phylum Bacteroidota; class Bacteroidia; order Cytophagales; family Cyclobacteriaceae; genus Chryseosolibacter. Next base: position 51,132 of record DASWTP010000216.1, on the reverse strand, counting down.
GGGCTTCCTCAAAACGGAATTTACCTTTGATGGCTTGCATCTTAATGCCGCTGGATATCAACTGTGGGCCGATCACTTACGTGCAACGCAGTCGCTTTAAAAAGTTCAGTATAAATTTCTTTCGGCAGAACTGCGCGAAGGCAATTCGTGTTGTCCCCTCGTAAATGTCATGTCCACCCTTGGTATGGTGACGCCAACGAGCGTTGGCATGATTTTTTTACCTGACTAATTTCTGTGCTTTAATCGAATACTGTGGATTTTTATCGCCACTCGCGAAAATATTTCTGGCTGTATCCGCTGCTGCACAGGGTGCTTTTAAACATCTTTACCTAACTTTCTTTACTTCCTATTTTAAAACATTTGCCCACTATATGAGAAAAAAATCCAGTTCTTCCTCACTAGCAGGGAAAACCTCCAACGGTGCACATGGAACCAACGGATCTCATGGAAGCGCTACCCTCGCGCCACCAAAATCCCGGAGCAAAAAACAAAAAGAAATTCCAGTGATACAGCGGGTTGAAATCGCTCCGCAATACGATCCGCTTAACGGATTCCTTGACACGCGAGAACTTCTGCGCGTGCTGACAGAAGTGAAAGCCGGAAATTTCGGGGCCAGGATGCCGTTCGATCAGATCGGCCTCAGCGGAAAGATCTGCGATACCTTGAATGAAATTATCGCGCTCAATGAAAAGATGATGAACGAGTTTACGCGTGCCGGTCAGATCATCGGTAAGCAAGGTAAACTCAACCAACGCATCGAAGTCCCAAGTGCCAAAGGCTCATGGGGGGCTGGTGTTGATTCCATAAATGGTCTTATCTCTGACCTTGTACACCCTACTATCGAGATCGCCCGCGTAATTTCTTCTGTGGCGAAAGGAAACCTGTCACAGGAAATGCCATTGGAAATCGGTGGTCACACGCTCCAGGGTGAATTTGCGCAAATCGCTCGCGAAGTAAACGACATGGTGAAGCAGCTCAACCTCTTCTCTATGGAGGTAACGCGTGTGGCGAGGGAAGTGGGTTCCGAAGGAAAGCTTGGAGGCCAGGCAAAAGTAAAAGGGGTTGCGGGTGTGTGGAAAGATCTTACAGACTCCGTAAACCAGATGGCTTCGAACCTGACTGGACAGGTGCGTAACATCGCGGAAGTAACAACGGCCGTGGCGAAAGGCGATTTGTCCAAGAAGATCACGGTGGACGTGAAAGGTGAAATCCTCGAGTTGAAGAACACAATCAACACGATGGTGGATCAGCTTAACTCATTCTCGTCCGAGGTAACTCGCGTGGCGCTTGAAGTGGGTACTGAAGGTAAACTCGGTGGACAAGCTCAGGTAAAAGGTGTTGCTGGTACATGGAAAGATTTGACTGACTCTGTGAACCAGATGGCCTCTAACCTTACAGGTCAGGTGCGTAACATCGCGGAAGTAACAACTGCGGTGGCGAAAGGTGACTTGTCGAAGAAGATCACGGTGGACGTAAAAGGTGAAATCCTCGAATTAAAGAATACAATCAACACGATGGTTGATCAGCTGAACTCGTTCTCAGCTGAAGTAACACGTGTTGCTCGCGAAGTAGGTACTGAAGGTAAGCTTGGTGGACAGGCAACAGTAAAAGGTGTTGGCGGTGTATGGAAAGATCTTACTGATTCCGTAAACCAGATGGCATCAAACCTTACTGGTCAGGTACGTAACATCGCACAGGTAACAACTGCGGTGGCTCGTGGCGACTTAAGCCGCAAGATCACGGTGGACGTAAAAGGTGAAATCCTCGAGTTGAAAGATACGATCAACACGATGGTGGATCAGCTCAACTCATTCGCATCAGAAGTAACGCGTGTTGCCCGTGAAGTAGGTTCCGAAGGCAAACTTGGTGGACAGGCTACGGTGAAAGGTGTTGGTGGTGTTTGGAAAGATCTCACTGATTCGGTGAACCAGATGGCATCGAACCTGACTGGCCAGGTACGTAACATTGCTCAGGTAACGACAGCGGTGGCGAAAGGCGACTTGTCTCGCAAGATCACAGTGGACGTAAAAGGTGAAATCCTCGAGTTGAAAGATACGATCAACACGATGGTGGATCAGCTGAACTCGTTCGCTTCCGAAGTAACTCGCGTTGCGCGCGAAGTAGGTTCTGAAGGTATGTTGGGTGGTCAGGCTGACGTGCCAGGTGTTGGTGGGACATGGAAAGATTTGACTGACTCTGTGAACAAGATGGCAGGTAACCTGACATCACAAGTGCGTAACATCGCGGAAGTAACAACTGCGGTGGCAAACGGTGACTTGTCTCGTAAGATCACAGTGGACGTAAAAGGCGAGATCCTCGAGTTGAAGAATACGATCAACACGATGGTGGATCAGCTCAACTCCTTCGCTTCGGAAGTAACTCGTGTTGCTCGCGAAGTGGGATCAGAAGGAAAACTTGGAGGACAGGCTACGGTAATCGGTGTTGGTGGTGTATGGAAAGACCTCACTGACTCTGTGAACCAAATGGCATCGAACTTAACAGGTCAGGTGCGTAACATCGCGGAAGTAACAACTGCGGTGGCGAAAGGTGACTTGTCTCGTAAGATCACGGTGGACGTTCGCGGGGAGATCCTCGAGTTGAAGAACACGATCAACACGATGGTGGATCAGCTCAACTCATTCGGATCTGAAGTAACGCGTGTTGCCCGTGAGGTAGGTTCTGAAGGACAGCTCGGTGGTCAGGCCGATGTGCCAGGTGTTGCCGGTACATGGAAAGACTTGACTGACTCTGTAAATAAAATGGCATCCAACCTGACATCCCAGGTGCGTAACATCGCGGAAGTAACAACTGCGGTGGCAAACGGTGACTTGTCTCGCAAGATCACAGTGGATGTGCAGGGTGAAATCCTCGAATTGAAAAATACGATCAACACGATGGTGGATCAGCTTCGCGGTTTCGCGTCTGAAGTAACACGTGTTGCCCGTGAAGTAGGTACTGAAGGTAAGCTTGGTGGTCAGGCTAACGTACCCGGAGTTGCTGGTACATGGAAAGACTTGACTGACTCTGTGAACCAGATGGCGGGTAACCTGACAGCTCAGGTGCGTAACATTGCTGACGTGGCGATCGCGGTAGCAAACGGTGACTTGTCTAAGAAAATCACGGTGGACGTTCGTGGAGAGATCCTCCAGTTGAAGGAAACACTGAACACCATGGTGGATCAGTTGCGCGCATTTGCTTCCGAAGTAACGCGTGTTGCCCGTGAAGTAGGTACAGATGGAAAATTGGGAGGACAAGCTTTCGTACCAGGCGTTGCTGGTACATGGAAAGACTTGACTGACTCTGTAAATAAAATGACTGGTAACCTCACTGACCAGGTGCGTAACATCGCACAGGTAACAAAAGCGGTGGCGTCCGGTGACTTGTCTAAAACTGTGGCGATCGATGTAAAGGGAGAAATCCTTGACTTGAAGAACACGATCAACACAATGGTGGAGCAGTTAAACTCCTTCGCATTTGAAGTCACACGTGTTGCTCGCGAAGTGGGTACTGAAGGTAAGCTCGGTGGACAAGCTGAAGTAAAAGGTGTTGCCGGTACATGGAAAGATTTGACTGACTCCGTAAACATGATGGCGTCAAACCTTACATCTCAGGTGCGCGGTATTGCGAAAGTGATGACATCCGTTGCGAACGGTAACCTTCGTCAGAAACTGTCGATCAACGCAAAAGGTGAAGTTGCCCAGTTGACTGAAACGATCAACGAAATGATCGAAACGCTGGCGGTATTTGCAGATCAGGTAACGACTGTTGCTCGCGAAGTGGGCGTTGAAGGTCGTCTCGGTGGACAGGCGAACGTGCCTGGTGCTTCCGGTATCTGGAAGAACCTGACAGAAAACGTAAACCAGCTTGCGCAGAATCTAACAACCCAGGTGCGTTCAATCTCTGAAGTGGCATCCGCGGTAACAAAAGGTGACTTGACACGAACCATCCGCGTAGAAGCGAAAGGTGAAGTGGAAGCGTTGAAAGATACGATCAACCAGATGATCGCCAACCTGCGTGCGACTACATTGCGTAACCAGGAAACTGACTGGCTGAAATCTAACCTTGCGAAGTTCACGCAGATGTTGCAAGGTCAGAAAGATCTTAATACCGTAACAAAGCGAATCCTGTCAGAACTTGCTCAGGTGGTTAATGCACACTACGGTGCGTTCTACGTGCTGAAGCAGGATGACGAAACGAACGATGTTAAACTCTCGTTGTTTGCAGCGTATGCTTACAAAGAAGACAAGAATGTACCGAAAGAGTTTAAGATTGGCGAGGGTCTGATCGGTCAGGTAGCGTTTGAGAAGGAAAAAATCCTCTTGACCAATGTTCCTTCAAATTATATCAAGATCAATTCGGGATTAGGAAAGGCAAAACCTGCCAACCTGATCATCTTGCCAGTATTGTTTGAAAACAACGTGAAAGCGGTAATTGAACTCGCGTCCCTTGACGCGTTCAGCGAAACCCACCAGGACTTCCTCGGCCAGCTGACGGAATCCATCGGTATCGTGTTGAACACCATCGAGGCAAACACCCGTACAGAGGAACTACTTGCACAGTCTCAATCACTCGCATCAGAGTTGAAGGTGCAGCAGGAAGAATTGAGAAGAACAAATGATGAGCTCCAGGACAAGGCGCTTCTGCTGGTGAAGCAGAAGGAAGAAGTGGAAGAGAAGAACAAGGAAGTGGAAGAAGCCAGAAAGTCGCTCGAGGAAAAGGCAGAGCAGCTGCAGCTGACATCGAAATACAAGTCTGAGTTCCTTGCCAACATGTCGCACGAGTTGAGAACTCCGCTGAACTCGCTCTTGATCCTTGCCCAGCAGTTGTATGAAAACGCGGAAGGAAACCTGAACGAAAAGCAGGTGCGTTATGCAAAAACCATCCACTCATGCGGTGATGACCTGATCCAGCTGATCAATGACATCCTCGACCTTTCTAAGATCGAATCCGGATTTATTTCGACAAACATTGCTCCGGTACACGTTTCAGAAATTGCCTCCTTCGTGGAGACAACCTTCCGTCCGATTTCAGAAGCAAGAAACCTGCGCTTCAGTATCCAGATCGAAGAAGATTTGCCAAAGCAGCTTGATACCGACATCCAGCGCCTCAACCAGATCCTCAAGAACCTCTTGTCGAACGCATTCAAGTTCACTGAGAAAGGTGGCGTGAGCCTAAAGGTATTCGAGGCCAAACCAGGCACATGGAAGAGCGTCAACACGCTTGATCAGGCGAAGAAGGTTATTGGATTCTCTATCTCGGATACCGGTATCGGAATTCCGCAAGACAAGCAAATGATCATCTTCGAGGCGTTCCAGCAGGCAGAGGGTTCAACTTCCCGTAAGTATGGTGGAACAGGCCTTGGACTTTCCATCAGCCGTGGACTGGCGGAACTTCTCGGAGGAACGATCGAACTCGAAAGTTCACCAGGCAGGGGAAGTACGTTTACGTTGTACCTGCCATCACAGAGCTTGCCGGCCAGTACGTCAACTAAATCCAACGAGAATATCAAAGCTATCCAGCAGCATCTCCAGGTTGAGAACGACCAGGAAATCAATTCGCTGCTTGGAAACCTGCGAATCACTAACGATGGTATCGAGAACCGGAACCTGGAGATCGTTAGCGAAATGATCAATGAGTCGGGCGATGACAGAAACAACATCACGCCAGGCGAAAAGGTAGTGCTGATCGTTGAAGATGATTTGCGTTTTGGAAAGATCGTGATCGAACGCGCTCACCAGGAAGGAATGAAAGCCATTGTCGCTACGAACTACCTGGAAGTCTTTGATTTTATCAACCGCTTCTCTCCTATCGCGATCACACTTGACGTTAAATTGCCAGATACCAGTGGCTGGAAAGTGATCGATCTGCTGCGCAATGATTTGAATTATCGCCACATTCCGATCCACATTATTTCGGGCGAGGAAAATCGCGTGCTGGCATTGAAGCGTGGTGCACGCAGCTTTATGCTCAAGCCTATTGACAACGAATCGCTGGATGAACTCTTTAAAGACATCCAGAAGTTTGCAACGCCAAGGAAGAAAAATGTGCTGGTGGTAGAGGATAACGAGATTGATTCTTCGCAGATTGCCAAAATCCTGCAAGACGAGCATGTATCTGTAAACATTGCAACAACAGGCGAAATTGCACTTGACGAAATTCAGAAAAACGAATACGATTGCATCATCCTTGACTACACATTGCCCGATATCTCCGGCATAGACCTGATGCAAAAGGTAAGCAAGATCAAGAAGAAGCTGACACCGGTCATTGTTTACAGCGCCAAGGATTTTAACAGGCAGGAACTGGCACAGATCAACCTGAATTCAAATGCGGTATTGCTCAAGGGCGTAAATTCAATTGAGCATTTACTTGAAGAAGTTGTGACGCATATCCATATTGCGCACAAGGAGCTCCCTCAGGAAAAGCGGAGAATTATCGAAAACATCCGCAGCAAAGAGGATATCCTGACAAACAAGACGGTGCTGGTTGTGGACGATGACGTGCGTAACTTGTTTGCGTTGACAACCGTGTTTGAACGATTTAATATTACGGTAATCACGGCAGAATCCGGCAAGGAAGCCATCCAGATCCTCAACGAAAACCCGAGGATCGAAATGGTGCTGATGGACATCATGATGCCGGAAATGGATGGCTACGAAACCACGTCAAAAATCAGGCGTGAACACAAGAACAGCTCATTGCCGATTATTGCCGTAACAGCGAAAGCCATGAAAGGTGACAGGCAAAAATGTATCGAAGCAGGTGCTTCTGATTATATTACTAAACCTGTAAAAATTGACCAGTTGTTATCTTTGATGAGACTCTGGTTTTGTAAATAATTAGCCACGAGCTCCGAGCTACGAGCCGCGAGAACAGTCTCGAAGCTCGCAGCTCGTAGCTCAAAGCTTGAATTTGAACTATGCAGCCGAAAATACTCCTAGTTGACGACCGCGAAGACAATTTACTGTCCATCGAGACGATCTTTGAGCCTGACGGATACCACTTCGTAAAGGCTACGTCTGGAAGGCAGGCGCTCAAAATCTTATTAACCGAATACGATTTTGCGATGATCCTGATGGACGTTAAGATGCCGAATCTGAACGGGTTTGAAACCGCTTCGCTGATCTACGAACGTGAGAAACTCAAGCACATTCCGATTATCTTCATTACCGCCAACAACTTCGGTGACGAAAATATTTACAAAGGCTATCAGTCGGGCGCAGTTGATTACATCTACAAGCCGATCAATCCCGATGTCCTCAGGGCGAAGGTTTCTGTCCTCATCGACCTCTATCGCAAGAACCGGCAGTTGCTTGCCCAGGAGCAGCGCCTCGTGGCGATTAATAAAAGTCTCGAAATAGAGATTAAGGAGAGAAAGGCCAGTGAGGAGAAGGTTAAGCAGCTTAACCGGCAGCTATTAGAAAATATCGCAAGCCTCGAATCGGCCAACAAGGATCTTGACCGGTTCGCCTTCATGGCTTCGCATGATTTGCAGGAACCGCTCAGGAAAATCCGGATGTTCAGCGACCGCCTCTATTTGAAGTATCAGGATACACTCGATGAAGACGGGAAAAGCAACATCTATCGTATCCAACGCGCTGCGGAGCGCATGCAAACGCTCATCACAGACATTCTTACGTTCTCTAAATTATCGGTTGACAAACCTGCGTTTATTGATAGCGACCTGAACGCACTGGTGAATGAGATCCTGGCCGAGATGGAGGAAGAGCTGAAAGCAAAGCGTGCTAAAATCATGGTGGATAAGCTGCCAAGATTGTTTGTCAACCCAAGTCTAATCAAGCCGCTGTTTCAGAACCTGATCGGAAATGCGCTTAAGTATAGCAAGAAAGACGTTGATCCCGTAGTCAAAATCACTTCTGATGTAACGGTGCCGATCAACGGAAAGTCAAAAGATAACACCCGCTACTGCCGCATCTTCGTGGAAGACAACGGCATTGGCTTCGACCAGAAGTATGCTGAGGAGATTTTCGGCATGTTCAAGAGACTTCACCATAACACGGAATTCGAAGGAACGGGAATCGGTCTGGCACTTTGCAAAAAGATTGTTGAACAACATCGTGGCTATATATCAGCCCGAAGCAAGATCAATGAGGGTTCAACATTTATTGTCTCAATTCCTACTTCATTGAAAGAAGAGGTAGCAGCTGTTTAAAGGCTATCTCCACTCCTTCCGCAGGATTGTATTTAAGGCGGCACAAAGGTCGTTAAAGCGCGAAGGCTTTAATAAATGATGCGCGGCCCCCATTCGCTCGATTTCCTCGATGTCGCGGGGAGCGAATGAGGTTGAATACATGATTACGGGAATATCCTTCAAAACTGGAACATTCTTGATCTCCCGGAGGACTTGTTTGCCATTCAGCTTTGGCATATTCAGATCCAGAAAAATCAGGTCAGGCAATTTTTTAGACTCGTGCTCGAGGTGTTGGAGCGCCTCCTCACCGCTGGTGCTGCTTGAGCAATGAATTTCATCACTTACTTCTTTGACAGCTTCAATGAAGATTTCCTGATCTTCAATATCATCGTCAATAATAAATAAGTGCTTGTACAAACTTTGAGAAAGGGACATGCAGGGGATTTGATGCGAAAGTTACAAATGTCCCCTGTTTTATAATCTCAAATTGGAGCAATTTATTACATGGCAGAATGTGACTGTCACATGACAGGCTCGTACTTAATCAGGGAAAAATGCTGTTTGGCGTTCAAAAATGACCTTAGACAGGCACCTTGACAACCACGATGCTGAAAACATTACTTCGCATTAAAAGCCACACAACAGCGCGAGCAACGGAAAATTCAATTGGCGTTAATAAAAATTATCGGTAAAGAAAATTTAAGCCACGGCACTATCTTTTACTGCTGATATCGCTTTAGATGCGCATCCGAAGACGAACCCTTTACGGCACCCTTGTTATATTGCTGACCGCGACCGCCCTGGTAGTGGTTCGTTCTTACGTTCTGAAAAATGTTCAGGACAGCCTTCTGGACAGAATCGAAGCATTGAACAAAAGCGAAATTAAAATCCATTACGACACTATTTTCGTGGACTGGAAACGCAATGTTCTAACCATAGAGAAACTCGTGATCGAGAAAGATGCTTACGACACCACCTGTATTTATCCAGAATTCATCTCATGCGGTCGCGTGACGATAAAAGGGTTGGGCCTGCTCTCCCTGATCTTCCGGAACGAAATTGATATCGACCAGATCTCATTAATAAATCCGCATTGGGTGATACATGAAAAGTCAGAGCTCCTCGCATTAGATTCGATGTCGCGAAAGGCTGCGGAATTTGAATTCTACGTTAAACGCGTGGCAATTGATTCCATGCGCATTGAATTCCTGGACAGTACGGAATGCGCGATCAAAAGCCGCGTGCGAACAAATGCATTCTTGCGCGACCTTAACGTGTCCGTTCAGCCTGACCGCGGCAAAGACTTTTCGTTTTCAGAAATTCGAACAAACGAAAGCAGGATCGACATCCCCTCAATCTTTTACACGTTTACGATCCGCGAGTCAACGCTTAACCTTCAAGACCATAGTTTTACCCTGGATACCCTTCGCATTATTCCTTCCTTCGGGAAATTGCAGTTTGGGCGAATGGCAGGCAACGACCTCGACCGGATTGAAGGCGTGATCCCCTTCTTTAAAATAAAAGATCTCAACCTGCAGTATGCAGACACGTTGCTAGTGGATGCCGGGCTGGCCGACATTCAATTTTTTCTCAGAGTCTTTCATGACAAAAGGCTTCCTCATGAAAGGAAAATAGTGCCACTACCTTTGGCCCAGATTAAAAAGATCCCGTTCGGCTTGATGGTTGATCAACTTGTGATTACAAAAAGTTTTGTCGAATACGAAGAAATTCCGGCAGAAGCTGATGAATCCGGGAAGATATTCTTTGATAACCTCGAGGCTACCTTGTCGTCAGTGACAAACGATCCTTATCCACAAAGCAAGGAAATGGTGCTTGAGGCAAAAGGAGATTTCATGGGCAAGGGCAAAGTTTCGGTTACTGCAATTTTTCCCCACGACCTCGATCAGCAAGGCACGGTGACGGGTTCTCTCCGAACGCTCCCGTTCACCCGCCTTAACAGCATGGTCGAACCCGCGGCTAATATCAAGTTCGAATCAGGGATGCTCAACCGTCTTGATTTTTCTTTTCGTTTCAACGACCGGATTTCAAATGGAGAAGTCTCGCTCAATTACGAAGACCTGAAGGTCCTCTCGTTCAAATCGGATGAGCAGATGGAAAAAGCGGAGAAGCGAAAGCACAAGAGCAAAAAAAGCGAGGATGACCTTCGAAAAGACAATTTTAAGACGTTCATCATTAATGCGTTCCTGGTGAAGAAAAACCTGGATGAGACGGTCCCTGCAGAAAAACGGTCAGGCACAATTCATTTCGAACGTGATCGGTCGCGCAGCATCTTCAACTTCTGGTGGAAGTCGGTTTTCACTGGCGTTAAATCGGCCTTTAATCTCGACAAGGCTGAAGCGACTGTCGAGAAATTAAAGAGCCGCAAGAAGAAGTAGCGAGAGGCATAAGAATTTAGTTTTTACCGGCAAAACTATTTCTTATGGCGATACGGTGGAAAGGGAATACAAAACTTAAAGTACTTCTTGGTGTGATCGTACTCCTGGTAGGCGTCCGGCTAACGCTGCCCTACTTTGTCACCCGCTATGTTAACAAAGTGTTGAGCGAACTGGAGGGCTACCGCGGAGAGATTTACGATGTCGATATTCACTTGATTCGGGGCGCATACCAGATCGACTCCCTTAAAATTTTCAAGATAGACGGCAATAAAGAAATTCCATTCATTGACATTCCTTTACTTGATTTGTCGGTTGAATGGAATGCATTGTTTAAGGGCAAAGTTGTTGGCGAGGTGAACTTCGAAAAGCCGGTGCTCAATTTCATCAGTGGAAAAAAAACTGGAGACGGTGAAGGAGGATCGGAACAAACAGGGGCTGATGTTGACTGGACGGAGCCCATCAAAAAGCTGATGCCGCTTCAAATTAACAAACTTACCATTGACGAAGGCAAGGTTGTATTTTATGACTTCACGACCAAACCTCAGGTTGATCTTTCCCTTGGTAATGTTTACCTGGTTGCCGAGAACCTGAACAACGCGAAGGAACAAAGCGATCTTTTGCCTTCAAAAGTATTTATGCGGGCGACTTCTATCGGGGGTGGTAATCTGGAACTCAACATGCGGATCAACGTATTGAAGAAACTGCCTGACCTTGACTTGGACATGAAGTTTGAGAACGTTAATATGACCGCGCTGAATGATTTTTTTGAGGCGTACGCTAAGGTTGACGTTGAGAAAGGCGATTTCAACCTGTATTCCGAACTCGCGGTTAAAGAGGGCAATATTAACGGATATGTTAAACCCTTGTTCAACAACCTTAAAGTGGTTGACTGGAAGCAGGATAAAGACAAACCAGTTCAACTGATCTGGGAGTCGATCGCTGGCGTGCTGGTCGAAGCATTTGAAAACCAGCCGAAAAATCAGTTCGCCACACGCGTCCCGCTGAAAGGAAACATCTCAAACGTAGATGCCCCCTTCTGGCCTACGTTATGGAATATATTCCGCAACGCATTTGTTGAGGCGTTCGCAAGGAACACCGATGACACGATAACAATCGCCACAGCTACTGCGGGCGGGAAGCCGAAGTCTAAGAAAGAATTGCGCAAAGAAAAACGCGAACGCAAAAAAGACGAACGCAGAGAACGAAGAGCAGCACGAAGGGAGAAACGGAAAGCCGACCCAAGCTAACGCTACAGGTAGTTCTTCAGAACATTCAGGCTTAAGGGTTTTTCAAGAATCTGGATCGCACGGGTCTGTGGAATTTCATTCGGGGCTTTTGTGCGATACGCGCTGATGAGGTTAATCTTGCAGTTTGGGTAATGCTCCATGAGGTAATTCATTTTTTCCCACCCCAGGCCATCAGGCAGATTATTGTCGATGAATACAACGTCTGGAGAGACCTCGCTCATCAGGTTCAGGCCTGTGCCGAGCGTATACGCCAGGAACACATCGTAATTCAGGTCGGAGAGATAAGTCTTCATCAGATGGCACAGATCCTCCTCGTCATCGATGATCACTACTTTTTTCTTGTTCATATCCTCTCCAATATTAATCGTCAAAACCGTTCAAATTGTTTCGTATTCCTGCAAGTAAAAAAAAAATTCATACCTGTGACTGTAGATTGTTTTGCTCGGGCGAACGAGTTTGTGAGGTACAGTTTTTTAGCCGCCTTAAGTACAAAATATAACCTTTAAAATATACACGTATGAACTCAACAGGCAAAGTACTTCTGGCCATTATTGGCGCTGCAGCAGCTGGTGCGATTATTGGAATGCTGGTTGCCCCTGAAAAGGGAAGCGATCTTCGCAAAAAAATTGCTGATACAACAGGTGACTGGTCAAATCAATTAAGCCAACTGTTGGCACAAGGCAAAGAACAGCTCCAAAACCTTAAGAATACCGCTACCAACGAAGCAGAGAACACAGCTGCTGAAGCTGGTGATCGTTACAACAAAGTAAGAGAAAGAGTTTCCTAAAGATTTTAGCGGCAGACTGCATCACGTGCTGCCGCTTTTTTTATTCCCCTTCTGTCGACTTTTCTTGTAGACACGCTTCTACAATTGACCCGAACCGTCCGCACCATTCCTCCCGACAAAAGGCACTGTTTTTTCCCTTGTACTTTAAGTTCACAAAACAACTAAAGCCATGGACAATAGAAAAAACAAACAATCTGGAGAGGGCCAGCAGGGACATGGTCAGAATCTCGGCAATCAACAACGCAAGAATGAACCGACTGCGCAGCAGCGTGGTAATGAAAACCAAGGTCGTCAGCAACCTGGTTCGCAGCATCAACAAACAGGTCAGCAGGCCCAGCGCTCTGGTGGTGAAACTGCTCAGTCAGGATCCCAGCAATCTGGTCAATCAAAACAAACCATAACTAACCAGGACCAACAGCGTCAGGCAACCAACTCCGGCAATTCTGACCGCCCGATGGGCGAAGAAGAAACCGAAGGTGACAGGCAACGCGAGGAGCGACTGAAGCCGTATAAAAATGTTGGAGATGATTCAGGTGAAACTGATAAAAAGTCGCCAACGATGAAGTAATGCTGAATGGGCATCTCTAACAGATGCCCATTTGTTTTTTTAACAGGATGTGAGAATGAAGAAAGTGGGGTTGGTACTTATTTTAATTGGATTGCTTGGGCTAAGCAGCTTGACTGACTTCGCCATATCCCTATCGCAAGAACCGCGGTGGAACCCGTTCGTCCAGGTATGGAAACGTAACCTGCCAGGCGATACCATTAAAGAAATCACAGTGTGTGGGTCAGAGAAAACGAGGCCGATCGAATCGTTGCAACGTTAGGGCTATACTCAATTGGCATAGTTATTTTTCCTTACAAACAAGGATCGTCCTGGCAGGCGGAAACGCTTACCAGTATATATAGATAGGATATGAGCTCAGCAACCCGGTTCATATTCACGAAAAGGGTTATTCGTTTGAATAGCCCTTTTTGCTTTATGCGTGATTAAAGCTTACGAGGAAAGTAGTTCCCGCGCCCACCTTTGACTTCACTTCCACCGTGGCGTTGTGAGCCTGCAAAATGTTAAGCGTGGAAGCAAGCCCCAATCCAATGCCATTACGCTTCGAGGTAAAGAAAGGCTCGAACAGTTTTGACAGGTTCTCAGGGGGAATACCGCAACCCGTATCGGTGATCTCCACCACGTTATTTTCTTCATTGCAGGAGAGTGTGATCTTCAATTCTCCCGGAGCTTTATCCATCGCCTCGATCGCATTGATGATAATGTTGAGCAGGGCAATTTTTAGTTTGCTCTGGTCTCCGCGAATGTAGCATGGTGATTCCGGGTAATGAAGCTTTAGCTTGATTTGTTTCAGCGTGAGTCGATCAACCGCGGCTGATAATGCTTCGTCAATTACGGTTTGCGCCACGATTCTTTCAAGCACCATGTCGGTTGGCTTCGATGACGTGAGCAGTTCCGTAATGAGATCGTTGATTCGTTTGCCATTTCTGTCAATAATATCAAGGTAAATCCGATCCTCATCCCGCGTCAAGCCAACCAGTTGTTCAAGCGACATGTGAATGTTGCTCAATGGATTTCTCACTTCGTGGGCCAGCGTGCGAACAAGTCTCCCGGTGGCCGCAAGCTTTTCAGCAAGCAAGGTGGCGCGTTCATTCTTCTTTTGATTGGTAATGTCATGAAGAATTCCCTGAACGTATGAGGAACTGTTGCTATCCTTTTCCAACGAAAGGTTCAGAATACAGAATCGTTTCTTTCCTTTAAGGTTTATTAATTCGACCTCAAGGTCGGTCACATCACCCTTCGATTCCAGGCTTTCTTTAATTAACTCGCGAATGGATTCGTTGTCGATAAACTGGTAAAGGTTGGACTTTAGCAGCTGATTTTTTTCGCAGCCCACAAGCCTCGTCATAGCGGTATTAATGTCCTTGAAAAGCAATGATTTGTCAGTCGTAAACACGGCCTCCTTCGACTTCTCGAAAATGTTCCGGTATTTCTTTTCATTGGCCCGCAAGGCCTTCGTGGAGGCGGCCCGTTCCAGCGAATACCGGATACAACGCTCAAGCTTCTCCGTAGTGAGCTCCGCTTTTATCAGGTAGTCTACGGCCCCCGTCTGCATAGCCTGCTTGTCGATGTTGGTGTTTCCCTTTCCGGTCAGCAGGATGATCGGCTCTTCGCAATTTAGGGCCATGGCTTCCTGCAAAAGATCGATACCGGTCTTCGCTCCAAGGCGATAATCGACAAAGTACAGGTCGAAACGTTTGGCGGCTATGTGCTCCAGCGCGGTTTTATAGTTATAGCACCATTGAATTTCAAGGTCCCTATCGCGGATGGCTTCAAGGTATTCCTTCGTGAGAATGAAATCGTCCTCATCGTCATCAATAATCAGGATGCGAACCGGCTTAGTGTGGTCGTACATGTTCTAGTAATGATTTTCCGGAAGAATGATGGTGAAGGTCGAACCTTGATCCGGAATGCTGTCTGCGAATATAACACCGTTATGGTTCTCAATGATTTTTTTACAGATAGAAAGGCCAATTCCCGATCCCGGATAAGCAGCCTTTGAATGCAAGCGCTGAAATATTTCGAAAATTTTATACGAATCCTGGGCATCAAAACCGATCCCGTTGTCGATAATTTCGATTCGGAAGAACCTGTGATCGTTTGAAAGATTATGTTTTTGCTTCTCACCATCAGACAAAAGTGATGTCCTGAGCGTCACGACAGGACGGCTGTTTTGCTTGCGGAATTTTATAGCATTCGAAATCAGGTTTGTAAACACTTGTTTCATTTCAGCAGCGATACCCTCAATTACAGGTAGCGTGCCTTCCACACGTATGTCAGTTTGAGTTTCCGTAATTTTCAATTCGAGATCTGAAAGCACCTGCTCGAAAATTTTGTCGAGGTCGATACTGGTGAAAGTGTGCGTCCCCCGATTTGCCCTGGAATATTCCAGCAGGTTGTCGACTAGCTCACGCATACTTGCCGAGGCAGACTGGATCCGATCCAGGAACATCACCGCTTCCGCATCAACTGCGTCAGCTACTTTGGCGCGAAGTCGGTCGCAAAACATCGACACCTTGCGAATGGGCTCCTGTAAATCGTGCGAAGCAACATACGCAAACTCTTCGAGCTCACGGTTCGACCGGTTCAATTCGCGAATGCTTCGCTCCTGCTCGCGCTCAAAGTTCCGCAATGCAGTAATGTCACGGGAAATTCCGATGATCCTGTTTCCATGCTTTTCATCGGTAATGTATTTGGCCTTTGTGAAGACGATTTTCTGAATACCTGACTTCGCTTTAACCACATACTCGGCCTCAAAATTCTCGCGGTACTTTAAGCTCTGGTTAATGAGAGACGTGAGCTGCGGCCTGTACTCTGCCGTGATATGATTCAAAAATTGCTCGAGTGAGATCGATCCAGGAGCCGATTGCCGCGTGCATCCGAAAAGCTTGAACAGGCCATCGGACCAAGTCATGGATGTGGAGTTCACATCCAGTGTCCAGCTCCCAAACTGCAGCAAGTCTTCAGTATCATCAAGAATCTCGTGAAACGCATCGTTGTCGTGCTGTTCGCGGAGTTCTTCCGTAATGTCCTGGGCGATGAAAAGGACCGCGGAGGCTTTGCCATCAATACGTTTATTCAAAACCGTTGCCTGGGTACGAAAAGATTTCCAGGCACCATCGCCCATTTGAAGCCGGTTGACGTAGGTGCAGGAATCGTTTTCATTTAGTCGGTGCAGGTTAGCTAATGCGCTCTCCACCGTGGCAACATCCTCCGGATGCACGATTTGAAGCGCGTCAGTGATATGGTTCGGTGTTGTGCCAAAAAATTCGTGAAAGCGTTTGTTCACATACCTGATCCTCCCACTATCCGCATCATACACATAGACAATCGCTGGAAAAAGATCCACGATGTGTCCTGTAAGTGTTGAATCGGAAAACTTACCTGACTCGAAAAAGAATTTTAGAAAACTTACCTTTTCGTTCATACCGAGAATTACATCTCCTGGTTATTGAGATCTTTATACTGCTTGATCTTGTTGTATAAAGTCTTGCGGTCGATCTTCAACAACTTGGCCGCCTTGCTTTTATTGAAGTCCACTTTCTTTAGCGTCTCGAGTATCCACTCGTATTCGGCATCGATGCTGACACTCTTCAGACCAGGTTCACGCGGTGCAGCCGGGGTCGTGGCAGAAGCAACAGCAGCGGCCTCTTTCACAGGGGCAGTCTGTTCTGCGGTATTTTCGAATTGCAGTTTGCGGTGATTTACCAATTCGAAGGGAATGCTCTTGATATCGATCACACTGCTGTCCGACAGAAGGGTTGCTCGCTTCACCACGTTCTTCAGCTCACGAAGGTTTCCATGCCATACATACTTGCGAAACACATCTTCAACTTCAGGCGAAAAGCGTTTCACGTTTTTACCAAGTTCGCGATTGGTCTGCAACAAGAAGTGGTTCGCAAATACCATGATGTCATTCACACGCTCACGCAATGGTGGAACGCTGATCTGGAACTCATTAAACCGGTGATACAAGTCTTCACGAAACTGTCCGGTTCGGGCAGCGTCCCAAAGCTTGCGGTTACTCGCAACGATGATTCGAACATCGAGGTCGATATCTTTCGTACCCCCTACACGCCTCATCTTGCGCTCCTGGGTTACACGCAAAAGCTGAACCTGCACATCATATGGAAGGTTTGCTATTTCATCCAGGAAGATTGTACCGCCATTCGCAAGCTCGAAGCTTCCGGCTTTCTGCCCGATTGCACCCGTAAATGATCCTTTTTCGTGTCCGAACAATTCGCTTCCGGCTAGTTCCCGTGACAACGTACCGCAGTCGATGGCGATGAAAGGCTTGTGGCTCCGCCTGCTGCGCTTGTGAATTTCCTGGGCAATAACCTCCTTACCACTGCCACTTTCACCGTAGATGATGATGCTGTAATTGGTGGGAGCAACAAGGTCGATCTGGTTGAGAATATTTTTGAAATCAGGACTGTCGCCAAAAATATGAGTACCCGATTCAGCCTGACGTTTCGCATTTAACGCCTGGAGTTTTTCATGCTCCTTGGCAATAGGATCCGGCTCCGGAGCTTCGATGTTTCCGGTTTTCTCTTCGATTGAAGCATTCAATGCCTTCTTGATCGTGAGGAGGATTTCATCCGGCAACAATGGCTTGGTAACATAGTCCATCGCCCCCAGTTTCATCACTTCAACGGCAGTTTTAATATTGCTATATCCTGTGATGATGATCACCGGAACGGTTGGGATCTTCTCTTTAATCTTCCGGAGGATTGAACTTCCACTCATATCCTCGAGGCGAAAATCGCAGAGAATAAGATTAGGCTCCACTGAATCGAGGATTTCGAGGGCAGCCCTTCCAGTAGTAGCTTCCAAAACTTCGAAGCCGTGCTTGGAAAGGAATCGCTTCAGTACAAAGCAAAGATCTTTATCATCATCAATGATCAGTATTTTTTCCATGATTGGTGTTTGTGTGTATTACGTTGGTTTACGGTTTCTAGTGCTAAGCAAGGAACGCGCGCATTTGCGCTGCCGGAATATGCAGCTGCTCGCGGTACTTTGTAACGGTTCTCCTTGCAATCTCAAAACCACGCTTCGCCAATACTTTCACTAATTGCTGATCGGAGTAAGGACATTTTTTATCTTCTGCCTGAATCACTTCCTGGATTGTCTTCTGGATTACTTTATTGCTCACCACCTCGCCTTTGTGATTGGCGATACCTTCGGTGAACAAGGACTTTAACAATACGTTTCCGAAATGGGTCTGCACATATTTGTTACAGGTGATCCTGGATACGGTTGAAATATCAACTCCCACCATATCGGCAACATTCTTCAGAATCATTGGTTTCAGTTTCGTAATGTCACCTTCCTGGAAGTACTCTTCCTGCAAACGAACGATGGCCTCCATCACTTTTAGCATTGTGTTTTCGCGCTGGCGAATGGCATTCACAAACCATTCTGCTGCATTGAGCTTGCTCTTCAGATACTGCTTGGAGCGATTATCAGTATGGCTCTTTTCGGTGTCATAAACCATTTTTTTCCATGACGAACTGATCGACAATTTTGACGAACGTTCACGTGCGAGTGACACGTGGGCGCCATCCTCATCCTGGATCAGAACAAAATCGGGCAGAATGGTTTCCGTTTGTGTGGTGTTCGTTGAAGCGGCAACGGGTTTCATTTTCAGCGTGCCGAGCAGGTGGAAGATATCCTTTAGGTCGTCTTCATCAATTTTACATTCGCTGATGATCTTCTCAAAGTTACGGTGCATCAACTCATTGTAGTAGTTCTCAAGGATCTTAAGGCCCAACTTGACGTCAGGGCTTTGCTGCATGCGCTTGAGCTGGATGCAGAGACACTCTTTGATGTTTGCTGTACCGACTCCAACAGGCTCGAGTTGCTGAATCACTGTGATCAATTTCTGCACGGTGTCATTTTCAACCCATTTGCTGAACTTCATTGAATAATCGTCCGCAAGATTTTCAACACTGAATTCCAGGAAGCCTTCGTCCGTCAGGCTGTCAATGATAAATTCTCCAACTTCAATCTCAAGTTCACTCAGATTCTGGAGAACGAGCTGGTTCTTCAGCTCCTGACGGAAATCTTCCGCTTCAACAATCGGTCTTTCTATGGGAGCCTGTGTTTGAAAGTGCTGAGCGTTTTCGAGCTTATAGTCAGGAATATCATCATAGCAATATTCATCGTAATCTTTATAGTCCTGTGCATCCTGAGTTCCATTCTCGAATCCACCTTCCTCCTCTGCCTTCTCTTCAATGAGCGGGTTTTCTTCCAGTTCATTTTGGATTCGTTGTTCCAATTCAACTGTGTTCAAGTGCAATAATTGCAACATTTGAAGATGCTGCGGATGTATCTTCAGTTGCTGTTTTTGTGCCAGGTTTTGGTAAAGCATATAACAAGGGCCGGTTAAAGTTCTACCTGACCTTTGCAAGCATCCTTCCAGAATTTTCAGAATGCGAAGAGCATTTATTAAACCATTGACTATCAACCTTTTAAATTTAGATGAGCAGACGGCCTTGGTACTCTAAAGCCGAAGCGTGTGGAATCATTTCCCGTGTTTCGGGCAATAAACTTACTGAAATTGGGGAACAATTTCCACAGCAAAAACCGCGAAAACAGCGAAATTTCAAAGGTTTTTGATTGCGATTCATGCGTTTCAATCGTGAACGAAGAAGGAGAAAAAGACGAGGAAGCGAAGCGGGGAAATGCAGCTTGATGCCACGCGATTTCGGCATTACAACGATATGGCTATGCGCAAATACCAGAGACGCATCAAATTATGATTGCTGATCTGTGGGCGTCTGTGACGACATCGAAGAAGTTGACGAGGCGAAATCGAAACTTGAAAATAGAATCGAGATTAAAGCAAGAGAAACGGTTGACAGTTCGCGTTTTCGAGTGGTAACCCAGAGCACCATCAGCTCCGTTCCCATCATTGTTCCCGGGAGGAAACATCCATCCACCGCAGTGCGGACTACCGATTTCAATAAAACCTTTTTATCAATGCGTTTCATACCGCCTGCAATAAAGAAAAGCAAATGCCTGACGCTTCGGGCGAAAATCCGTGTCTGCCCGGTAACACCCTGAGTAACTTTTTACACACGGCTGTTGACTTTTTCCATAAGCAGGTGGTGCATCGTACTTATAAGTGGGTTTTTTAGTGGCATGTTATTCGTGACACCAGGGATGTTAACCAAATTGTAAAATTTATGTTACGCTGGACAATAACATTCTTAGTGATAGCGCTGATTGCTGCTATCTTTGGTTTCACCGGTATTGCTGCAGGCGCAGCGGAGATAGCGAAAATCATTTTCTATATCTTCCTGGTGTTCTTTGTGATCTCATTGATCACAGGTGCTTTCAGACGAACTGACTGACGTCACTGAAGGAAACGTTAAATCCGACAATGCGGCCCGTAAGCCGCATTTTTTATTTCTTGCTTTCCGGATCGTTCTTAATTGGATCGCTCTTGTCCAACACCTCTTTCGTTATGTGAAGCTCCTTTGACTCCTGCTTGATGATAAAAACGGCAGTGTCTTCCGGGACAATGCCCCCGCCAAAATTTAAGGTGTATACCTTTGTGAACTCAGCACCAAAAAACAAAATGATGGAGGTATAATACACCCACAGCAGAAGTATGATCAGGGATGCTGCTGCCCCAAACGTGGCGCTGACATCTGAATTTCCGAGGTAAAATCCAATGGCAAATTTTCCGATCATGAACAGTACGCTCGTGAAGCACGCTCCCACGTAAGCATCACGCCAGCGGATCCTAGCGTCTGGCAGCACTTTGAAAATAATGGTGAACAAGACTGAAATTATTCCGAACAGCAGGAGGTAATTGATGCCTTGAAATAGAAATAAAATAGTATCGGCAAAGAAGCGCGCCAGTTTTTCATACAGCAGGTCAATCAACGCGTGCAATACGAGGGAAACCATCAGGATAAATCCGAAGCCGATGATGAGCGAAAACGAAATAAACCGGTTGAACAGTAGCTTGATGTAGCCGCGCTTTGGCTTAGCCTTAATGGACCAGATGTAGTTGATGGAATCCTGGATCTCGGTGAACACCCCTGTGGCTCCAATGATCAACACAATAACTCCGAAGATGGCGCCACTGGAGCTTTCGTGTGATTGCTCAATATTCTGGATGATTTCCTGAATTTGAGCTGCTGCCTGGTTTCCTACAAGTCCGTTGATCTGGTAATAGATTTTACCTTCCACCGCCTCGCGGCCGAAGAAGATTCCCGCGAGTGCAATCACGATCATCAGCACGGGCCCTAATGAAAAAATGGTATAATAGGAGAGCGATGCGCTCAGCTTCATACCATTATCATTTAGAAATTCATCGACCGCCTGGCGAAGGACAAGCCAAAACTTACGCATTCACCTTTGATGTATGAATTTGCTTTTGAATTTCTTCCACCGCCACAATAAATTTCGATACATCGGACGATGCATAAGCGCCATACCCATCCACCAGTGTTCCCCTGGTGCCATCGGAAGTCTCGATCACGTAGAGAATTGTATTGTCGCCTGGATCTGAAACGCCCTCAAAGCGATAAAAGTTAACGATCTTAACTTCCTCGGGCGAATACACCTTAGATTCATTGAAGGTTGTCAAACCGTCTTTGGTCACCTGGAAGTCTTCCTTGTAACCATCTTCTTTCATTTTATTCGTGCAGGAAACCAGTCCCTTCATCCACGGAATATTTTCTGTCTGTCCTCTTGTTTCCATTTTGTATTTGTTAAATAAAAGAGGTGGGGCGGCCGCACCTCTGTCTAATTTTAAGATTTAATCGATTCGTGCATATCACGGTAACGCTTCACCAGGTCATGTGCATTTTGCAGCTCTGATTTCTGATCGAGGATAAGCTGCCGAATGTCAGCCGGAATTTCTGCGTCTGATTCAAGCGCGAGCTTGTAGGCCTTCAATGCTGAATCCTCACCGAACTCACAAAGTGCAAGAATCGATTTGCGGTCACGTGCACTAATGCCTGCGCGGATATCCATCCACACACGATAAAGCTTACCTGACTGAGTTGTATCCGTGGCGGGCTCGCCTCCGAGGTTACGAACTTCATTGGTCAGTTCATTTGCATTTTGGATACTCGTGTTTGCCATGTTTGTGAACATCGTTTTCAGATCGATGTCGGCTGGCTTGAGCTCTTCCACTGCTTTATGATAACCTTCCGTCCGGTCGCGATTAATCCGGATAAGGTCGTTCAATACGCTGATTAATTCGTTGTCTGCATTCATATTTGTCTGATTTAATGTCTTCGTTGTGGAAGCACGAAAAGGCTCGCAATGAACAAGGTGAGAAAGAGGAAAAAGATGGTTTTAGCAATCAGCATCACTGCTCCCTCCACTTCTCCGAATCCGAAAATCCCCGCTACTGCAGCGATCACGAAAAAAATCACTGTAAACCTTAACATCTCCAAAACTTTCGAAATGACTAGAGAAAACTTGTGCCCGTGGTTGCAGCGGAAATGTTAACCAAGCCAGCGGATGCAAATTAGAAAACGGCAGTAAGGGGTGTTATGCTCTACATTTTGTGGAAATAACACCACATTTCATCCGCTTTTTGACGTTGCAGAGCCTTTAAATGGCCTCAGAATGGCCGTTTCAATTCTGGCACGGATTTTAAAACGCTATGGTCACATGACTTAACGATTCACTTTATGTATAAGCTCGAGTTGATCAGCCGCTGGAACGAAGTGAAAGAGAAACTCAAGAGGCGTTATAACATGTTGACCGATGACGACTTAATGTTTCGGTTAGGCAGAGAAGGTGAATTGATTGGCAGGCTTCAACAAAAACTCGGTAAAAGCCGTGCCGATGTGATGCGGATGATTGGAGAAGCGAATTGAAAGCATGAAAACGTTCTTTAGAATTCTGGCAATGGTGGGATTGACGGTGTTGTTGTTTTCAATGACACAATGCACTCCGGCCGATCGAGAAAACGATTCAACGACTACAGAGGTCGAAGTTGACGTAAACGAAGAAAGAAACGAGATAAAAGATGATCTTCGCAAACTGCGTGATGACATCAACAAGGAGCTCGAGAAAGTGAACCGAAGGCTCGATGACGCCACCGACAGTGAACGCAACAGGTTGGAAGATGCCAACCGAAGATTAACCGATGAACGCGCGAGAGTTGATGAAACTCTTCAAGATATAGAAAATGCCAGCGAAGAAACCTGGAAAGATGTAAAAGCCGCTGCCGCTACCACCTCACAGGAAGTGAAAGCAGGATTCCAGGAGCTCGGCAAGGAACTGAATGATTTGTTTGACGACAAAGATTAGTTCGAAGATTTTAGCTAGTGGGGTTTAAAAGTCGTTACCGTCCTGGTAGCGGCTTTTTTTTTTGTGCCTACTCCAGCGCTCAAAGCCTTGCTTACAGGCCACGCCAATCGCAACCGCGATGATTCAACCGCCCTTAATGATGCCTGAGTCTTTTCTTTTCTTCCGTTTCTGTTGGTGAAACACATTCGCTTCATCAATGGAGTGTGAGCTGTAGAGATCATTTTCATTCTCAGCAAGGGTTGAAAGCTTGATATAAAACTTCTTCAAAACGATCAATTCCTGCTCAGTCAGATCCTCAATTTCGATCAGGCGGTTGCTTGCCTTCTCATTGCACGCAATAAGTTCGTTCAGCTTGAGTTGCAAGGCAAGCGTGTCTTTATTCTGGGTTTGCTGAATAATAAAAACCATAAGGAACGTGATGATCGTGGTGCCGGTGTTGATTACGAGTTGCCAGGTTGTAGAAAAATCAAAGAGCGGCCCGGTGATCGCCCAGATAATGACGAGAAATGAAGCAATTATGAATGCGGCAGGACGGCCTGCGAACTGGGTAACCCGTGTTGCAATACGATCAAAGACTCTCGAAACCCCTTTCTTATTTTTAGTTGTTGTCATGGTTATGCGTTGTTAGCCCTGGTAATTTACAAGGTTAAGTTCAACTTTGACACAACGGATGTCGCATTGCATACCGAACCAACAAAAAAGTCAGGGAAGGCCCTGACTTGTAAAATGCGAATCTTTGGTGACGTTACCCTTCAATCTCCTGCGTAGCCGACTCGTTGATATTATTTTCAGCAAGATTGGTCAGCAGCTGATCCGTCTCTTTCTCCTCCTCGAGCGTTTCGCCAAGTAGATTGCCAATTTCTTCAAGGCCAAGCGTTTTGGCAACCTGTGCCAGACCACCATAGGATGCTATTTCATAGTGTTCAATTTTCTGTGCGCCAATAATTAAACCTACATCCCGTGTGGAAGAACCATCCTCTGTGTCTTCTATCACTGACTCGGCCTCTTTCACCAGCCCTTCCATAGCTTCACATTTTTTACCACGCGGTTTTTCTCCGAGAAGTTCGAATACCTGCTCGAGCCTGGCTACCTGCTCCTGTGTTACCGCTAAATGGTCATCGAAGGCGGTAGCTAGCGCCTCGGATGTCGCAGCTTTTTTCATTTTTGGAAGGGCTTTCACCAGGTGCTTCTCTGCCCAATAGATGTCCTTGAGTTCATCGAGGAACAACTCCTGTAACATCGACTCATTTTGTTCTTTTGTTGGTGCGGCCTGTGCCTTTTTAGCGGCAGTAGTTCTTTTTGTTGACTTTTGCATAGTGCTGATGTTTTAACGTAAATGGTTGGTACTGCTGAGCGCAGCAAAGATTTCGCGTCTTGCTCAGCGTGACCGGGGCGAAAAGAACTATGCCTCCCAACGTTTTCACGGCAACAAGCCGAAAGATAGTCAGGAGCAAGGCCAGATAATGATGAGTCTCGTCACAGAATTTCGAGAGTCATTCTCGTGGCGCTGACGCTTCGATGCCCTTGAAAAAAATTGGGCAGTAATGTGCATGGAGCCGAATGGCTCGAACATCAATCAAGTTTTAGATCTTTCCTGAGCTTCTTTGGAAGTTTATCCCGAACCATTTCGTATGACTGGCGAATATGACGTTCCCAGTCTTTCTTTTTAAGTGCCGATGATTTGGTTACCAGTATCCATTTGTGCCTGGCCATGTAGGGGGCCGGCTCCATTCCCTCGGTCTCAGACATCTCTTCGAATTCTTCGTCAGTGACTTTAAACGAGGCGGAAAAGGGACCTTCGAGACCCGTTACGCAAAACATCTTGGCACCTACACAGAAGCAGAGGTCATGACCCCATTTAATGTCCTCGGTTACTGCAGGCAGTGTCTTGCAAAATTGTCGCAGGAAGTCAACGGTCATAGAATGTTGGTTCTGGATGAGTTCGCCAAATTACCGATTTCCTGCTAATTTAGTGCTTTGGCATCTCCAAAAACACCTAACCCCGCAATGAAGAAGACCATCATCGGCATCATCCCCGCGCGCTACGCCTCTACCAGATTTCCCGGAAAACCGCTCATCGACATCGCAGGAAAATCAATGATCCAGCGCGTATACGAGCAGGTGAAAAAAAGCGAGACATTGAATGACGTCATTGTAGCAACGGACGACCAGCGCATTGCCACGGCAGTTACGCAGTTTGGTGGAAAAGTATGCATGACGGCACCGTCACACCCGAGCGGCACTGACCGTTGTGCGGAGGTGGTTGAAGCGATGCACCTGCAAGCTGATGCCGTTATCAATATTCAGGGAGACGAGCCCTTCATCGATCCGAAACAAATCGACCTTGTATGCAAATGTTTTGACGATCATCGCACCGAATTGGCAACGCTAATCAAGAAGATTACCAGCACGGAGGTTTTGCTGAGTCCGAACTCGCCAAAAGTGATTGTCGATTCCGATCAATTTGCAATCTATTTTAGTCGCCATGCCATTCCTTATGTGCGCGGAGCAGAGCCATCGGCATGGTTGAGCCAGCATACCTTCTTTCAGCATATCGGCATCTACGGCTACCGCGTTGACATTCTGAAGAAGGTTACTAAACTCGCGCCCTCGTCACTCGAAAAAGCGGAGTCGCTGGAACAACTTCGCTGGCTTGAACATGGCTTCAAAATCAAAACGGCTATCACCACGGGCGACACAGTTGCCATTGATACGCCTGAAGACCTTGAAAAAGTACTCCACACCTTAACGCTAAAAAAATGATCTGCGCAAACTGTAACGGTCTC
Source organism: Chryseosolibacter sp. (assembly GCA_036402075.1). Lineage (GTDB taxonomy): Bacteria > Bacteroidota > Bacteroidia > Cytophagales > Cyclobacteriaceae > Chryseosolibacter. The sequence goes on along the minus strand of DASWTP010000216.1, from coordinate 24,915 downwards.
GTAGAAACAACGTTCTGCCCCACCTGCGGCCAGAAGAAAGAAATTCATCGCATTTCGGTAGGTCACGTACTGCATGAAGGTTTTCATTCTGTTACCCACGCAGACAAGGGTTTCTTGTTGCTGGTCAAGCAGCTCATAACACGACCGGGTTTCATTGCGAAGGAATACGTGGAAGGAAAACGCAAGCGATATTTTAATCCATTGAGCTTCCTTGTCATTTCCTCGGCACTACTCGCCTATTTTGGAACCATTACGGGATACATGGACCGGCTGACCTCCAGTTCGGGGAGAGGGACCCGTCAAGGTCATCCTTACTGGACAGAGGTTTTTGAAATTGCTTCACACAACGGCAAATGGTTAATCTTACTTTTAATGGCGCCCCTGTTCGCCTTCCTCAGCTGGATTTTTTTCATTCGAAAGCCATTTAATTACGGAGAAAACTTGGTGCTGCATTCATTCATCTTCGGAGAGGCAGCCATTGTTCGTTTGGTTATATTTATTCCCCTTTCTTTGCTCTTCCCACAGTACTTCTTTTGGTTTAACTCAGTCGCGTACGAAATACTCTACCTTGCGTTTCTCACCGTTGCATACAGACAATTCTTTCAGCAACATATTGCATTTACGATCATCAAAGCGATCGTCATAAGGATCTTGTTTGTTATTCTCTTTTGGGCGGTGATCTTTGGATATGTAGTCGTGAAACACCTTATTGTTTAATTTCTGCAAGGGGTGCTTTCGTTACATGAACAGTTTCGGATAGAAACTTTTCCATCTCCAGGTAAACCGTTTCCACATCGTTGGATGCAAGTGCTCCACCAATAACGTGAGCTCCGGCATTGGGAATGGCTTTCGCTACCTTCAGAGATTCAGGCGTTCCCAGCTTCTTATGCATCTCCAGCATCGCGCTCACTTTCACTTCGGGATCCTGGTGCTGCTCATCTTTGTAGTAATAAAGGGTGAGCGAAGGTTGCTTCACTCTTGAAAACGTTTCATCTGTCATCGTGGACTCAACCAGTTCCTGCAGTTCAACAACCGCTTCGAGGCGATACTTGTTGTTCCAATACTGTGATTTTTCATCAGCTGCACCCGTTTCCCGATACTTACCTCCCATCACCATGCGGGCAATCTGCAACCCCCACGGGTCATTTAACAAGAATGCAGCTGGATTATTGATTGCAATGTTCGGTGATAAATTAATTAAGGCATGGATGCGCTCAGGGTACTCGGCAGCGAGTTTCAGGGCAAGTGTCCCCCCGGTGGAGGTGCTCACTAAAATCACCTTCTCTCCGATCGCCTCACCGATAGCAAGCGCTTCTTTTGCTGATTCCCAAACACGTTCCGCGGTAAAGAACTGAAGTGTTTCCGTGGTATCGATGCCATGGTCAGACAAGCGGGACAAATACAAGTTCGATCCGAAGGCTTTCGCAATTCTTCGATGAACAGGATCTCCTTCCTTTTGACAGGCAGAAAAACCGTGCAGGTACACAATGGCATAGGGAGTCTTAACTCGTGCACTGTCCGCCCAGACAATCCTTGCCTCGTTGTCGGGCTTGAGCTTATGTCTTTGCTCCTGGCTACTAACATACGCATTCAACTGGTCTGCCGAAGCGGGCACCGTTGGCATCGCCAGATCATATTGCGCCTGGTCCGCAGAAGGGCCGAGAAAATATAATCCAGCTAATAGCAGGAACGGAAATGTAATCTTAATCAACTTGCGCGGGGCCATGGTATTTCTATTTGAAGTCAAGATAGCCGGCCTCCAACACAGAAGCAAACGGAGCCTTATGCTTCAACGGGAACTTTTACCGCCTTCAGTGAGAAGGTGAAGGTTGTACCCAGGCCTGGCGTGCTTGAAACGCGAATGGATCCATTATTCTTTTCGAGAAACTCCTTCGTCAGCAATAATCCGATTCCCATCCCCTTCTCTTTGTTTGTGCCCTGAGTAGTGAAATGAGTTTCCGGGTTAAACAACTTACCGAGGTCTGACTCATTGATTCCAACGCCCGAGTCGGCAATGGAAATATGAAACTCGTTCGGGCTTTCCTCAGCAAATATTCGCACCTCACCACCTCGTGCATTGAACTTGACAGCGTTCGCCAGCAGATTTCGGAACACCAGGCCGATATGATTCCTGTCGGCAAAGGCAATCGTTCCGTTAGGGATGAGGTTCGTAATCGTAAGGTTTTTCGCTTTGGCAGCATCAGCAAAAACATTGATCTTTTCATCGGCCAGTGTTCGCAGGTCGATGTGTTCAGGAACTGCCTTCAGGCCCTTCAGCTGGCTTTGCGCCCACAGCAGCAGATTGTCGAGGTCATCGTAAACCGAATCGAGGTTTCGTTTCAGACCCCTGGTAATTTCAACAAACTCTTCCTGCGTCAGCCCGGTCGTGTTTACAATCTCCATTAACGCGCGCAAGCTCGCCACCGGGCTCCGTAGGTCGTGGCTGATAATCGAGAAGAGCTTGTCCTTCGTTGAATTGAGATTCCGGAGCTGCAGCGTTTGCGTTTGAATTTCCCGGTTCTTCTGCTGAAGCGAAATTCTTGCATTTCGATTGTGGCGGTTGTTGTAATAAAAAACGAATGCTAAGATCACCAGCAGACTAAGACAGCCAACATAAAAGTAAATCCAGACCTGCTTGCGGTTGATGTCCTTCTCCTTCAATTCCGCATCTTTTGTCAACAGCTCGATCTGCGCCTGTTTCATTTCTGTCTCATAGCGGATCTGCATCATGGCAATCTGCTCCTGGCCGCGTTGGTCGTACAGCGAGTCGTGAAGACCAACATACAACGTTTGATAGCGATAGGCTTCTTTCAGGTCGTTAACGTTATAATATATTTCTGACAGCAACTTGTATGCTCGCTCAAGCTCATCTTTGAAGCCGTACTTTTTGGCGATGGTAATATTCTCATGCAAGTAGTTGAGTGCCTCATCGTACTGCTTTAGCTCGTTGTAGCTTTTTGCGATGCGGTGAAGGACGGATGATTTGAGGAATGTGTTATCAAGTTTCAGGGCGATTTCATAGCAGCTGAAGTATTTCTCGAGGGCGAGTTTTGGTTTATGAAATCCAAGTTCGACATCTCCAAGCGTGCGAAGCGCGAAGCCACGCATGTAGATGTCACCGGCCTGGTCACTGAGGTGCACGGCATCGTACGCGTAAACCGCGGCTGAATCGTATCGCTCCAGTCCGCGATAGGTGTATGCAATGTTGTTGAAACATCGCGCCATCGTTCGAAGGTCGTTTGCTTCCCTCGCGATCGTATAGGCTTCTTTAAAATAGCGGATCGCCTCATGAAAGCGCTTCTGCTCAAAGTTGATAGCCGCGATACTTATAAGACACCTCGCAATTGCTTTTCTGTCTCCGATCTCTTCTGTTAACCGCAAGGCCTTCGTGGATATCTCCATCGATTTTGAAAAGTCACCCCTTCGATAGAGAATCCACCCAAGGTTTTCGAGCGCTAAGGCTTGTCCGTTCTTGTAATTGAGCAGCTGTGCGAGATCAGTGGCTTGTTGTGCGTATGCAAATGCTTTATTGTTATCCTTCTCACGGAGCTGTTCAACCAACTGGTTCAAAAGCCACACCTTGGTAGTATCGGATGGCACGGATGTGACCAGGCTTTCAAGGCTGTCAATCTTGTGCTGTGCCACACCATTTCGTGTCGCAAATCCCAAGGCTACCGATAGAAAAAATATGCAAAAACGCATCAATGGAAGATCTTTAACCAAGCTATAACGATTGCAACTAACGACAGTACGTTATGAATTGCTGGTTAAAAATCACCAAAATCCTACATTACGCCTGTCTGGCAGGTTTCTCGTATTTTCTGCACTTAGTGGTCACAAAACAAAGGATTTGTTGAACCAATCGGCTGTCCCGGAGGCGGTGGCAGCACATTTTCGATAACAAATTCGGATGGATCGTCTTTGTAATCCGCAATCCGCTGAAGCGCATATTTAAAAAATACCTGACTATGGGTATCCGTTATAGTCTTCATACGTGCACCGATGTGACTGGCCAGCTGATCAATCTTCGAATTCGCCACAGATTTTACCAACCCCGAACTTTCCTTACTCGCAGCAAGCTTGAATAGGTTGGTGAGAAATACATCATTCACGGTAAACTGCACCATTTTCGCGTGGCCAGACCGAATTTCTGAACGATAGGTCGCGGCAATCAAACGATCAATAACAGACTCGAGGGAAGGCTGCTCCTGGTTGCGACTATTGTGTTCCAACAGACGTTGCGCTCTTGCGGGATGGAGTAGTAAGCCAATGGTCATGTCCGCGGCACTCTCTGCAGGACTTAATGCATCGAACGCAAGATCGGTACGCGTCTTAATGACTTCGCGGCTGCGGGAATAACCGATTGGTCTCGGAGGAATGACCTGGATTAAATTTTCAGGAAGTGTCAGCGTTTCGGGTGCGATCGTGCGGAGAAGCGATTCAAGTGCTTTAGCCTGTTCTGCTGCAGGAACAAATTGTGTAACGGGCTGGCCATCGCCACGCAGGGCATAACGATAATTCAGACCACCGATCATCTTTGCTGCAGCTTCAGTCTGATACCGATGGAAGAAATAGACAGGCACAAGGGCCTCTTCAAGGGTAGCCATAGGCCTTCCTGGGCGAATATTGTTCTCGCCAAAGTTTTGCAACGCTACCTTGCGGATGTCAAGCACACGGTTCAGCTCGTCAGCAGGATTAGTTCCGTTGTCCCACAAGTGAGCAAAGGGATGTGCGCTGCCTAATGGACGTGCGTCCTGGTCGGAAAGAAACGTCAAGCCTTCTTTCAACGCATCCTGAAGGATTTTATTCAATTGTTCAGCCTCGTTGTCTGCAAATTCTGAATAACCAAAACGGATAGCTACTTTATCCCACGCGCCAATTTTATTGTCGTAGGCATTGGCCATAGAAATTTTTCCGTTTGTCAGCGTCACCATGGGATGAGGGTAATCCATGACAGAGGCAAGTTTTTCCGAGCTTGACGAATAGCTGTGGGCGAGTCCGATGGTGTGGCCGATCTCATGTGCCGAGAGCTGCCGCAAACGGGCTAACGCCATCTCTTCCATTTCCTTTGAAACCGGCTTTCCTGTCTCATACGGAGCAAGTAATCCTTCCGCGATGAGAAAATCCTGTCGCACGCGAAGAGATCCGAGCGTGACATGACCTTTCAGAATTTCGCCCGTTCGCGGGTCGGTGATCGATGCTCCATACGACCAGCCCCTGGTGGACCGATGAACCCAATTGATCACGTTATAGCGGACATCCATCGGGTCGGCACCCTCTGGCATCATCTCCACGCGAAACGCATCCTTAAAACCCGCAGCTTCGAATGCCTGATTCCACCAACGGCCTCCTTCAAGAAGAGCTGAACGAATAGGCTCAGGAGTTCCACTGTCGAGGTAATAGACAATCGGCTCAATGGCCTCACTCATCGCTGCAGCCGGATCCTTTTTCTTCAGGCGATGGCGTGTAATAAATCGTTTTTCGATCGGTTCGCTGATCGGAGACGCGTAATCGTAAAATGAAAGGCTGAAGTAGCCGGCCCGTGGATCAAAAAGCCGTGGCTTATAATCGTTGTCCGGCAATTCAATAAACGAATGATGCTGGCGAACCGTGACGCTCGATGGTGTTGGTGTAACGCTTCGGATGAATGCCCCGGTAGGTTGACCTGTAAACGTGAGGATCACTTCGAACTCGGAGTTCTTTGGAAAGTTTTTGATGCGTTCGGGATAAAATGCGCTACGGGATTTATCGAGTGTATACGTTCCCTGCTGTTGCGACTTGAGCGTCTCAATGACACCATGTGCGTCCTGCATAAAAAAATCGGTGGCATCGACAAGCGCGGCACCTTCATGTTCGGCTTCCACTTTAAAGCCCCAGAGCACAGATTGCGCAAATGCTTCTTCCACGGCTTTTTTCTCAGCCACGTTTTCTGTCAATGCCCGGTAGCGATAGTTAGGTTCGATCATCAGCAGTTTTGGGCCGCGCTTTTCGAATCTCACCACACGCTCACCCCCGAGCTGTCCACGATCAAGGCCAATGTCGTTCGAGCCGACTCCCGCAGGCAATGAATTCACGTAGAGCAACTCCTTGTTAAACTGGTTGATGAGTAAGAAAACTTTATCCTGCTTTTCATCATAGTAGAATTCAACAAATCCGGGATGCTTTTTCAGCCCTGCAACCTTTGCTTCGATGGGATTTTTAGCGGGCTCAGCGGATGACTTTTCCTGGTTTTTCTTTTGAGCGACTCCAGACACGCAAACGCTGACGAATAGCAACAAAAAAGAAAGCTTTAACTTCATACGGTTCAGGTTTGAAGCTAAAGCTATAAAAATACTTGAAAGCCGGAAAGGTTTTCTACAGGAGTTGCTTACCCGGGATTAGAATAATTGAGCTGCTTGAGCAGCACCAGGAGTTCCTGGTCGTCTCGCGTGTCGATGTCAAACTCCTTCACAATTCCGGAAACATCGGTCTGAAAAACGTCTTTGAAATCGCTGATGAATTTTTTCTTACTCCCTTTCACTTCAAGCACAAGCTTGTCTTTGGCAATAAACATCCTCGACTTCTTTACGATCTGGTGATCCTTGGTGCCCACATCAAGCTGGGGATTGTAGTTTGCGGAGAGCTTTTCAACAGTATAGAACTCGATCAGCCGAAAAGGTTCAGTATCGCTGAGCAGCTTCATGAAACCGGTCAGCTTCAGTCCTTCGGCCGTGATGTAATCACCCCGCACGAAAACTTCCTGTACGCCTTTGCCCGTAATCCACTGGAACGAAAGCACGCGTTCACCGGGAAGGACCTTAACTGCTCCTTCATGAAGAATTTCAAAGTTTTGTGATGAAAGGTCGAGTTTAACATGAACCCCTTCGAGTTTGGTTTCATTTTTCAGGAAAAGGTCAGTCGTAAGCCAGTTGTCATCATAATAGGCAGACCCCACGGTGCCGGGTGGTGGCGGAGGAAGTTCGGAAACAAACCCGAGCGAGGATCGCTGAAACAGCAACTTGCTGTGCGGACTTACCATGACTTGCGCAACGGTTGTTGTTGAAGCAACAAGATAAAAGAATAAAGCCTTGTACATCATAATGAGATAAAATGAAAAAGAGCCGAGAAGTTCAGCTCTTTTTCAAAAGTTTTAGAAAGCGTTAGTGTTGGATTTCGATTTCGAACGAACGATATCCGAAATTATCTGACGTATTGCCCACAAGCATGTGCACCAGGATAATGTCGCCATCGTGAAAGTCGTGGCCATCATCATCTGCTGCCGGAACAGTATAGTCCAGGTCATACACGTAGGTATTCCCCGTCAGGTCAATGACTGAGGACGAAGCATTCGGGTCAAGTGGAAGCGGATCTTCATCGCCATAATACTGACGCGTTACCTCGAGCGTGCTTAGCTCGGCATCTTTTCCGCTGGTAATTTCAGCGCTTATTGACAGAACGTCACCCGGATGTGCGGTAATAATCCGCAACGATTGTGTGTTACGTTCCAGCTTTGTTCCATTAACAAAGATGGCTTCTATCTTTGGCGCTTTCGCGAGCGCTTCATTTCGCGCGTCAAGCTGCGGGTTTTCATCGAAGCCACCAGTTACGCACGAACTCAAACCGATCGATGCGCAAAAAAGTAATGTATAGATGTATCTGATTTTCATAAGATCATTGTTTAACTAAAACACGAGTACCAGTTCCGAATCCAACCGTATTAGGAATCACCAGGTTGTAACCTGCAGGCGTAAGCGTTATGTTCGCGCCATTGAACGTGTAGCCGTTAGGCACAGGCTGAGCAGGAATGGTTATCGTTCCATTCGCATAGTGAAACACATACACCGGGAGTACAGCAATGCTTGGTGGGATCACACCGCCAACATTGTCGTTCAAATAAAGTCCCGGGGCAACCTTCGTCCAGTTAACCGGAGCAACACCGGCAGCTGTCGTCCGGGTGTAAGTACCGGACAGGTCAACCGTTGTGTTCGGACTTGTTGGCGGCACGATCACGGTGCGCTGATCAGTCACAGATGACTCCTGGCCTAATTCGTTTACAGTAGTCACAGCATAATCAACGGTGTAAATTCCTGGAACGGCAAGGTTGATATTATTTGACGTCTCCATGGTGCTCGTGATGTCTTCATCGCCAAGGAGTGCGCGTGCACCGGCATCCGTATAGGTTGACCCCGCAGGGACGATCACTACCCGATCGCCCTGGAGCTGAATAGCCGGGAAGCGAATCACACCTACCGCAATATCATCCGAATCAAAGTCGCGATCGCAGGCCACAATGCTTGCGAGCACCGCGATCATGACGAATATGTTTTTTATTCTTTTCATGTGTCAGTTCGTTAAAAGGTTGTATCCCACCATACAGGCGTGTCAACGGTCTGCAATGCAGGAGCATTTGGGTTCGATGAGGTTTCGTTTGTTGGCCAGATCAGGCGAAGCGGAAAAATGTTTCCAAGCGGTGCGCCCTGAACCGATCTTGCCAGCGTAGGAACGCCCGTTCTTCTCCATTCAGTCCAACCTTCGTATCCCTGCTTGCCATTAAAAGCGAGCCATTTCTGATAAAAAATTTGCTGGAGTGTATTGTTGTAGGCGTATGCTCCACCTGGCGCCAGCAGTGCAGAACCGTTCTGGCCCCAGAAGGCAAACGATGCACTAACCGCTGCGTTGTAAAGTGTTTGCGCATTCTGCCCGCTCCAGCCGCGCTGAGCAGCTTCCGCCTGAAGGAACAAACTCTCGTAACCTGACATGAGGATAACCGGTGCAGTTCTTGACAGGATGATCGAGGCATCAGGACGCGCGTAGTTGTTGTACTGTCCACCATCCGTTGTCCCTGTTCCCTGGAGAAGACCGGTGTATTGTCCTCCCGTTGGAGCCGGATCATATAACGCGGTCAGGCGTGGATCAGACGCATCAGACAAGGCCGTTGTCGAGGTAAGGCTCGCCACAACGTTTGACGGAGTAGTGCTGTCGAGCTCCTGCCAAAGTGGATTTTCATTGCCTGTGCTTGTACTGAAGGAAATGAGCGCATGCTGATCGGCAGTTAAGAATACGGGGCTTGTGGCATACAGTGCCGCGATGCCAGCCTGCGCCACAGCAGGCCGTGCAAATGCCTGGCGGATGTAGATCTTTAACTTCAGTGTGTTTGCGAAACGGGTCCACAGACCCATGTCACCACCGAAGATCAAGTCATCGTTGCCGGGACCAGGAGCAGAAGGATTGATCCAGCCCATGGCTTCATCGATCTTCACGATCAGATCATCGTAGATCACATTTCCGTCATCGAAGCGGGGAGCAAGTATCCCCTCTTTGCCACGCAACGCTTCCGAATACGGAATTTTATCATAAAGATCTACAAGAATCTGGAACGTGTAAACCTGAAGAAGCTGGGCAATGGCAGCGTAGTTCTGCTGATTGTTAGCCAGGGCTGCAGTCTTTACAAATTTCAGGTCAGAGAGCACGCCTGTATCGAAACCTGCACCACCACTGCCGGAATACATCGCCTGCCACGCCCCGACAAAGTTTGTTGTCGTGATGTTATACTGCTCGAACCCACTGTACTGGGAAGCGGTCGGTCCCTGCGTCCAATAGTTGGCGAGGATGCTTCCGAGGATATTGTATTGCGACTCAAGTGTGGTAGCCAGACCCACTTGCGCGGCCGGCAAAGTCAGCTGAGGCGTTGAGTTTGCAGGGTTGTTCGGATCAGTGTTGATGTCAAGGGCATCATCACACGATGTCATGACAACACCCGCCATCATCGCGATCCCAAAAACTATTTTATTGATTTGCATAAATAAATTCTTTTAAAGTCAAGAACTAGAATGTTGCTCGTAGATTAACACCATAGGTTGCCTGCGTAGGAATTCCGTAGAACTCATAACCCTGCACGTTCACGAAGCCCGCAGCGTTTCCAGCACCGAACGCGTTAGCTTCCGGGTCGATAACGTGGTTGTCCTTTGCCGTGTGCAGCCAGAGATTTCTGCCAACGAGCCCTACCGTAACATCGCCAAACGGTGTACGATTCAACAAGCTTTTTGGTAACGAGTAGTTCAGTGCGATTTCCCGAAGCTTAATGAATGAGGCATCGAGGAGAACTTCATCGTTTCTCGATCCACCCTGGATGTTTGCCCAATACTGGCGATAGGTTCCTCCACCATACATTGTAAGCGGTGTAGTATTCGGAACATAAATAGGCTGGTCATTTTCATCCACCCCGTCCTGAACAACTGAGTTTGGAACGATCCATTCTTCACGATCGTTGAAAGCAGTTTCCTCCAGCTGACCATTGAAGTACAACTGTGCCATGGTTGACGATACAATGTTTCCACCCTGGCGCGTGTCGAAGGTTGCAGATAAGCTCAGGCCCTTGAATGAAAGAGTAGACGACAAACCACCAGTCCAGTCTGGCTGGAGTGTACCGATGTAAACCGGGTTCGGATCATCCAGCGGAATACCATCGTTACCTACTACGATTTTGCCCTCCGGTGTTCTAAGCGTTGTTGTTGCCTCAAACACTCCGTACGGTTCGCCTACGCGAATTTTCAAGCCTGGGGTGAGTCCCTGGTTTACCAGCGTGAGCTCCGTGTTTCCGGCATTCAACTCCTCCACACGGTTTTTGTTCTTCGCAAAATTTACTGACAGATCCCACGCAAAATCACCTGCATTCAGGATTCTTCCACCCAGCGTAACTTCAATTCCTTTGTTGGAAACCGAACCTACGTTGATCACTTGTGTATTGTATCCAGACGAAGGAGCAACTGCAGCATTCAAAATTTGCTGTTCGCTCTTGCTGTCGTAGTACGCAACATCAAGACTGAGCCTGCCCTGGAACAAGCGCGCATCAACACCGAACTCCAGCGACTTTGTTATTTCCGGCTGAAGGTTAGCATTTCCGATCACATCGCCTTCGCTAAAGCCTGGAACTGTTACCGAACCATTGTTGAATGGAAAAGTAATTCCGGAGAACGCACCGGTTGGCCCGGCCTGGTTGAAGATGGAAGCCGTTTGATAAGGGTTGGCGTCATTACCCACTTGCGCATAGCTGGCTCGCACTTTTGCAGAAGAAAGAACATTGTTGCTGATGTCGAAAGCATCGGTCAGCACAAAGCTCATATTCACACTTGGGTAGGCGAATGAATTGTTGCCTTTTGGAAGCGTGGAAGACCAGTCGTTTCTGAACGTAGCGCCCAGAAACAAATAGCCGTTGTAGCTAAGATCAAGAGAAGAATATGCACCAAACAGTCTTCGCTTGGTAAAACCACCGAACGCAACGTAGTTTCCGTTCACGTTGCCCAGGTTGTCATAGCCAGGGATAGTAAGGTCAGAGGCAGTGGCCCCGGTGTTGCTACCTGTGCGCTGGTTGAAATTATAACCCAATAGCCAGGTTGCTTCAAAGCGATCAGAGATCTTCCTGGTCATGCTCAGGATGAAGTTGGCATCTATCTCCCGGTTGTTGATGCGCTGCTCAGTGTACTCACCGTTGTAGTTGAAAGCGCCCTGGTAGTTTGGACCCGATGGATCGTTGTATTCTACGATGTCTGCGAAGGTGTTTCTTTCATCTGAGCTGACGTCTGTTCCTACACGTGCCGTTGCTGTCATCCAGTCAAGGGGCTGGTACGACAGTTGGAAGTTTCCGTAGATCCTGTTCATATCCTGATGCGAATAGTCGTGTGCCAAGGTGTAGTACGGATTCACCGCGAATGGTGTGAAGAATCCATCAGGTGTGTTGAAAGGATTGTTCAGATCTTCGAAATCGCGGATACTATAATCGCGAGGTACGTTCAGGATGTTTGACATCGCATGGTTACGCTGGCCGGTCTGTGGCAGGTTGGCATCAATCCGCACATAATTGATCGAAGCACTTGATCTCAGCTTGTTTGCGAGTTGTGTGCTTCCGTTCAGTGTGAAGTTATTGCGATGGTAGTCTGTCGTCTTGATCACACCCGTTTGAGCAAGGTCAGTGAACGACAGGTAGTATGTGGACTTATCGTTTCCACCCGACAACGACAACGAATTCTGGAAACTCTTTCCGATTTCATAGAAGTCTTCAATATTGGTTGGCAGTGCAGAATAGCGCTTGTACTGCTGCACGTTGTTCACAATGGCGCCATATGGGCGAAGTGAGTTATCAAACGGATCACCCCAGCTTTCCTGGTCATTCAGGAAGGCCTGGTTATCACCTAACTGGCCCTGACCAAATCGATTTTGGAGTTTTGGCGTAACGAGCACTTTTGACAACAAGTAGGAGCTGTTGAAAACCACTTCATTTTTGCCGTTAATGTTCTTTCCTTTTTTAGTTGTGATCAGAATGACGCCACTTGCTGCACGCGATCCATAAAGCGCAGCTGCGGCTGGGCCTTTCAGTACCGACACAGACTCAATGTCTTCCGGGTTAATATCATTGGCGCGGTTACCGCCATCCACCACGTTATCAAAGAAGTTAGACGATGCCTGCACGTTGTTGTTTGAGCTGTTGTTGATCGGAACCCCATCGACAACAAAGAGTGCCTGGTTATTACCGAGTAACGAAGTAGGTCCGCGAAGCACCACGCGGGTACTGCTACCCAAACCACCACCCGCGTTCGCGATCTGTGCACCTGCAATTTTACCCTGTAGCGAGTTCAACACACTGGTCTGGCGACCACGCACAAGGTCTTCACCTTTCACTTCCTGTAGGGAATACCCCAGGGCTTTGCGTTCACGCTCGATACCAAATGACGTTACCACAACCTCGCCCAGCTGTTTGGCATCCTGTGTCATGATAATATCAATGGTCGATCGTGTACCGATCTCAATCTCCTGCGTTTGCAGTCCGATAAATGAAAAAACCAGAGTGCCTCCTGTCGTAGGAACGCGGAGCGTAAAATTTCCTTCACTGTCCGTTACAGCGCCCGTGGCCGTACCTTTTAAAACTACATTGACACCCGGCAAAGCGGCTCCGTCTTCGGAGGCTGTTACTTTACCGGAAACCGTTCGATCCTGAGCAAGTGCGTGATGCGTCATCACGACAAAGCTTAGCAAACCTACTAGTAAAAATTTCCTCATACTTTTTGGTTTTGAATTAGAATAATAGAAACGCAACCGACACAACGGTACGGTTGATGGCCAAAAGTGTCAAAAGGGGAAACCAAAAAAATGACTTCAATAATGGTATATTGAACTGCAAAGTCTCATCCGATTTGCGTGAAGAAAAAGGTTGGAATGAAAAGACAAAAAAAGACCCCTCCACCTGAGGGGTCCGAAATTTCCTGGTCTTACTGATGAATGTTAGACCGTTAACCTAAACTTATGAAGAAATTTCTGCGTCTATGACGAGTGAAGCGACCAAAAAGTTTTACCCGGCTTAAAAAAATCACCCAAGCAGTATTAACCCAATAAAAAAGCAGCCTTTGGAGCTGCTTTCACCTAGTCTGGGTGGATTGAACCCTATCAGATCAGTTTCTCAAGGTTAGCTTTTGCTATCGCTTCGGACTTGCTGTTTACCTGGAGCTTTGAATAAATATTCTTGATGTGCGTTTTCGCTGTCTCTTTTGAAATAAAAAGCTCTTCGGAGATCTGGGTATACGTCTTTCCTTCGGAGATGAGCTGGAGGATTTCGGTTTCGCGTTTTGTCAAGGGAGAGTTTGGATTGACATGATAGTTGTCGATTACCATCCGGGCGATACGGCTACTCATCGGTGCACCGCCCTTCACTATCTCTTCAAGCGCTGACAGCAGTTCCATGTAATTAGCGCTCTTGGTAATATATCCTGAGGCACCCGCTTTTAATGCTTCGAAGACAAGCTCGCTGTCTTCATATACCGTCACCATAATGATTTCGGATTGGGGACTCTTTTCCTTAATGATCTTCGTTCCCTGGATTCCGTTCATACCGGGAAGCTCGATATCCATGAGGATGATCTCAGGCTTGTCACGGTTGATGTTATCAATCGCGTCTTCGCAGTTGCCATACGCGTTGATCACCATGAACTTCTGGGAACTGTTTACAATGAGGCTGAAACTATTCCTGATCTCCTGATCGTCTTCAACAATCAGTACTCTTTTCTTAAACGGCAAGGCCATATTTTAGTGTTTTATTAAGCTTAAATTGAAGAACGATTTTCGTCCCCTGTTTCTTCCCGCTGTGTATACGTAAAACAGCGTGTATCCTGTCAGCTCTTTCGCGAATATTTTTAAGACCGTTCGTTTTTTGTATTTCACCGGTCGAAAACCCTATACCATCGTCTTCGAATGACATGGAGAACTCATCGTTCTGCCGCGACAATGAAAGTGTCACGTTTGCCGCTGACGAATATTTAAACGCGTTGGTCATTGCCTCTTTAAAGATGAGATTGGCCTCGCGGCTAAACCCGTACGGTAGTTTCATCTTTTCCTTAACCTCATTAAAAGCCCTGAAATTGATGTTCTTTTCCTCGAACAGTTTTTCACCAAAGTCGCGGATATGGATGAAGAGTTTTGATAGTTCATCGTTACCAGGATCAATCGACCAGATGAAATCGCGCGTTCCGGTATACAGGTACTTGGCCGAATCTTCAACCTTCGTGTATAAGTCATGGCCGTTGCCGTTTGAAGTTGCACCCCCGTGGCCATTCCCGCTCATTTCAGCGTTCAGTTTCAACAAACTCACATAGTTAATGATTCGCGTAAGCTGGTTGCCCATCTCATCGTGGAAATCGCGTGCAATCTCTTTGCGAAGGGTTTCCTGTTCGCGCGCACGGATCCGCTCAAGCATCATTACCTGGTTGACGCGTTGCTTCACCCGCAGGTAAAGGATCAGCGTAATGGCCCCCGCCAGCAGAACGAACATCCCGACAATGAAGGAAGCGGTCTGGTAAAACGGAGTCTTCACAGTAAAGGCATAACTGTGCGGAGCCGACCAGCTGCCCTGACTGTTTGTTGCAACAACTTTGAATACGTAGCTGCCGGGTGGAAGATTGCCGTATGTCACCTGCTGATTGGAAGAAGGCTGCGACCATGTTTTATCAAAGTTCTCGAGAAAGTATCTGAACTTAACGGATTTGGGATAGCGCTTGTCAACTTTATTGAACACAAAGGTGATGTGATTCTTCTCCGGAGGCAGCGATGGCTTGTAGGGCAATTTAAAGAAGCCTATCAAGCTGTCAGCAAACTGCCTCACCGAGTCCTGACCGTAAAAGATCTCGATGTCGGTAAGATGGATTCCAAACGATCGGCTTTTGTTCTCCCGCGACTGGTTGAATTCATACAGGCCATCAATCAGGCCGAAATACTTTTTATCCTTGCTCAGGTAAAATGCGTTTTGGTTGGTCTCAACTCCCGTGAGTCCGTTGTCAAAATCATAATGCAGGTTTTCTACGATTTCATTAGCGGCATTCACGCGAATGCGGCTTATACCCTTTTCAGTTCCGATCCAGATGTAGCTCTTTTCGTCTGCCGCGGCAAAATAAATGAAGTCAGAGGCGAGCCCATCATGTGTGCTCAGCACTTTTTTTACACGCGTTCTCGGATTGTAGATTGCTATTCCGGCCCCGCTTGATCCGATAAGGAGCAATGAATCACGGAAAGGCTCGATACTTGATATGGAAGTGTTTTCCATACCACTGATGGTAAAGGACTGAACTTTGTTATTCTCTATTGCACTTACACCAAACTCATTGCCCACGAAGAGCTTCTTGTGATACTGCGAAAAATGGGATGCGATCACAGCATTTGAAGGCAGCCCATTACGGATTGTCACCTGCGTGAAAGTACTGCCATTAAAATAATTGAGTCCACCACTCATTGTCCCAGCCCATAAGCCTCCATTCAAATCAAATTCAACGCTGCTCACGGTCGAGCTGGACAACCCCTGATCTCTCGTAAACCATTCGAACTGATCTGTTTCGCGATTAAGCTTTCCGAGCCCATACGCTGTTCCAATCCAGAGGTCTCCTGCCGGGCTTTCCTTAATGGTATACACAACGTTTCGGTACTGGTCTTTAAGATCGAAATAGGACTTCACCTTCCCGCCAGAAATTTTCCAAAGGCCCCGCGTACTCGACACCCAGGTAGCGCCTTCTTTGTCGACCAATACCGAAGAGACACTGCGAAGATTGACGTCATTATACTTGACAAAGTCCTGCATAAAATATTTATACAGGCCCGTGCCGGTTGTCGCAAACCAGGTGCTTCCCTCGGCATCTACCAGCACCTGGCTCACATCAATATCTGAAATGGCCGTGTCAATCTCTACTTTCTGACCTGTGATCTTTTCTTTAAGCAATGCCATATTGCGGTGTGTCCAGAAAACGTCATTGATGGAGTCGTAATACACCACGTGGTTTTCAATCGGCAGCTCGCGTTTGATAAAATCGCGTTTTGAAAAATCTACTGTGAAGTAACCCCGGTCAGTCTCGACCCATACATCGTTCTTATAATTGAACATTTGCAATGGACGATCGAACTTCTTCTCGTGTGTGAATGCATACTCACCTTTTGTTGAACGGACGTAAAAAGAACTGTCGTTGAGGTACATGAGGATGCTCTTATCAGGAGTAAGATGATAGTAGCGCACCAAAAAGTTTTTCAAAAACGGCTTTGACCAGTAATAAACTGAGTCATTGTGAATTTTCCCTAGTTCGCCCAGGCCCGAAGTGAAGAACAGGGTATCGCTGTATTCAAAGATTCTGCGAATGCGCCTGGAGTTGCTGGGCGTGCCTGGTTGCTTAAACGTGGTGAATTCCAGGCCATCGAATTTTGTAATGCCGCGCGGATGAACAATCCACAGATTATGATCGAGATCCAGCTTAAGGTACGTGACGATGTTGCTCAATAGTCCATCACGGGTAGTGTACACTTTGAATTCACGTCCGTCAAACCGCGCCAGTCCACCACCATGTGTTCCTATCCATAGGTAGCCATTGCGGTCTTCGAGCATGATGTTGACGTTCGACTGAGGGAGTCCGTCAACGGCCTTGTAGTTTCGGAGAGTATAGGAGTCTTTCTGCCCCAGCGCCACGGAGAAACTTGCGAGCACAAACACAACCATCCAAAACGTACGCATAGGCTTTCGATAATCAAATTAGGAGATAAAAAACGGAAACATAATACCCCTCGTTACGGGATTCAGCACCGAATGTTTACTTAAATTTCCGAAGAAAATCTGCAACTTCCACCACTGTGCCTGAGTCTATAGACCGACATGAAGAATAAACCACCGAAGCATGATAAAAAATTACTTGTTGATCAGTTTCCGAAGCTTAAGAAAACACTTCTCTTATTCATTAATTAATATCCTTGGTCTGGGCCTTGGGCTTGCTACCTGCCTGCTTTTGGTGACCTGGATTCGCGATGAGGTGAGTTTTGACCGATTCCACGACAAAGCAGAACGGATTTATCGATTTTCTCTTGAGTACGGAAATGGCGGCCAGACCGCTGCAACTTCCGTCTCTCCTACCGCGCTTCTTCCAGCAATCCTTTCCCTGCCAGAAGCCGAGACCGGAACGCGCTATTACAAGGTATCCGGCCGAAATCCGTGGATTGTCAGGTATGAAGAAAATTCATTTCGCGAGTCGCGGTTTTACATTGCCGACAGCACCTTCTTTGATGTATTCTCATTTCCGTTGCTGAAAGGAAATCCAAAAGAGGCACTACGTCAGCCTTACTCGGTGGTTCTCACTGAGTCGATTGCCAGGAAATATTTTGGGAATGAAGATCCGCTGGGAAAACTTCTGAAGGTAAATAACAAACGCGAATACGTTGTTACCGGGGTTGTGGCGGACCTCCCGGCCAACTCACTCTTTCGATTTGAACTGCTGGGCTCATTTACATCGCTGCCGCAGGAAATGCTTAAGATCCAGTGGTGGAGCGCAAATTACCAGACCTTTGTGCTTGTGAAGGAAAACGCTGACGCTGACGCACTCGAAGCAAAGACCAATGACATCGTCAAAAAAGAAATTCCTCCATCAGGAGATGGCGACTATGTGAAATACAACAAGATGGCCCTCACCGACATTTACCTGAAGTCTCCTTTTTCAAATGAACCGGAGGTAGTGAGTGACATCCGCTACGTGTACATCTTTTCGGCCGTAGCTGCACTTATTCTTCTGATTGCCTGCATCAATTACATTAACCTGGCCACTGCGAAGGCTGCAGACCGCGCAAAAGAGGTTGGCATTCGCAAGGTTGTCGGTGCGTTACGGAATCAATTGTTTGTCCAGTTTATCGGTGAATCGGTGTTGATCACGTTCTTCGCATTTGTGTTTGCTTTCTTCCTTAGCCAGCTTTTGCTTCCCCTGTTCAATGAACTCACCGGGAAGCAATTTGCCGGCAGTGTTCTTCTCGAACCTTCTTTTTTGCTTGTTTCAATTGTAACATTGCTCATCATCGCAGTGCTGGCTGGAGCATATCCTGCGTTCGCCATCACTTCGTTCAAACCGGTGACGGTGCTCAAGGGCAATTTCAAAACTTCCGGGCGTGGAATCTGGCTCCGCAAAGGTTTGGTGGTTTTCCAGTTCGCTATCTCCATTGTTCTGATCACGGGAACGATCATTATTGTAAAGCAGCTTGATTACATCCAGGGGAAAAATCTGGGCTATGATAAAGAGCACGTGATTCATCTTCCGCTCGATAGCTTGACGGAGGCGTCATACTCAAGTTTTAAAAATGAATTGCAACGGACGGGTACGGCAGTTGAAGTCGCGCGTGGTTCAGAATCTCCTGTTCAGATTCAGGCGGGGTACACCATCAATACGAAGGAAAATTCCGGCCAGGGCGTAGTGACAACGGGGTTACTGGTCGATCACTCGTACCTCCCTGCCGTTGGACTGGAGCTTTTATATGGACGTAACTTTACGGAAGGCGATTGGGAGCGCCATGTTCGTGATACCGCATACACGTTCATTTTGAATGAGTCGGCAGTGCGCGCACTGTTCCTTGAGCCAGCGGAGGCGGTTGGTAAAATCGTGGTCATGGGCGGGCGTCAAGGTGAGATCATTGGCGTGGCAAAAGACTTCCATTTCAACTCACTGCATCGCGAAATCAATCCACTTGTAATTTTCCAGGAAGATCAGTTCAGCAAAGTGTTCATCCGATTGCCGGAGGGGAATGTTGAAGAGCATGTCAGCAAAGTGAAAGAGACCTACACGAAACTTTACACACACAGACCGTTTGAATTTCAATTCCTGGACGAACAGTATGAGAGCCTATACAATAATGAACAGCGTTTGGGTTCGGTGTTCATTGTGTTTGCAACACTCGCCATCATCATTGCATGTCTCGGCTTGCTCGGGCTCGTTTCCTTTTCAGCAGCTCAAAAAACGAAGGAAATTGGGATCCGAAAAGTTATGGGGGCCACGCCTGCCAGCATTGTGATGTTGATCACGAGCGACTTTACAAAACTTGTTTTGATTTCAATTGTTTTAGGATTACCACTCGCATACTGGATCATGCAGCAATGGTTGAGCGCGTTTGCATACAAAACCGACATTGGTGTGACGCCATTGCTGGTCGCATCTGCTGTCGCCTTTGTGATTGCATTGGGAACCGCAGGATACCAGGCTGTAAAGGCTGCGCTGGTCGATCCTGCAAAGACACTGCGAAACGAATAGGCGAAGGGAGTGTAGTCAGGAAGTCAGCAAAACACAACAAAAGTTCTTGTATGCTTCGTGTCCGTCTCATTCGACATTCGAACAAATCATCTTTGAAAGATACGTTAACCATAGAAGGAGATTGCTTTTGCAGGCAAGTCATACTTTGCCTGCATCCGGTTAATCTCCTTCTTCCCAGCTTGCATAAATAAGATTAAGGGTATCTGCGCGGAATCGGAAATTCATATAGCCATAATCATCACTCAGTGTGAAAAGGGTGGCGTATGAAAGACTGTCACCCTTAAAGTTCATTGCTTTTAAAAAATCTGACCGGGTCATCCCGATCTTGATTTCATTTTTCAACGGAAGAAGCGGTGTTGTGATGGTCGAAAAATGCTTCCCCGGGTAACTGTAAAATTGCAGCTTCGTGTCGCCATAGGTCAGGGTATAAAATGAATAAGGATCGTAATCTTCCCCTCCTTCAAATTCCTCCACTTTCTCCGTCACCTCGTCTCCAAGCAGTTCCCTGACTGAGTAAGTATCGAGCGAAAAGTCGTAGGGGTCGCTGATAAATGCCCATTGATTAGGCACATAGATAATCGTGTCGCCATCTTTTATTGTAAGCCCACCTTCCAGCACAACTTCGGGAACTTCCTCTTCAGTCGCGGCCTCAATGACAGGCGTGGCAACCGAGTCGTTCACAGCAACGGTCGAATCATTTTTTGGAGAGTCATTATTCGCTGAAGGTGCACAGGCCGCGCACAGAATTGCTGGAACGAAGGTAACCAAACGTTTCATCGGTGTGGGGTTTACTGAAAGGTACTACTATTGGAAAACATTTTGGGGTATAGACGCCAATATTGTTTTGACTAATTTGGATCAACTCCTGATTATTGATATGAAATTACTCCTTTCCTTCTCGTTGTTCGTTTCCACGCTTGCCTTTGGTCAAAATTTGCATACGCTCACCACGACTGCGCGCGAAGCATATAAATCGAAAGATTACAAGAAATTTTATGATGACATCCTTGCAGCCCATAAACTCCACCCATACCACCAGGGCGTTCTTTACCAGGCTGGCCTTGCGGCAGCTCTCAATGATAAACCACAGGAAGCCATTACGTTCCTCCGCAAAGCCATCCACATCAATGCACAATACGACCTGACGGTTGCGGACCTCGCCTCGCTCCAAAACATGCGCGAATTTGAGGAGCTCAAAACACTCCAAGCTGACTTGCAACGACCAATCATCCGTTCTGACACTGCATTTGTAATTCGCAGGAAAGACTTGCACATCGAGTCAATCGCCCCAGGGGAAACAAAGGGGGTTTTTTATCTCGGATCAATACACAAACGAAAGATTATCAGGGCAGACGAAAAGGGCAGCATGGAAGATTTTACAACGTCTGCGCAGGATGGATTAACATCGGTGTTTGGCGTGAAGGTAGACGGGAAACCAAATGTGCTGTGGGCGTGCGCTTCACCAATGCCCGAAATGGAAAACTTTGATTCCGCTGCACGATCAGCCGTTTTTAAGTATGATTTAAAAACCAGGAAGCTTTTGAAAAAGTACATGACCCCAGACAAGCAGGATAATGCGTTTGGCGACATTACGCTCAACCGAGAAGGCAAGCCTTTTATCTCAGACTCGAAAACAGGCACCATCTTTACCATTGACGAAGCCAGTGGCCAACTTGTACCTTATTTCAGGTCTGACGAGTTCTGGAGCCTGCAGGGAATTGCCTTCAGCAGTGACGAAAAGTATTTGTTTGTAGCGGACTATGTGAAGGGTATATTCAGATTAGCACTTGCGGACAAATCGCTTTTACTCCTGCCAGTAAAATTTGATCAGTCAGTGAAATCCATTGATGGTCTGACCTTCTACAACAATCAACTTGTCGCGATTCAAAACCTGGTTTACCCGATGCGAACGACAATTTATCAGCTTAACAAAAACCAGGATGAACTCATTTCGTACAGCATCATGGACCGCGGTCACCCTGCCTTCAACGAACCGACTATCGGTTGCATTGTGGGTGATGATTTTTATTATGTGGCCAACAGCTTGTGGTCGGGCTACACAAAAGAGCGCAAGCTGAAGCCCGAAAGTGAATTGCAGGAAGTGGTGATTTTAAAAACGGCACTCAAGAAGTTGAAGTAGCGGTGCTTTTCAAAAAAGCAGCCTCCGTCAGACAAAGGGTGGGCCACCTTTCAGACATCGGCTGTTGAGGGCTTCAAGGATACACTGACAGCATGAAGACTTCCGCGCTATCATAGTTAACTCGTAGTCAACACCTCTCGATAGTTAGCTCAGCATTCCATAGCAAGCGCGTAGACTCGAGGTGACGAGTATCACGTTAGCACGGATTAGCAAATGATATAAGAATCAATAAGAGGGTACCAAGCCCACCACAGTTTTTTTCGTCACCTCGAGTCTGCATAAAAACTATAGGATGGAAAATCATTATCGAGAGGTACTGCGCAGGCCCTGGGTTCTTGCCATTTTTAAATAACGTACCAGCCGCATTTCAGCGCTCACGTGTAACTAAAGCACCAGCGTCATCCCGTTTTATCATACTCTGCATCACTTCGCTATTCGAAGTAGCCGAATGATACTGCTCACCAGCGAATGCGCTGATGGTCTTCGCCAGTTGCTTCTGATAATACTTATTTCGCTTTTTCACTTCACCTAGCGCAGGTGTGTCTGGACCAATCACGGCCAGCCAGATCTGTCTCGAACCGCGAGCAAACAACCGATGCCTGGTCCAGTTGTTTTTGCCCCGACCCCGGCCATGATCCGTTGTAATAATTAACGTTGTGCGATCCTTGTAGGCAGGCGAAGTCTGAATATACTCCCAAAGATCAGCTATTAACTGATCAGCTTTATACGCTGCTTTCAGGTATTCATCGTATCTGCCGGCATGGCCGAACTCATCGGTTTCGTTGAACGAAAGGAATAGCACCTTGGGCTTCTCTCGTTTCATAAACTCCTTCGCATATTGGTAGGTGAACTCGTCATAGCGTGTCCCATTCGAAGGGTTGATTACGATCGCTTGATTTTCATTCAACCATCTTTCTTCGGTTGAAATATTCCCGAGTGCCAGCTCGGCCCCAGCGTTGACATGAATTCCCGAACGCTTCTCATTCAAAATATAAGGAAAGGCATCCCACGTGGAAAACGCGGCTACCTTTCCCTGGAATTGCTTCTGCTTGTTTAAAAACTCAAGCACCGTTGTATTTGGGTTGGCAACTTTGCGATTGGAATGAATCCTGTGATCGGCAAACCCAGTGAGCATTTCATTGTAACCTGGATAGGAGATCAATTGCAGGTTCGAACAGTTCACCTTATTTCCAAAATCGCGGTTGCCATAAAGCTGACCCTCCTTAACTACAACTTCCCAAAAAAAAGGCATGAGCGCCTGACGCTTATTTTCTGTTTCGGTGAATTCGGAAATCGAATCAGGGTCGCGCACAAACTTTTTACTTTTGGAAATCCTGGCGTCAGCCCCGCGAAAAACCTCCTGCCAGCGATATCCATCCAGAGCAACAATAATGATGTTCTCCGTTTTCAGGTCCTGCGACAAACAGGATTCTGACCACAAATAAACCACCAGCAGCGCAAACCATTTCATGCTCATGCTGCTTGAAAAAACCATTCCACGCACCGACTTCCGTCATTGCGCAATTCTGGTTATCTTCCGCCTCCTATGTGGAGCAACTATCATAGTCACTGCAACTACTGCGATGGAAAAGGCCAGCTGGCAGATTATGCCGCGAAAGCCGAATCCGTGGGAATGAAATCAATTGGCTTCTCTTCCCATGCGCCTGTGCCATTCGATCTAACGTGGGCTATGAGTATGGCCGATCTTCAAAGCTACCTGTCAGAAATCGAGGCGCTGCAGAAAACGAGCAGCATCCAACTTTACAAAGGCCTCGAAATCGATTTTATTCCCGGCAGAGTGTCGCCCAACGACTTCAAGTCGAAACTTGATTACACCATCGGTTCGGTTCATTTTGTAGATTACTTTCCCGATGGGCGTCCATGGGAAATCGATGGTTCGCCAATCGTATTTCGCGATGGCCTAAATCAAATTTTTAACGGAAGCTTTCGTGACGCTGTGACCCGGTATTTTGAACTAACGCTCCAAATGATTGACAAGGCATGTCCAACCATCATCGGTCACCTCGATAAGATAAAGATCCAAAATCATGACGGGCAGTTCTTCAGTGAATCGGACTCGTGGTATCAGCACTCGGTGACAGAAGTTCTGAATAAGATTGCTGATTCAGGCGCGATCGTTGAAATCAATACCAGGGGGTTGTACCAACGGAAATCGCACACCCCTTACCCGAGTCCATGGGTGATTGAATTGATGCGCCTGCGACACATTCCCATCACCTTGTGCAGTGACGCACACACCCCGGACGACCTGATCAATCAATTTCCGGAAACTGCTGCGCTGCTTTTTACTCTTGGTTACAGAAAAATTTCCATATTGAGGGATGGTTCCTGGGAATCTGTAAACCTAACACCGGATGGTCTCGTCTAACACCTCACGCCTTACTTCGAAATTAGAAAACGCTAATGCATTTTGGTTTACGATCTACGCATCGATCAGCGCATTTTGCCTCTACACTTGTATTTACGCGTTCAGAAAAACTTTCTCAGCGGCAACCTTTGAGGGAATTGCCTACGCAGGCATCAGCTACAAAGTGTGGCTGGTAACGTTCCAGGTTGTTGGCTATGCCATGGCGAAATTCTTCGGAATCAAATTCATTGCCGAACTGAAAGCAAACCAGCGCACATCAGGGATCCTGCTCATGGTCGGGCTGGCTGCTCTTGCGTGGCTTCTGTTTGCCATCGTGCCGGCTCCCTACAACATCGTTTTTCTTTTCATGAACGGATTTCCCCTTGGCCTCGTTTGGGGAATGGTGTTTGGCTACCTGGAGGGCAGACGGATGACGGAGGTATTGGGGGCCTCCCTATCGGTGAGTTTCATTTTCTCCGCTGGCCTTTGCCGGTCTGTGGGGGCTTGGCTGATGCAGGAATGGAATGTTTCCGAAACGTGGATGCCGTTCGCAGCGTGCCTTGTTTTTCTTTTGCCGCTTTTGATTTTCCTGTGGCTCATCGATAAAGTGCCACCTCCCTCCGCCCTGGACGAGGCGTTGCGTACAAAGCGCCAGCCCATGAATGCCGAACAGCGAAGTCACTTTGTAAAAACGTTCCTTCCGGGAATTGTGCTGTTCGTCCTGGCGTATATGCTGCTCACTGCTTTCCGTGATTTTCGTGAGAACTTTGCGTCAGATGTATGGAAGTCGCTGGGATATGGAAACGTTGCGGGAATTTACACACGTACGGAAACTCCTGTTTCTATCTTTGTTT
>DASWTP010000215.1:0-11376 GCA_036402075.1 Chryseosolibacter sp. | reverse complement strand
TACTAATCAACAATGCCGGTGCGGCTACGCTGCATAATGTAGGAGATTCTGCAGATGCTCTTGAGATTGCGCGCAGGGAAATGGAAACAAATTATTTCGGTGCGGTCAATCTCACAACGCAACTTTTACCGATCCTAAAGTCAGCTAAAGAGGCTGCTGTGATAAACGTCACTTCCATCCTGGCATTCGCTCCGGGTATTTCACTTCCTACCTATAGTGCAAGCAAAGCTGCGTTGCATTCATATACCCAGGTACTTCGGTTGAGTCTGGCCAACACAAATGTGAAAGTGTTTGAGGTGATGCCTCTTGTGGACACTGAATTTGCGAAAGACATTGCATCCCCGAATAAAATTCCAGCGGTGCAGGTGGCTCATGAGCTCTTGACAAGTATGGCCATCGATAATTTTGAAGTACGGATTGCATTTACCGAACAACTCTACAAGAATTTCCTCGGCCGGCCAGACAAGGCTGCACTCGCCTTGAACGGACTGCCACTCCAATAAACTCGTGAAAGAATAACAACATGAAACAGCTCAACAAAAACCACGTCTTCATCAGCACCATTCTGGCGTTCGCGCTTATTCCACTCTCGGGATTTGCAACTGATATTTATCTTCCCTCCTTCCCTACGATGGCAAAATTGTTTGGGACAAGTCAGGCAGACATCCAATTATCATTAGTCGTATTCATTGTGAGTAGCGGTGTCAGTCAATTGTTTGTAGGAAGTATCGTGGATAGTTTCGGACGGTATCGACTAACCCTTGCGTCTCTTGCCATTTTCGCCATCACATGTATTGTGATTGCATTATCGAGTAGCATAACCGTTGTCCTCGCAATGCGCGTGATCCAGGGAATAACGGTGGCATTGATCGTGGTAAGTAAACGCGCATTCATTATGGATGTGCACTCCGGTGAAAAACTAAAGCACTATACCAGTTTATTTTCCATTATTTGGGCGATGGCCCCGATAGTCGCGCCATTCCTGGGCGGTTTTCTTCACCATTATTTTGGATGGCAATCAAATTTCTACTTTCTCGCGGCAGCTACCCTTATTCTGATCGCACTTGAAATAAAATACAGTGGCGAGACAATCAAAGAGTATCATGCTTTTAATTTCAAATCGTTGGTTAGAACGTATGGCACCAAACTCTCCACCCCAGACTTTGCCTTGACGCTCGCGATCCTCGGTTTCACCTACTCCATGGTGATGATGTATAACCTGGCAAGTCCTTTCATAATCGAGCAGGTTTTTGATCAATCACCGGTGGTAACAGGCAATGCGGCATTGCTGTCAGGCCTTGCGATACTGGTTGGCGGTTTGATCAGCAAAGCCACTATTAAAAAATCAATCTTTAACAAAATGAAAATTGCTACACCGCTTTTGGTTTTGTTTCCGCTCCTGCTCATCGTGACAATGACGTACTTTCAGTCACTCAGTCTCATGATCACGATCGTGTTCCTGCTGCATGTAGTGTCAGGATTTACCTTCAATACATTTTACGCATACGCGTTCGGGCGATTTTCAACACATGCGGGAATTGTAAGCGGACTTACTGGTGGCGGGCTGTATATCATCACGTCAATCGTGAGTTATTCCATGGCCGGTCTGCTGCAGGTGCAAACTCCATTGATGTTGGGTGTTGGGTATGCGATTGTCACGCTGCTAATTCTCAGTGCATTTGTAGGATTCACCTATTACAAACCCAATCTAAACGAACATGTCTCCAGTGAATTAAAGACGGCAGCTTAGTAAGGTCTCACCGATACAAATATTGAACACAAGAAAAAACTTTTAAACAAAAATCAAAATGGAAACTATCACACAATCAAAGAAAATCATTTACACCGGTAAGACTCATACGACTGGTGGCCGCGAACATGGCGTTGCCCAGAGTTCAGATGGCAATCTTGACATTACGCTCTCGCCTCCAGGCACCGATGGCGTTGGAACAAATCCTGAACAGTTGTTCGCAGCCGGATGGTCAGCATGTTTTGAAGGAGCTCTTGGAATTGGTGCGAAAAAATTGCGCGTGATACTTCCGAAAGACACAGCTATTGATGCAGAAGTTGATCTGGTTTCAAGTGAAACCGGATACTCGCTGCAAGCGCGTCTTTTTGTAAGCCTGCCCGGTCTTGAAAAGAAAATTGCCCAAGAGCTCGTGGACTTTGCACATGGAGCTTGTCCTTACTCAAAGGCAATTCGCGGGAACGTACCTGTGGAAATAACGTTGGTATAAGATCCAACAGTGGTAAAGGAAAAGCCCGTCCAGTTCTTCCCTGGATGGGCTTTTGTTATTGTAAAGTTAGCCGCGGAATCTCTGACAGCGGTTGTTGCGCATTGCCTAACCGTTGTGTGGCTTTTAGTAAAAATTTACCTTACCAGTTTCAACGTCATACATGCCGCCAACGATCTTAATGGCGCCACTGCTTTCGAGTTCGGCAATGATCGGACTTTCTCTCCGGATGCGTTCGATCGTAAGGTGGACATTCAATTCAGTTACGTTGTGAACGAATGCTGTGTTCGCACCTGTCCTGTTCTCTTTAGTTGTTTTCTCCTGGTAAATTGCAGGCTGTATCTTGTTCAGCAATGTCGTGAGGTGCCCCATCTCCACGTGATTACACGCACCCACAATGGCTCCACATTTCGTATGACCAAGAACCACGATCACTTTGGTTCCGACAATCTTAGTGGCAAATTCCATGCTTCCGAGGATATCGTCATTGAGCACGTTGCCGGCAATGCGAATGCTGAAGATATCTCCGAGGCCCTGGTCGAAAATCAATTCTGCAGAAGTGCGGCTGTCGATGCAGCTAAGGATGGTAGCGAACGGATACTGGCCTGTGGACGTCTCGTTTACTTGTTGTAATAAGTTACGATTGGCTTTCAGGTTGTGCATGAACCGATTGTTTCCCTCCTTGAGAATTTGAATGGCAAGGTCTGGAGTCAGGTGGCTTTGGGTTTCTTTCGATTGTGTGCGCATTATTAATGATTTACGTGTTTTAATTTCCTTAGTGTTATGGGGCACCAACCAGTCAGGCTAGTTGAAGCGGCATAAAGGTATAGATACTTTTTGAAATAATAGTATTACTATTACAATGAATCAGCGCTGAATCAATTAAAATTGTTCACTAACTTTATCAAAAATGGACTTTCAGCTACTTTTTAAGGTCAATGATAAAATTTTCCTGCGCGATCCGGAGAGCAGTGAGGTGGGAAAACACATTGTTAAAAGCTCAATTGACCTGATCCACGAGTTGGGTTTTGAACAATTTACCTTCAAGAAGCTTGCCACTGAGATCAATAGTACCGAGGCTACCGTTTATCGTTACTTTGAAAATAAGCATCGACTGCTTCTTTACATTCTCAACTGGTACTGGAGTTACATGGAGTACCTGGTCGACTTCCGACTGCAAAATATCAAAGACAAGAAAGAAAAGCTTCGAATCATCGTTCATTTACTCACGCACGACCTACCGGAGAGTTCTGGCCAACTTGACTATAACAAGAAGTTCTTAAATCAAATCGTCATTTCCGAAAGCAGCAAAGTCTATCTGGTCAAGGATGTCGCGGAGATCAACAAGAATGCTGTTTTTAAACCTTACAAAGACCTTTGTGCGAAGATTGCTGCAGTCATCTCAGAGTATAATCCAAAATACAAGTATCCCAAGTCGCTGAGTACAACACTGATTGAGACGTCACATTACCAGCAATTTTTCAGTATCAATCTCCCAAGGCTAACGGATGCCACGCCAAAAAACCGCGCGGAGTTTACAAGCCAGTTCCTCGAAGATATCCTCTTCAAGAGTCTTTCTTGAAGTTTGACCAAAAACACTTCGCCCCATTCATTGTCAGATTGAAATTGAACCGGCCGTGGGAATTGCTTTGACTATCACGGCATTTTTTCGCGGCCGCCCGGTACTTGAACGTTGTAATTTGATAGCTTTGCATTTATACCTGAGGGGTTTGAGGATGAAAGAAAGCAAAAAGGTAGTGCTCTACGTTGAAGATGACCGGGATGACCAGCAGCTTTTTGTAGAAGTGATGGAGTCGGTAAATACTGATTTTACGTGTCTGCTCGCATCTGATGGGCTCGAGGCGTTAGACATCCTGAGGGAAATTGATCAGCCAATTTGTATTTACGTTGACCTTAACATGCCTCGAATGAACGGCCTTGAATTCTTAAAGGCATTAAAACTCCATCCCGAGTATTCGCACATACCTGTCTTCATTCTCACAACGTCATCCTCATTGAATGATGAGGTGACCGCAGTAGCGTTGGGGGCAAAGCAGTACATTGTGAAACCGAATTCCTACCAGGACCTTTTCCGCATCCTGGAAAAATGTTGTGAACCTTTTCACAAGCTTCCCGTTGCGAAGAATTTGCCTTGATGCTTTGATCGAAAATCCAACAAGCACGCTTGCCAACAATTTGTTGCAGAATACACCAGTCTTAACAACCGAAGAGTCGGTAAGTGGCGTTAGGAAAAACTAATGGTGATTTAATTTGCGCCTGACGATCCTTACTTTTTGAATGTTGTTTTTCAAGCGGAACAATTTTCTTCCATTTGCGTTGACGCGCTCAAGAAGTCCTTTCGCTTCCATTGCATGAATGATCCGCATGGTCTCCAGCAGGTTCGAGTTTTTGAGCCTTGCATCGACTTGCATTGAGCTGCACGCGACTCCTTCGCGCATGATCTCCAGGATTTCCGCTTCACGCTCCAACAGATTCAGCACACGCTCAGGTCTTGGTCGCAAGATCATAGTTCGATTTATTGAGTTTGAACGTCACTCGGGTGTTTGAAGAAGAAGAGTCCGTTCTGTTGAATCGAGCAAGCGCAGCCTTCGTTACATCGAGGCTTAGCACAAACATGCAGACGCACGCTGTCGTTATGCTGAAGAATGTCAGAAAAGTTTCTGCTTCCGGTACCGCGAACATCACATAAACGGTAAGCACCACTACGCTGATGCCTGCCATCACGCAGACAATATTCTTCAGTGATTCAATGACGATTTGCTTTGTATCTCTAGTATTTGTTTTCATGCTGTTCAGATAAAGGAACATCGCCCAGACGCCAGGGCAGATGTTCCTGCTCAACCAAAATTTAACCACAAACTTATTTTGAAGCCATCATCGTATTGATGCGGTTTCCCAGAGGGCTTTCCGCTTTGAATTCATAACCCAGGAATGCTGCCAGCGTTGCGGCTACCTGGTTTTGATAGAGTTGCACATCTCCTTTCACTTCCCCGAGTGCCTTTGTATCCGGGCCGAGTACTGCCATCCAGATCTGGTTCGCAACGGGAACTTTGTCGCCATGGTGCTTCCACGATTCAGCGTCTTCTCCCCTTCCATGATCCACCGTGATCAACAGTGTCGTTTTGTTCTTATAAAAATCATCCGACTGAACATAGCGCCACAATTCACCGATAAAGCGGTCCGTATAGTTTGCTGCATTCAGGTATGCCGCATATTCACCTGCGTGTGCAAAATCATCCGTTTCATCGAATGCGAAATACATTACACGCGGCTTGTTCTTCTTCATGTACTCCAATCCGTAATAGAATGTGAACGCATCGAGCCTTACATCCCCAAGCGGATTGGGAACAGCCGTAATTAATTCGTTCAGCACTTTCTCCCGTTCGGAAAGTTGTGTTCCTCCAATGGGAAACGCACCGGTACTCACAAATACGCCACTGCGCTTGTCGTTGATGATGTAAGGAAATACATCCCACGAAGTGAAGGCCGCAACTTTGCCCTTCAATTCCTTTTGCTGATTGAGAAACTCAAGCACGTTTACGTTCGGATTGTAAAACTTGTCATTGCTGTTGATGCGGGCATTATCTGCTTTGCCAGTCAGGATTTCATTGTAACCCGGGTATGAAAACAATTGGTTGTTGGTAAGATTCACTTTGCAACCTGCAGGCCGGTTTCCGTACAGCTGTCCCTGCTTCGCGATGGTGTTCCAGAAGAATGGAAGCAGTGCCTTTCTTCTTTCCTCTACATTATCGCGCCAGTATTTCTGTTTAGCCTGGCCGTCTTTTAAAAATTTCTGTTGTTTAATGAACGATGAATCAGCACCGTTGAAAAGTTCCTGCCAGCGGAATCCGTCAAGGGTGATAAGAATGACATTTTCAGTCTGCTGCTTTTTTTGCGCGATGGCCAATGGCATGGCGCTGATGATAAAAATGATCGCAAGCTTTAATCTCATATCAGGCTTCGGTTTTATAGTAAACGTATTGGTGCTGCGTGCTTCCGTCTTCGAAGAGATCGATCAATGTATAGACAGGGGGAAACTCATCAAGCGTTAGCGGTTTGCCCCACCAGTTGCCGGAAACGGCACCGTTGCAAAGATACCGCACTCCGAGATAATCAACAGCATCGACATAGTGGACATGACCGCTCAGGCAAAGGCGAACATTTCCGGACTTGTGGAATACATCCTTGATCGCCTGATGATCATTATGCATATCCCCGGAAGGGAATTTGACGTCTGCGATAGGTTTGCGCTTTGTGTAATAGAGTAAGGCGCCCATCGAAAGAATGGGCACATGGTTGAAGACGCACACATGAACCCCGGTTGGTGTGGAACTTAATTCTTTACCAAGCCATTCAAGTTGCGGGCCATCAAGTTGATATCCGGATTCACCGTTGATGCTGTCGAGTGCAATAAACTTCCAGTTTTTTTGCTGAAAAGTGTAATGGCGTGCTGGCATTTTAAGCTCTTCCATCGCCCATTGCTTTCCATAACGAGGGTCTTTTTTATATTCTGTGTCACTTGCTTCATCGGGCCCGTACCAGACGTCATGATTGCCCAACGCACTGTATACTGCCAAACGATTTCCGTCCATGATCTTGCGCCACGAGTTCCAACGCTTCTCCACTGTTTCCTTTGTTTGCTTGTTCTCATCCATCACGGTATCGCCCGTGTTGATGATGAAGTCTACTTTGTCTTTCGCGGTGTTGATTTCGCGGATGATCTGACCGAACAGTCTTTCTGCTTCTGGTTGATCGAGAATGTGTACGTCAGTGATGTGTGCTATACGAAGCACACGTTTACTGCTCGGCTTCGGCTGTGCATCCGCTGCGGAAGTTGACAGTAAGGTGAGGGCCGCTCCAGCCCCCACCTGTTGAATGAATCTCCTTCGGTTGGTCATAGGTAAATCGGAGCTATTTGTTGATCCACAATTCGTTGTTGAGGTCGTCCACGGTTGATCCGAACTGGCTTGTGAGCGCGGCAGTATAGTTCAGCGCGTTGTTCGTGGCTTCTGACACCGGATATAACCAGCGCTTCGGAATCTTTCCACCATTGCCTGTACCAGGCCCAGCGTGAAATGCGGGGATGCCGGTTCTGCGATAGTTGAAGTATGCTTCCTGTCCCGAATTCTGAAAGAACGCGAGATACTTTTGGGTAAGGATTTGCGTGAGGCCGGTAGCGTTGTTACCCGCGTATGCAACGGCAGGCTGAGCAAGGTAATTAGTGACAGACACGGTCACGGTCTTCAGAACATTGTCTGCATCGGCTTCGGTTATATCGACTTTTGAATTGTCCGTGATGCCGTAGAATTCCATTGCTGCACGAATACCTTTCTGATACCATTCGCCAGCATTACCTGTAGCCCAACCCCGGTTGATCCCCTCAGCAATGTTGAAGCAGAGCTCGGCATAGCCAATCTGCACGCCAGGCTCAAAGCCCTTGAACGTACTGTAGTAACGTTTCTGGTTAGCAAACGAATACAAACCGTTTCCTGCCTTGAAGGTCATGTCATCAAGTGCTTCACCCGAGGGTGCACCAACATAGGCATTGAAATCGTCAGGCTGAAGACCAGCAGCAAGTTTCGCCTTAGCGGGATTGCAGGTCACGTATACCCGTGGGTCGCTTAGATCGGTTAATCCTTTTACAAATGTCTGGGCCATGTTGTAACGGCCTTTGTCAAAACCGCGGTTTCCCGGATTTGTTGGATAGAGGTTAGACGTACCGTTGTATTCGTATTGCATGTTGTCTCCAATATCAGCCATCACTGGAAACGCTGTTGGGTTGTCCAGCATCTCTTTAAATCGAGCTTTCACATTCAAACCCGCTTCGTTTTCTTTTTTGCTCAAGCTGATGAGTACCCGAAACTTATAGGTGTTAACAACCTTCTGCCATTGCTTTAGATCATTGTTGAAATAGAAGTCCCCACCCAACGTGCGGTTATCCGATGCAATGAGTTGTGCGAATTCCGTGTTTGCTTCGTCAAGCCAGTTCAACACCTGAATGTAAATATCCTTCTGAGAGTCGTACTTCGGAGCTTCGTTCTTCAACCCCTGTAAAGCTTCCGATAATGGAAGATCTCCGACACGCTGGCTCATACGCACATAGAAATTTGCCTTGAGAAATTTTCCAATAGCCGTGTAAGGATTCACATCTCCACCACCAGCACGTTTAGCCTCTTCTTCCATTTTCAAGATATTTTTCAACGTCATGAAATTTAAGGAAGCGGAAGCCCAGTATTCGTTTGTGCCGTAGTAGTTATAATTGCAGCACCAGTATTGGTTCTGGCGGTGTTCAAGACTCCATGGTCTTTCGTAAAGGTCATTCAGTACACCATTTAGCACGAGCGAGGCGGGTGCTGTGTTCGGTCTGTTCGGATTCTTTTCAAGCTCTTCAAAATCCTGGCAGGCTGTAAAAACTGCGATCGCCAGAAGTATGGATAAGGGATATTTCAAGAGTTTCATGTTGCTTATCATTAGAAAGTAACGTTTAGATTGATACCGTAACGTCTTGTGGTCGGAGTCTGGAGTCCGGAACCGGTTGACGAGTAAGAAGCATACTGCTCGATGTCGAGATCTTTCTTCTCAGCGAAGTACAGCAGATTGCGTCCGATCAGCGAAATGCTTGCGCGTTTCATGAAGGTGCGTTCGAGCATAGCGGAAGGAAGATTATACGAGATGATCACTTCGCGAAGCTTTGCAAATGAACGACTCATCAGATTCGACTCGTTCGTATTGTAGTAGCGGCTGATCCAGTCTTGTAAGTACGTTGCTGTTGTATTTTGACTATAGGAAAGTTCACTGTGATTGATCAGGTTACCTTCGCGATCCACCTGCGGAGTTCCGGATGTAATCACGACACCGGGTCCCACCCATGACTTGACACCCAGGTAATCCTGGTAACGTGCTTCTCCCATTTCACCTTGCACTGTTTCGATGTGACGGCCACCGCGGAAGGTCTGTTGTTGAACGTAGTTGGCGATCACACCTCCAACACGGCCATCAAACTGGAAGCTCAAACCAAAATTCTTATAGCTGAACTTGTTGTTGATGCCCCAGACCCAATCCGGATTAGTGTATCCAAGGAATCTTCGGGCATTTCCGTTTATGGATGTCAGCGGAATCGGACGACCATCGGCTGTGTTCACGATCTGGCCTTCACCGTTCTTGAGCAGGGCTGTTCCCCAGAACTGATCAAGGCGCTCTCCCACCTGACGGAACGCATCGTAGTTCTCAATATTCTTGTCGGGATAGATCTCAACGATATACTCTCTATACGTTGACCAGTTTACATTCACGTCCCAATTGAGGCCACTTGCATTTTTTACAGGGTTGGCGTTGAGCACAACCTCCCACCCTTTGCGCTGCGTTTTAATTCCATTCACAAGCGCTGTGGTGTAACCCGATGCTTCTGATATCGGAAGGCTATAGATTCCTGGTCCGTCTGTACTCTGGAAGTATGCCACATCGAGACCGAGGCGGTTGTTCATGAAGCGAATATCGGTACCCACTTCCCACGCGGAACTGAAACTTGGTTCGAGATCTGGGTTCGTAATGGTGTTCGTATAATACGCTGCAGGTTGATTGTTGTAAAGGAGTGCTGTGCTATAAACCGCAGAGTTTGCATAGTTAGGACCATCGTATGGTGACTGGTATACTGATCCATAACCCATTGGATTCTGGGACATGTTGATGGATGGAATCGGGCCGATCGTTTTTTGCGTGAGTGGTTCGGAGCCACCAACCTTAGCATACGATCCGCGCACTTGCAGGTATGACATGACTGAAGGAAGTTGCACCATTTCAGAAATCACAGTGCTAAGTGACGCTGATGGATAGAAATATTGATTCTTCTTCGGAGGTAATGATGAATGCTTATCCGACCTTCCTGTCAAAGAAAGGTTGACAAAATTCTTGTACGACCAGTCCATGTATCCATACCAGCTCAACACCTGCCAGTTTGAGCCAAAGTCAAAACTTCTTACCGGGTTCAGTGAGTTCGCAAGGTTATACCATCCCGGCACGTTCAGGTAATCCGTGGTCGAATAGTTAGAGCGGTACGAGCTGGTTCTTAAGTTTCCGCCAAAAGATGCTTTTAGTGACAGGCCCGATACAATGTCACGTGTTGCAGTGAGCATGAAATCGGTGTTGTTCTCAAAGAATCTTCGTGTGTCGATTCTGTAGTCCCCTTTCGCTTGCTCGCGCCCGTAAGTAGTTGCCGAGTATGGAAACTTCTCAGTACGTACGACATCGTAGCTGTTGATCTGTGTTCTTCCAATAGCCTCCAGCCAGTCCGTTAGTTGCCATTTCAACGACATGTATCCGTATACATCCGACTTGTTATGTCCGCGCAACCACTCCTTCGCCATGAACCAGGGGTTGTTATAGCGGGTATAATCGGCATAAATTTGCTGCGTGCCTTCACGACCTTCCTGCCAGTAGTCCTTCATATCGTCTACTGACCAGTCAGCACCGCCCCACAAGATCATGTTATAGATAAGGCTGTTCGGGCCGTACTCAACATCCGGAATATTATCTGTGTATTGCTTATTGTAGTTAATATTTGATTCGAAACGCAGTCGTGATGAAAGATCAATGCCGCCCGTGATGTTGAAGTTGTTCGTGTTAAGTTGCGTATTCGGTACAATTCCTTTCTGGTAGGAATAGGTTGTCGAGAAACGAAGGTCATAGTTACTTCCACCTGCTGTAACAGCGAGGTTATTAGTCGTAAGGATACCCGGCTGCAGGAAGCGCTCAAGATTGTCGACACCTCTTGCCACCCATGGCGTAGGCCGAATGTTGCCGCTAAATGTTGCACCTGAAGGAAAGGTCGTTACGAAAGGTTCTGATCCATCAGGATTGTCACTAACAAATTCACCATCGTACTGAGGAATGAGCTGGCCTTCAAAGCGTGGTCCCCAGATGTCGTAGTCAGAATCGTACAGTCCTCCTCCTCTACCATCGGCAAATGCATAACGGCCATGATCGCCTGGACCGTACTCATTCTGAACTTTCGGAATAGTCAGGAAGCCGTTCTCAAGCGTATTGGAGGAGTTGAACTCAACAGAAACTCCGTTGCCGCCACGTTTCGTTGTGATCTGTATAGCTCCATATTGTCCACGTGACC
>DASWTP010000214.1:0-46075 GCA_036402075.1 Chryseosolibacter sp. | reverse complement strand
TCCGCTGAATCAAGCTTCACGCTTCCGATCGAAAATACGCGTTCAACTTTTTCGAGTACGCACACATAGTCGTTGGCAAAAAATTGCTGGCGCGCATTGATCTTTAATTCTTCGGTTTCACTCCATTCAATTTCGTCAGCGGGTGTGCGTGTCACCACGTGTGCGTAAAGGTCCTTGGTTGCATCGCGCTTAATGTCGGGTGATGCCGCATTACCCATAGTTGGATTATCCTGGATGCGCGGATAGAGCGTGTGGGTCTTTCCTTTCGTGTTGGTGAGCACGATCTCGAAGTATTTATTCTCGGGGAAAATTTCGATGGTGTCTTTTGCTTTGAACGTAACATCGCCTTTATGCACAATGTCTTTCTTCGCAACAACTAAATACGGGTCGTCAGTTGGCTCAACATCGTCCATGCTGATGTATCCGGGCTTCGATCTTGGCTCAAGGCGCTCGCCCCTGTATTCGATCTTATAATTTGCCATCGTGCGGGGTTCGTTAACAAACAAGAGAAGATTCTCGCGGTTGAACTCATCGCTAACTTCCCGGGAGATCAGCATGCCTGTGTTGTTTAACGAAACAACTTTGGAGTACCCTGACGAGAACATAATTCCCACCAGCATCATGCCAACACCGATGTGCGCAATGGCACCACCTGACAATCCTGGGCTGGAACGCAGCAGGGAGATCAGAATTTTTGCATTGGCCACCACGGTGAGAAGTCCGCTGAAAAGAATGGCCAGGTACTTCCCGTTCCTGATGGACTCACTGCCTTCGGTGTAGATCATTACCTGCAAGATCACCAGAAAGGCAACTGCGGTGATGATCAGGGGCGTTAACAACTCTTTACCGAGCGTTTTAGCATCGATTTTTTTCCACCAGAAAAACTGGCCGATCGCAGAAAGCAACGCAACGATGACGGCAAACCACAACTGAAATTTCGTATAGAACCCAACCTGATCGGCTGGTGGAGCGAGGTTCGATGAGATTCCAATGGATTTGAGAATGGAGTTCCAAACCGGGATGGAGGTTGGCATCAGCACCTGGAAACCCATCAGACACAACACCAGCGTGCCAACGAAAATCCAGAATTCGCGGGAGTAGGTGGAAACTTCTTTTTCGCTCGTTGGAATCTCTTTCCAGCGCATCACAGAGAGCACCACGGCCATGGCGAGGAAGAAAACGAGGTAAAGTAAAAGCTGGCCAGACAAGCCGAGGTCAGTGAATGAATGCACGGATGAGTCACCTAAAATTCCGCTTCGGGTGAGGAATGTAGAATAGAGAATCAGTACAAATACAGAAATCACCAGAACGATGGAAGCTTTAAGAGCCGTTTCGCTGTTTTTATAGGTGATCATGGTGTGGATGGCGGCAACGAGAATCAGCCAGGGTACATAAACGGCATTCTCGACCGGATCCCAGTTCCAATAGCCTCCGAAGTTCAACGTTTCGTACGCCCAGTATCCGCCCATGAGAATTCCAAGGCCCAGGATCGCGCCCCCAAACAATGCCCACGGTAAGGCTGGACGCACCCACTCGCGGTATCGTTTAAGCCACAGGCCGGCAATGCAGAACGAGAAGGGTACCAGGGTTGCTGCGAAACCGAGGAA
Organism: Chryseosolibacter sp.; assembly: GCA_036402075.1. Lineage (GTDB taxonomy): Bacteria > Bacteroidota > Bacteroidia > Cytophagales > Cyclobacteriaceae > Chryseosolibacter. Next base: position 44,468 of record DASWTP010000214.1, on the reverse strand, counting down.
CAACGTTGGTGGATGAATCACCATCCAATAATTCTGAAGCAACGGATTCAGTCCAGTTCCATCGTTTGGGACGAACTCAGGGTTTGACTTAAAGATGGGTGCTTGCTGCATCACTTCTCGAAGCAGGATGAACGGTGAGCTGCCAATTCTGAATTCGGTGAACGGCAGAACAATTCCCAAGATCATCGATCCAAGAAATGCCTGAACAAGGGCGAACACCGTCATCACTGGGCCTTCCCAGAAGCGGTTAGTATGGATCAATACGATTCCAAGTATCGCATGCCAGAACATCCAGAGAAGAAAGCTTCCTTCCTGCCCGTTCCAAAAGGTCGAAAGTAAATAATGACCTGGGAGTTTTTTATCGGAGTGACTGTAGGCGTAATGATATTCGAAGTAGTGATTGGAGATAATAATGAAGAGCGTAACGCAGATACCGAGAACAGAGAGTGCATGTGCGTAGAATGAGACACGTCCGTTTACGAGCCATTGTGTTTTTGTTTCAAGCTGCTCCGTTGCTGTGGCTTTGAAATACGAAAAGGCCGTGACTAGAGAAGCGATGAAGGCGGTGATAACAAAAAAGTGACCGAGGTCACCGATGAAATAATGCATAGCTCAATGGTTGTAGAGCTGCAGGGACCGACCTGCAGCAGAATAGCTTATATGGTTACTTTCTCTTCCTGGTATTTCGATGGGCATTTCAGCAAGATCTTGCTCGCCAGAAATGTCTCACCTTCATAGCTGCCAATCACCACTACCTTTTCTGATTTTGTGAAATCCGCGGGCATGGGCTCATTGTAAATTACTTTTTGCTCTTTCCCGTTGTCATCAACCATGATAAAAGAAAAGGAAACTTTGTCAGCGCCATCCTGAATACCAATAACATTGCCTTGTTGATCTTTTTTTAACACGCCAACCACATGAATGTCTTTTTTGGTTCCATTTGACGCAAGCTGGTATGCTTCAGAGAAGCTTACATAACTGCTTGCATCATCAGCCGTGCTTACCAAAATACCAACGGCTGCGGCAATAACAATCAGGATGAGGATATGTGATTTTTTCATATTGGCAGGTATTGCGGTTTAAACAACGAAATACTCAGTGTTTTGGTTTGTTGCCAGCATTAAGTTGATTTTCCAATCGGGTTAATTTTTTGTCCAACAGAAACAAGTACGCGATCAGCCCGACCAATACGATCAGAATGATTCCAACCACTACGTAAATTTTGCCGCTGGCACGCATGCCGTCTGCCATCTCTGCGTCTTGCGCATAACCTGTCACGCAGAACAAGAAGGCAACCAGGAAAGAAGAGAGGCTAACTATTTTTTTCATATTCTAAATCAGTAATCTGGTCTTGAATTCGTTTGATACGAATGCGTTGGGTTGCAATCCATATTCCAACAAGGATCCACGCGATAACAGCTGGATAAAAGATAAGGCGCATTCGGTTGTCGAGGTCATACATGTTAAAGCCAGGATTACCACCGCTCCCTGGATGCATAGAACTTGTCATCCGGGGAATGATAAAGATCAGCGGGATCATCGCTGCAAAAGCAAATATGTTATAGACCGCACTGAGCCTTGCCCGCTGTTCCTGGTTGTCAAGAGATCCGCGCAGAACAAAGTACGCCAGGTATACAAGCAGGGCGATAGCGGCCCCATTTTGTTTTGGATCGCCATGCCAAGGGCTTCCCCAGGCATAGTTTGCCCACAGCATGCCGGTAATCATGCCGAGAATGCCGAATACTAAGCCAACGTTCGCAAACTCAACGGCCTTGCGATCGGTATCAGCGGAGGGGTTATTAAGATATTTAATAGAGAAAAAAACTGAAATTAGAAACAACACTACCATCCCGAACCACATGGGCACATGGAAATATAATGCACGGATCGTTTCGTTTAAGATATGGAGTCGCGGGACGTCCCCAAGCATACCTGCCAGATGTACGTACAGCAAAAGGACGACAGCAAAGACTTTGAGCCAGGTTTTCATACTTAATCCAGCGGGTTCAGTGGGATAAGGCCCGCTTAGCTGCGCCAAATATACGGGAACAAGAGGTACGCGAGTCCCGAAAGGATACAATTTATTGCCACCAGGTTAAAGAGCTCGTCATAGCTGAAGGAGGCATCAAGTCCGTCTAAAACGTTCTTGGTGATTCGAATGGCCATGAGAAGAATACTGATGAGAAGAGGAAAACTCAGCACCGCCATTAGAATGTTGCTGTTGTTCGCTTTGGCGGAGATGCCAGAGATCAGGCTGAGGGAAGAGGCAAATCCAACCGATGTGAGAAACAGTGTAGAAATAAAGATGAGCTGATCCTGGATTGGGTTGTCAATAAAGAGTTCAAATAAAAGATACCCGGTGAGTGAAAGAACGAAACACAATATCGTATTATAAAGAATTTTCGAAACGATAATTGCCTGTGGGGATGCAACGCTGTAATAATATATGGACAGGCCCTTATTTTCACCTATAAAACTTTTAGCGACTGAATTAATGACCGAAAACAGAATGACAAGCCAGAAAAGCGCAGACCATGTGGCCTCTGAAATTGACGACTGCCTGAGGCTGAAGGTGATGTAGCAAATGAATATCAGGCTAAGAAGATAAAGGCCGAGCCCGGAGATCACTGATTTTCTCCGGAGCTCGAGTTTAAATTCTTTGAGGAATAATATTTTGATCGATTGGATCAATCTTTTGATTTGGTGTCGATTCTAGAGAGCATCTTGTCGAATTTCCAGGCACCGATGATAAGGTAGCCAATAACAATAGCCAGGAAGAATGAAATAACAAGAACTTTCCAAAGGCTTGCGCTTTCTGGCTCTTTAAAAGACGTGAACCCGTCAACAACCTCGAAGTCAGGAGTTATTGCCAGCGTTCGTTCGATTTCGAGAATTTCCTGATTGATTTCGAGGTCTTGCTTATAAATTGCCAACGGATCCTTGAGTTGCTCATCAGAAAGAATTACGTTATTAGATCCTCTGCTCGTTTTCCCAAACATCTGATAATTCTCATAAATCACGCGTTTCAAACTGTCGAGTTTCCTGGATTCAATTTGTAATTTTTCCATTCGATTTGTGAGGGTCCTTTGCTGGCTGTTAATGCGTTTTTTAACGTATTCACCGGTGCTGAAATATTTGATCAAAGCCTTTTCCAACGGCTTCACAACATTCGGGTCATAGACCTGCACCGAAATCTCATATGCGTTCTTGTTTTCGATCTCAAGCTTTGCCATTACTTTCTCAACGAGGTCTTTCTTGTCTGCTACAACGGCATTCAGCTGGGTACGAAGGACCTCCATTTCTACAACATCATCTTCCGAGACAAAAGGTTCAAACGCAAATTTCTGAACATTTTTTGCGGTTTTCTGGTCGATTCCAAGAAGGTCGGCAAGTCCCTCGCGTTCGCGTTCTTCGCACAATAAATTGAATTTATCGATTGTATTGGACAGTATTTGCGTATTGAGATAATCACAACTGAGCACCATTGTTGATTTATAATACTTCTTTTTCAACAGCTCAGAATACAACCCTCCTAGAATTAGTCCGGTCACTATTATACCTGCGAAGAACAAACGATTGTTAAAAAATAAATTTCTGAGCAGTGCAAGAAAAAAAAGAGTTCCATTACCCAATCGGTTAAAAAAACGGCCGATTGCGATCATAATTTGCGAAATATCAATCTCGTCTGGCTGCCGAGGTTTCTGTGTTGGACTTTCCATCATTAAAAATCTATTAAGACTGCAAAGTAATACAGAATATGTTGAATCTTTATATTTTTGCGCTCTTCCATTTGCGCGCAGATGTCACTGCGTGAAAAATTTATACACGAGAGGACTTAAAAATGAATAAAATTGGAATTATTGGTCTCGGCTATGTCGGCTTACCGCTGGCCGTTGAGTTCGGGAAGGTGACTGAAGTTATTGGATTTGATATCAATATCACACGTATTGAAGAACTGTTAAAGGGCCATGACCGAACTTTGGAAGTGTCCGGTTCAGAACTTAAAACTGCCGAGCATTTACATTTTACCAGTGACCTGAACGAGCTGAAATCAGCCACTACCTTCATTATTACAGTACCTACTCCGGTCGACAAATTTAAGACACCTGATTTATCTCCATTAGAAAGTTCCAGCCAAATGGTTGGATCCGTATTGAAGCCCGGTGATCTTGTAATTTATGAATCGACAGTTTATCCGGGATGTACCGAAGAAGTTTGTGTGCCTGTTCTTGAAAAAGCGAGCGGCCTCGTTTTCAACCGGGATTTCTTCTGCGGCTATTCGCCCGAACGCATCAATCCCGGAGATAAATTACACCGCGTGTCTACCATAAAGAAAATAACGAGTGGCAGCACGCCCGAGATTGCTTCACGGGTAGACGATTTATATAGACTTATTGTTAAAGTTGGAACGCATAAGGCTTCCTCTATCAAAGTTGCCGAGGCTGCCAAGGTCATCGAAAATTCGCAACGAGATGTAAATATTGCTTTTGTAAACGAGCTTGCTTTAATCTTCGAAAAAATCGGAATTGACACTCATGAAGTGCTAGAGGCAGCGGGCACAAAGTGGAATTTTCTTCCCTTCAAACCCGGCCTGGTGGGCGGGCATTGTATCGGGGTGGACCCCTATTACCTTACCTATAAAGCTGAAAGCCTCGGCTATCATCCAGAAGTAATCTTGTCAGGCAGGCGCATCAACGACAACATGGGCATTCACATTGCAAACTCCGTTGTAAAGCTGATGGCCAAAAATGACATCGCAATCAACAAAGCGAAAATCCTGGTGCTTGGCATAACATTTAAAGAGAATTGTCCTGACATTAGAAACAGTCGAGTTGTCGATGTGATCAGAGAATTCGAAAGCTTTGGCGCACAGGTAGCCGTCTATGACCCGCATGCAAGTGCTAAGGAGGTGAGGCACGAGTATGGTCTCGATATGATTTCCGAACTAAATCAGGTGTATGATGCGATTGTGCTCACCGTTAGCCATGCAGAATTTAATGACTTGAACTGGGAGGCAATTCGAAACTCAAGGACGATTGTTTACGATGTAAAGGGAAGTCTCGACAAATCCATTATTACAGCGCGCTTATAAGATGAATGCAAAAAAGATTCTTGTCACGGGTGGTGCCGGATACATTGGCGCTCATACAGCGTACGAGTTATTCAAGGCTGGGTATGAGCCGATCTTAATTGACGATTTTTCAAAAAGTGATCGGACTCTCCTTGATGGATTAGAAACGCTCTCCGGAAGAAAGTTTTCTTTCTACCAGGGCAATTGCTCCGATAAATTGTTTTTGCGAACGCTCTTTGAAGAAGCGGGGCCGTTTTCTTGCGTGATGCATTTTGCAGCATATAAGTCCGTAGGTGAATCCGTGTCGAACCCGTTGATGTATTATGAAAATAACATCAGCTCGCTCTTGTCTTTGCTGCAGGTTATGGCAGAGCATAAACTGTTTAACCTTATCTTCTCCTCTTCTTGCACAGTTTATGGCCAGCCGGACATTATTCCAGTGCGGGAAGATGCCCCATTTAAGCGCGCGGAATCACCCTACGGAGCCACTAAACAAATCTGCGAACGGATTTTAGAAGACGTTTATGCAACCGGTTTTCGGATTATCTCTTTGAGATACTTTAATCCAATTGGTGCACATCCGTCAGGAGCGATAGGCGAACTGCCCGTGGGTGCTCCCAATAATCTCGTTCCATACATAACGCAAACCGCGGCTGGGGTCAGAAAAAAGCTGACCGTTTTTGGCAATGATTATAATACCCCGGATGGTTCTTGCATTAGAGACTTCATTCATGTGGTGGATCTCGGTCATGCACACGTTAAAGCGATGGAATATTTAGTTACTAACCCGCACAAGTCGTTACTTGAAGCTTTCAACTTGGGTACAGGCGTAGGTGTTTCCGTATTAGAGCTGGTAACGGAGTTTTCACATGCAACCGGCATAAAATTTCCATTCGAGATTGGCCCGCGAAGACCAGGTGATGTGGAGAAAGTTTTTGGTGATCCTACAAAAGCCAACAATCTTTTGAATTGGAGAACTACCTATTCACTGCGGGATTCACTCCTTCATGCCTGGAATTGGGAAAAAAAAATCCGCAATGTCCAGTAAGTGCGTACATTAATTCCTGAACCACTATGATGATGCAAATCAAAATGGTCGATCTGCACGGTCAATACCTACGAATAAAGGAAGAGGTCGATGAGGCAATGCGACAAGTGCTCGATTCAACAGCCTTCATTCAAGGACCTCAGGTAGGTGAATTCGCAAAGCGGCTATCTGCTTATATTGGCGGAAGTCATGTCATTCCATGTGCTAATGGGACAGACGCCTTGCAAATTGCGATGATGGCACTTGACTTCAAGCAAGGAGACGAAATTATTCTGCCGGTTCACACCTACGTGGCCACCGCTGAAGTAATCGCATTATTGAAGCTTACTCCGGTTTTCGTTGATGTGAATCCGGAATCCTTTACCATTGACACGTCCGTAATCGAAACCAAGATAACGGCACGTACAAAAGCGATTGTGCCTGTGCATCTTTATGGCCAATGCTGTGACATGGAAAATATCATTGCGATCGCTCAGAGGCACAATTTGCACGTCATTGAGGATGCAGCCCAGGCATTAGGTGCCGCCTATCATTTCGCGGATAATACGAAGAAACAGGCGGGCACCATGGGCGTGATAGGAACTACATCGTTTTTCCCTTCTAAGAATCTTGGATGTTTTGGCGATGGCGGTGCGATTTTCACACAATCTGATGCCTTTGCTGAAAAAATTAAGATGATCGCAAACCATGGGCAGCTTGAGAAATATCACCATGACCTTGTTGGGGTAAATAGCAGGTTGGACACCTTGCAAGCGGCAGTATTAAATGTCAAACTAAAGTACCTTAATGAGTATACCAAGACCCGAAACTGGGTAGCCGAGCAGTATGATAAAAGGTTAAGCACAGTTAGCGGGGTGTCCATACCAGTCCGTGTACCGTACTCTACTCATGTGTTTCATCAATACACGTTAAAAGTTGATGATCGAGACAATCTCAGGAAGTATCTTGACAAGCAAGGTATTCCAACCATGGTTTATTATCCTGTTCCTCTCCACCTTCAGAAGGCGTATCGCGACTCATCATGCCCGGAGCAATCATTCCCGATAACTGAGATGCTCTCGAAAACAGTCTTATCATTGCCGATTCACACCGAGATGAGGGAAGATGAAATTCACTACGTTTGCGATGCGATAAAAAAATTTTATGGCGAATCATAATTATTACGCGCATCCGACTGCGGTTATTGATGACGGAAGCAAGATTGGCGCAGGCACGAAAGTCTGGCATTTTTCGCATATCATGCAGGATTGCACCATAGGAGAAAACTGCAACCTTGGCCAAAACGTAGTAGTGTCTCCGGGCGTTATACTTGGTCGTAATGTAAAAGTGCAGAATAATGTTTCTATTTATACCGGTGTCATCTGCGAGGACGATGTCTTTCTCGGGCCATCTATGGTTTTTACAAATATCATTAATCCACGAAGTGCAGTTAATCGGAAAAGCCAATACGTAAAGACTCTTGTAAAGAGGGGAGCCTCTATAGGCGCAAATGCCACCGTTATTTGTGGAAACGAAATCGGTGAATTTGCCTTGATCGGTGCAGGGGCCGTGGTGACGAAGTCTGTGAAACCCTTTGCTTTGATAATCGGCAACCCAGGCAGGCAAGCTGGCTGGGTGAGCGAATTCGGTCACACGTTGAAATTCAACGAAAGTGGTATTGCGGTATGCCCAGAGACCAAGCATAGCTATCAACTAAAAGAAGGAATTGTTACTAAACTCGAATGACATGAAACGGTTTGCGCTGATAGGAGCTGCGGGATACATTGCTCCACGACACATGAAAGCAATTAAGGAGACGGAAAATCTACTCGTTGCAGCGCTTGACAAGCACGATAATGTTGGAATTTTGGATAGCTATTTCCCAGAGGCTGATTTTTTTACTGAATTCGAAAGATTCGACCGTCATCTTGACAAATTGAAACGCGGTGGCGCGGCCATCGACTATGTTTCCATATGCTCACCTAATTATTTACATGATTCTCATATCCGTTTTGCCTTGAGGCAGGGCGCGGATGCGATCTGTGAAAAGCCGCTGGTTTTAAATCCGTGGAATGTAGATGCACTGTCGGAGATTGAGCGAGAAACCAATAAAAAAGTTTTTACCATCCTTCAATTGCGGTTGCACCCTCAAATTATTAAGTTAAAAGAACGCGTTGACGCAAGCGGTTTACGCACACGACACGCTGTAAACCTAAAGTACGTAACGGCACGCGGAAATTGGTATCATATCAGTTGGAAAGGGGAAATGGCTAAATCAGGCGGCATCGTTACAAATATCGGCATTCATTTCTTCGATATGCTGATTTGGATATTTGGACCGGTTAAGAATGTAACCGTAGATGGCCTTTCTCCAACAAAGGGCAAAGGGTTCATTGAGCTCGAAAAAGCTGACGTGACATGGGATCTCAGTATCGATGTCAATGATGTTCCCGAAAATGCCCGCAAGCAGGGCAAGCGAACTTATCGCTCTTTGACCCTTGCGGGTGAAGAAGTTGAATTCAGCGATGGATTCACAGACCTACATACACGTAGCTATCAGGAGATATTGAAAGGCAACGGGTTCGGCCTGGTGGAATCAAAACCTGCTATCGAATTAGTAAATAAAATTCGCAACGGAGGGCGTTAGCGCGTGGTCGCCATGTTGAAATCGTTTTAATTTATTCTTCAACTTTCGTTCCATTTGCTATTTTTGCACCTTAATTCAAGAAAATGGAACAAAAAAGGATCCTTGTTACCGGAGGCGCTGGCTACATCGGCTCGGTATTGGTGCGTTTACTGTTGCGCAAAGGGTATGCGGTTACGGTTGTTGACAATCTCTCGTTCGGTGGCGAACCTATACTCGATTTACTAAATGACCCAAATTTTACATTTTTCAAGGAAGATATCCGGAACACAGCCAATATTTCAAAAATACTTGGCCTTCAAAAAGTGTATGCGGTAGCCCACCTGGCGGCAATTGTTGGAGACCCGGCATGCGCCAAGGATCCGGCACTGACCAAATCAATTAATTGGGAAGGTTCAAAAGGCCTTTACGAAGCAGCCAATGCTGCAGGAGTTGAGAAATTCATCTTCGCTTCTACGTGCAGTAATTATGGAAAAATGAAAGACTCGTCAAGCTTCGTTGACGAAAATTCTGAACTCGCCCCGGTTTCGCTATATGCTGAAACGAAGGTGCAGTTTGAACAATATTTATTTTCGCAACCCAAAACGAATACAGCAAAGCCCACATCACTGCGATTCTCCACCGTTTATGGATTGTCGCTGAGGCCACGTTTTGACCTAACTGTGAATGAATTTACCAAAGACCTGGCCATGGGCAAGGAACTGGTGATTTTTGGTGAGCAATTCTGGCGGCCTTATTGCCATGTGGAGGATTTGGCGTTATCGGTGATAAAAGTAATTGAATCGAAACCTGAACTGGTCTCCTTCGATGTATTTAACGTGGGCGATACTTCTGAAAACTACCAGAAGCAAATGATTGTTGAGGAAATCAAGAAATTTATTCCGGGAGCCAAGGTGAGCTACGTTCAACGCAATGAAGATCCACGCGACTATCGGGTAACGTTTGAAAAGATCAAAAAACAATTAGGTTTCTCGGTGACCAAGAGAGTGCCAGATGGCATCGCGCAGATTAAGTTCGCAATTGATAATGGTTTCTTACAAAACCCTGACGATGGCAAATACAAAAATGTTCAATGAGGTAATCTCTTTTATCCGTAACGATTTCAATAAGCCGTCAGAATTTATCGGTCTTCATGAACCGCTGTTTGTGGGGAACGAAAAAAAATACCTGTGCGAGGCAGTAGATTCTACTTTTGTTTCCTCGGTTGGCAAGTTTGTTGATCAGTTTGAAGAATCTATTCGAAACTACACTGGTGCCAAGTACGCGGTAGCAACCGCCAACGGAACCTCAGCACTCCATGTGGCGTTGCTTCTTGCCGGTGTGAAGGAAGGTGACTTAGTGATCACGCAACCGCTCTCCTTCATAGCCACTTGCAATGCTATAAAATATTGCAATGCCGAACCGTTATTCATTGACATTGACCGTGAAACGCTCAGCTTGTCGCCCGAGAAGCTGAGAAGCTTTTTAAAGAAGCAAACAAAGAGCTCGAACGGCATTCTGATTCATACACCAACCGGTCGAAGGATCTCTGCTTGCGTTCCGATGCATACGTTCGGATTTCCTGCCAAAATTGACGCTCTCGTTGCGGTATGCGAAGAATTTCGAATCCCACTGGTCGAAGATTCTGCAGAATCCCTTGGAACGATTTATAAGAACAAACACACGGGCACTTTTGGGCTTCTGGGTGTTTATAGCTTTAATGGCAACAAGACAATCACGTGCGGTGGCGGAGGCGTTGTTGTAACGGACAATGAAAATCTTGCTAAGTTAGGCAAGCACCTTACAACCCAGGCAAAGAAGCCTCACCCTTGGGAGTTCGACCATGACCATATAGGCTATAACTACCGGATGCCAAATATAAATGCTGCATTGGGCTGTGCACAGTTGGAAATGCTCGAAAAATTCATTGAGAGTAAGCGCGCTTTAGCCGAGAGATATCGTCAGTTTTTTATCAATAAGGATATTTCGTTCATGACGGAGGGACAAAACACACGCGCTAATTACTGGCTAAACGTTGTTCTTCTTAAAGACCGGACGGCACGGGATAAATTTCTGGAGGAGACAAATGCGGCTAAGGTAATGACGCGACCTGTCTGGAAGCTCATGAACAAGTTAGAGATGTTCAAAAACGCTCCGGCCGAGGACCTCAGCGATGCTACTTTCATTGAAGATCGACTCGTGAATATTCCGAGCAGCCCGCGGCTGACCTAACACGAACAAGATGAAAAATAGTCTCATTCTTATTGGTGGCGGTGGACATTGTAGATCCTTGATTGATGTAATTGAGGCGCATGGGAACTTCAACATCGTTGGAATAGTTGATACGCGCGAAAACGTTGGACGAGAAATTGAGGGGTATAGAATTATCGGAACTGACGAAGATCTTCCTACCCTCGTGGCTGAACATAAAAACTTCGTGATTGCTGTTGGTCATGTTAAATCAAATGCCGTCCGAAAGAAATTATTTAATACGGTTAAGAACCTTAATGGCCATTTTCCAACGATCGTTTCTCCTCGGGCATATGTTGCAAAAAATGCAAAGCTTGGTGAGGGCGTGGTAGTCCTTCACAATGCTTTCATTAACAGAAACTCTTTGGTGGAAGATAATTGCATAGTGAATACTGGCAGCATCATTGAACACGATTGCAAGATTGGTCGACATTGCCACGTTGCCCCTCATGCAACAGTTAATGGTGGTTGCTCGATCGGCAGTGATGTGCTCATCGGGACTTCAGCGGTAATTATTCAAGGTGTTTCGATTGGCCAGAATTCCGTAGTTGGTGCGGGTGCGGTGGTTATTCGCAACGTAGGTGACAACAGCTTGGTCTTTGGAAGTCCTGCAAAAAAAATAAAAGATTTATGAAAACGCTAATTATAGCAGAGGCAGGTGTAAATCATAATGGATCAATGGAATTTGCCCGGCAATTAATAGATATCGCCAGTGATGCCGGTGCTGATTATGTGAAATTCCAAACGTTTAAGACTGAAAAGTTAGTTTCTATAAGAGCGGAGAAAGCATCTTATCAGATGAAGAATATGAAATCTGATCATGATGCCAAACAATTCGGAATGCTGAAAAAACTGGAGCTTTCGGAAGATAATTTCCGGGAGCTCAAACGCTATTGCAGCAAGAAAAAAATAAAATTTTTATCGACAGGATTTGATTTGTCAAGTCTTGAATTTCTTAATCGATTAGGTATTGATTTCTTCAAAATTCCTTCCGGAGAGGCGACCAATTTACCCTATCTTAAGAAAGTAGCTTCGTTTGGAAAGCCCATTGTTCTATCAACGGGCATGTGTACCATGGGAGACATTGAAAACGCCATCCAGGTGCTGGTTGAAAATGGCATTAAGAGAAAAGCGATCTCGGTACTTCACTGCAATACCGAATATCCCACTCCACTCGAAGACGTAAACCTAAAGGCTATATCATCCATTCATGCAGCGTTTAGAGTCGATGTAGGTTACTCTGACCATACTGCTGGAACGGTTATTCCGATAGCTGCTGTTGCAGCTGGCGCAACAATCATTGAGAAACATTTTACTATTGATCGCGCTATGGACGGTCCCGACCACAAGGCCTCCTTGAACCCGCAGGAATTAAAATATATGGTTAGTGCAATTCGCGCTGTTGAAAAAGCACTAGGCGATGGTGTCAAACGACCATCGCGTTCGGAACTTAAAAACTTGGTGATCGCGCGGAAGAGCATTCACCTTTCGCGTGATTTAAAAAAAGGTGAGGTTATAAAAGAATCCGATATTGAGATGCTCCGCCCGGGTGACGGCATTACACCGATGGAAGCATCACGCGTTATCGGGAAGTCATTAAATCGTTCGCGTAAAAAGGGTTATAAATTAACATACTCAGATCTGAAAAATTGAAAATAGGAGTTCTCACAAGTTCACGCGCAGACTTCGGCATTTACCTTCCACTTCTGAAGGCAATGCAGAGAGACTCATTTTTTCAACTTGAAATAATTGCCTTTGGCACACACCTTTCGCATTTCCACGGGTTTACACTCGCGCATATCGAGCGAGAAGGTTTGAATGTCCCCTTCAAAATAGAATCATTGATACTGGGCGACAGCGAAGAGGCGGTCGCAACCGCTATGGCTGTTACTTCGATGAAATTTTCATCCTTCTGGGCCGCCCACGCCAAAGATTTCGACTTTGTCCTTTGCCTGGGTGACCGATATGAAATGTATTCAGCCGTGCTGGCAGGCGTTCCATTTAGGGTGCCTTTTGCGCATTTTCATGGCGGTGAAAAAACGCTCGGTGCCATCGATAATATATTTCGTCATGCCATTTCACTTTGCGCCAAACTTCACTTTGTGGCTACGGATGAATATGCAGAAAGAGTGAAAAGGATTATTGACGGATCAAACCATGTTTACACCGTGGGTGCGCTTAGTCTTGATAACCTGTCGACCCTCGACTTATTCAGCCCGCAGGAATTTTATCAACAATGGAACATTGATCTGACGAAACCTTCCATCTTGGTTACCTTGCATCCTGAGACAATTGCGGTCAAAAAGAATGAAGAATATGCAGAAAACGTGGCGGCTGTTCTCAACACGCTTACCGAATATCAAGTAATTGTTACCATGCCGAACAGCGATACTGCAGGCATGGTTATCCGGAAAGTATGGGATGAAGTGTTGTCCCGTGACCCAAGGATCTTCCGGATTGAAAATTTCGGTACGAAGGGCTACTTTACCTGTATTAAGTATTGTTCATTCCTGCTGGGCAATACTTCAAGTGGAATAATCGAGGCTGCGTCATTTGGGAAGTATGTCATTAACCTTGGCAGAAGACAAGAAGGTCGCACGAAGAGTGAAAATGTTATCGATAGTAGTTTTGACGTGGCATCTATCAAAGCTGCCATAAAACGAATTGAAACCTCCCCTGCTTCATCGACTGATAATGTTTATTGGAAAGGCGGAGCTGTAAATCGCATCCTGAACATTTTGAAAGAACAGCATCAATGAAAGCAGACAAACACCTTCTACCCTCGGGCTCTTCGATCAAACAGGCACTCGAGAAACTGAATGATCTCGGTAACTTCCTAACCCTTTTTGTAATTGATGCTGACCGAAAAGTTCTTGGCACCATCACCGATGGAGACATTCGCAGAGCAATCTTGAAAGGAATTTCGGTGGACCATAGTGTCGAACCAGTAATGAATACAAAATTCACAGCGTTGCAGGCCGATACGTATTCATTCGAGGATATCCGGAAAATTAGAGAGCGACTTATCAAGCTTGTCCCTGTTGTCGACAGCGTGGGTAGAATTTTGAGGTTGTTAAATCTCGAAAAAGTTAAAACTATTTTACCGCTAGACGCTGTGGTTATGGCGGGTGGTGAAGGAAGGAGATTGAGGCCGATGACGGAACACACACCAAAACCTCTATTAAAAATTGGCACCAAACCGATCATCGAATACAATATTGAACGACTTGCCGAGTATGGCGTGGAAAATTGCTACATCACCATTAAATACCTTGGTGAGCAGATCAGAGATTATTTCCGTGATGGCGAAAAATATGACATGCATATTGGGTATGTCGAAGAAACGGGCGAGCCCCTTGGCACAATTGGCTCCGTGGCTCTCATCAATGAATTTAAACACGATTGTGTTTTAGTGATGAATTCCGATTTGCTCACCAATATTGATTACGAAGATTTTTATCTGGAATTTGAGAAAAGTGATGCAGCAATGGCGGTTGCTACAATTCCCTATCAGGTGAAAATTCCATATGCTGTGTTAGAAACAAATAAGGAACTTATTACTGGCTTCAAGGAAAAGCCAACCTACACCTACTATTCCAACGGAGGCATTTACCTGATCAAGAAGCAAGCTCTGTCAATTATCCCGAAAGGCAAGCACTATAACGCAACCGATCTGATGGACTATTTAATATCTGCGAAACAAAAAGTGATCACGTATCCGCTGTACTGCTATTGGCTTGACATCGGAAAACCAGAAGATTTTCAGAAAGCCCAGGAAGACATTCACCATATCAAGTTTTAATGAAGCCACTGTATTTGATAACAGCCAGGGGCGGTTCAAAAGGTTTACCTGGAAAAAATATTAAACCGTTAAATGGTAAGCCGTTGCTAAACTATACGATCGATTTTGCACGTAAGTTTACAAGTGACGACAACATTGTATTGTCCACCGATGCTCAAGAAATTCTTGATGTGGCGCAGGCGCATGGTCTTAAAGTGCCTTTTATTCGCCCTGAAAGCTTGGCATCGGATACAGCAGGAAGCCGTGAAGTGATCCTACATGCACTTACATATTTCAAAGAACGCGGGATTGTATACGATTCGGTCGTGTTGCTGCAGCCGACATCGCCTTTTCGAAGCGGTGCTCATTTACAGAAAATGCTCGAAATGTTTTCTTTCGATATAGATATGGTAGTTTCGGTGAAAGAAAGTCACTTTAACCCTTACTTTTCATTGTTCGAAGAAAACCCGGAAGGTTACCTGGCCTTGTCAAAAAAAGGAAACTTCACGAGAAGGCAGGATTGTCCAAAAGTATACGCATACAATGGGTCATTATATGTAATCAACGCGGCATCACTTCAGCAGACCCCGTTCGCTGCTTTTTCAAAAGTGAAAAAATTTGTAATGGATGAAATTCACTCAGTTGATATCGACACGAAATTTGATTGGCTGGTTGCAGAAGTAATTCTTGAAAAGTCGCTTTGGTCTAACGCATAATTAATAAATATATGGATGATAATTTGAAATTAGAGGCAGAAGCATTTGACAGTCAAATACAGGAGCGTGTCCGGAACGGCCATATTCCTGACCTGCGCTATACAGTTGCTTGTGATTACTTCTATAATAATGTATGGAGGCGACCAGCGTACGTTAAGCTCGACTTTGGTGAAATATTTGAACTGATCCGCTCCTCTATTAATGCAAACGTTTCGTCCGATACCCAGGCAAAAGTTTTAGAGGTTGGCTGTGGCCCTGGCTTTATTTCTCTGGAACTGGCGCGTGCAGGTTATAACGTGTTAGGGCTTGACCTATCTCCACAATGTATTGAGGTTGCTCGTAATTTCGCGGACAAAGACCCTCATAAACATGAACGAGGATCTTTGACCTATCGGGCGGCAGATTTGTTTGCGATCGAAGACAGAGAATTTGACGCAGTCGTATTTGTTGGAGCGCTTCACCATTTTCCGGATCAGGATAAAGTGATGACACGCATTACCACCTTGTTGAAACCAGGCGGTATAATAATAGCTCACGAGCCAACACGTGATCGGGTAACAAAACGCAATGCTGCGTTTGTTGACTTCGTTAAAGTATTGCTTTCGGTTCAAAACGGTTACTTTGAAACTATACCGGTTCCGGCCAACCGCAAGGCTATGGAAGAATTGACGGAGAAAACGTTTAAAAAAATGCGGTACGAGCTTGAAAGTGGGGAAAAAGCCCAATCTGTTAACGATAATGAAGCGGGTTTTACGGAAATGTATGGTGCGCTTAAAAAGCATTTTTCGCAAATCGAATTTAAAAATCGTTACGCCTTTTTCCATGAAATGATAGGAGGGCTACGTTTCGATGAGAAAAAAAATGTTGAACTGGCGGCTTACCTGAAAGAAGTTGATGCAGCGTTCTGCGATCTTGGTATCCTTAATCCTGCTGAGTTTTATTTTGTCGGTAAAAAATCATGAGCAAGACCATTCGCATTATTCCACGACTCGATATCAAAGGTCCCAATGTTGTGAAAGGGATACACCTGGAAGGACTGCGTGTTATGGGCAGACCAGACGAGTTTGCAAAGTATTATTATGAAACCGGAGCGGATGAATTAATGTTTATGGATGTAGTTGCCAGCTTGTATGAACGCAACAGCCTGCACTCAATCATTAGCGAAACGGCAAAAAAGATTTTTATACCGTTGACGGTAGGTGGAGGTCTTCGAACACTAGAAGACATCAAACTTGTTCTTCGGGCTGGTGCTGATAAGGTTTGCCTGAATACAGCAGCTATAAAAAATCCAAACCTCATTAGCGAGGCTGCCCTTCGTTTTGGGTCATCGACAATCGTTGTTGCGATTGAAGCTATACGACAGAATGACGGCCGGTACCTTGCCTATACGGACAATGGGCGCGAGTATACCGGAGTGGAAGTTTTCGAATGGGCAAAAAAAGTGACTCATTTAGGTGCAGGTGAGCTTGTAATTACCTCGGTTGACAAGGAGGGGACAGGAGATGGTTTCGATATTGAACTTGTTAAAAAAATTGCCGAAAGCGTGAACGTGCCGGTAATTGCACATGGGGGCGCGGGCAAGTCTCAAGACGTTTTTGATGTCATCCACAAGGGAAATTGCGATGCCGTTACAGTTGCCTCCGTACTCCATTATGATTTCTTGATGAAGCATCATACAACCGCTGCCACAACCCAGGAGGGGAACACTGAATTCTTGAAAAGCAAAAGGGCTTTCCACAATTTCAAAACAATGACAATAACAGAACTTAAAAACTATTTGATTGATAAAGGTATTTCGTGTAGACCGCCTGCTATATGAGTGAAAAACAAGTTATAATTTTAGATTATCAACTGGGAAACCTGTTCAGTGTTCAGCAAGCATGTTCACGCGTGGGTTTGAATGCCAGGATTTCTTCTGACAAAGCCGATATTGCGTCCGCTGATGGAATCATTCTGCCAGGCGTTGGGGCATTTGCTGAGGCGATGGCAAACATGAAAAGTCTCGACTTGATTGAGCCGCTGAAAGACTTTGTTGCCAAGGGTAAGCCCCTGTTCGGTGTTTGCCTAGGACAACAGTTGCTCTTTACGGAAAGCGAAGAGTTCGGTAGTACAAAAGGCTTGAATTTTATCTCAGGCGTTATAAAAAAATTTCCGGCATATACCGTCCTTACAAATCAAGTCAAGGTTCCGCAGATCGGATGGAATCACATTTATCCGAAGTCGCGAGAATGGGCGCATACACCGCTCGACAGAATTGGCCCGAACACGTACGTCTATTTCGTGCACTCTTACTATGTGGTGCCCGAAAAGGACGAAAATATTCTCACATTAACCAACTACGAAGGCATCGAATATTGCTCTTCCGTAATCAAAAATCAGAATATATTTGCAACCCAATTCCATCCTGAAAAGAGTGGTGAGCTTGGTCTCAGCATTTATTCGTCATGGGGTAAGCAGTTTCAATTAATTTAATTAGGACAGCATTTATGGCTAAAAACGAAAATTTAGAAGTGTATTACGGCCTTCCCAGGGAGGTCAAGTTTTGCAAGCGATGTGTAATTTCTAACCAGCGTCCTGCTTCTGCTGTTGAGTTCAAACACACCATCAATAGTAAGAAGACTACGATGAACATCGATGAGGATGGCGTGTGCGATGCGTGTAAGATGGCCGATGTTAAAAATCAAATCGATTGGGAAAAACGCGAACAGGAACTCGTGAAACTCCTTGATAAATACCGCAGAAATGATGGAGGATACGATTGTCTTGTGCCGGGTAGTGGAGGAAAAGATAGCGCCTATCAGGCCCACATTCTTAAGTATAAGTACGGTATGAACCCGTTGACGGTGACATGGCCTCCAATTTTGTACACGGATTACGGAAGAAAGAATTGGACGAACTGGCTTGACTCCGGCTTCGACAACATCAGTTTCTATCGAAATGGCAAAGTAATGAAACTGCTGACCAAACTCTCCATTGAGAATCTGCTTCACCCATTCCAAACTTTTATTCTGGGGCAGAAGAACCTTGCGCCTAAGATCGCTGCGAAATTCGAAATCCCGTTAATCTTCTACGGGGAAAATGAAGCAGAATATGGCAACCCAATCGCTGACAACGAAACATCATTAAGAGATAAGTCTTTCTTTAGCTACAAAAATTTAGACGACATCTATCTTGGTGGAGTCTCGGTGAAAGAGCTTCGTGAGAAATACGATGTAAAAACAGCCGACCTGATGTCGTTCCTTCCATTGGCAGAGGATGAACTGAAGGGAAAGAAAATTGAGGTTCACTACCTTGGCTACTACCTGAAGTGGACACCTCAGGAAGTTTATTATTATGCTGTTGAGAACACTGGATTTCAGGCGCGCCCGTTCAGAACACAAGGAACGTATAGCAAATACAATAGCATCGATGATAAAATCGATGATCTGCACTACTACACCACCTACATGAAATTTGGTATTGGCCGCGCAACCTACGATGCTTCACAGGAGATTAGAAACAAGCACATCACGCGTGAAGAAGGCGTTGCACTTGTAAAAAGATTTGATGGAGAATTCCCCGACCGTTACTTTAATGAAATAATGGACTACATTGAAATGAAGCCAGAACGCTTCATGGAACTGTGCGACAAATTCAAGTCGCCACATTTATGGGGGAAAGATGCCAGTGGAAACTGGAAACTCAGACACAATGTGTGGGGCGGAGGCTTAGATGATTAACAAGCGATAGCATATATCTTTCTTCATTAATCAGTGTCAAGCCAAACCGACCAGACATGAAAGTTTGGCGTATACATTTACGTCCGTGGCGGGGTTTTAAATACAGGCGGATACCTCTCTCATTCTAAGAAGAAGCCAGGATGTGAACTCTACGACCCTTTAGTCCGAAGTCTTTAAAAGGCGTCAGGCCACCATAACAATTTGGAAGGGTTTAAAATCCACATTCTTTGCGCTATCTATGTAGGAGTTCATTGGAGTACCTTGCCACACACGTCCACCAGTGTTGTGCTTGAAAATCTTACTCCAACAGTTCACGTACATTGAAGATAAGATAATTTGCCCTATCCGAAAGATCCTACGATGATGCTACCGACCGATTCGAACGTAACACATTAACTAAAAGCGTTTGAAAGACTACCGTTTGACTTCATTGCTATCCAGGTATCTGGCGATATCGTTGTTGACCAGAACTGAAAATTTATCTGCGGAAGACTCTGACAGATGCGTGAAATCAAAAAAATCTTTAGAATCAAATCGACTATCACGGCTATAATTCAAATAATGCACCACGCGGTTTTCAAAACTTTGGAAATAGCGATCATATTCAGCGATGACTGAGTCGGGATATGAACTTAATTCCCGTGCCTGTGCCGGAGGCATCAACAAAATCACGTTAATTTTACGGTCTTCGGCATACTTTAGGATTTTTTTGAAGTAATTCTCAAGCACTGGAATCTTATTGTATTCACGTATGACTTCACCAAAACCTGCTTCGTTACTTTTCGCAATATATTGTCCATTCTCTCGCAAAAGATTAATAGGCAATGGATGGGCTTTGAGCAGTGTATGTGTGGTCGCTTTTACGATGTGTAAAGTCTTTGCCTTTCCTCGAAGGTTCTCAATCTCGCTTACAACATTTACATTACTTTCAAAATCATTGAAGTACGACTCGTCAAAAAACGGAGCGTAGGCATAATTACGGCTATCAGACAAAAAGGAAAACTGAAAATAATCCACACCTAGCACCAATGTTTTAAATGCCTTATTCTTTTTCTCAAGGAACAATAGTTTGTGATAAACCTGATTGTAGCTGTCGTTGTCATGCGAAAAATTATAGGTTGGCACGGAGAACTTCTCGGGATTTATGCCACGATAGAATCGAGAGTTCCCAAGTAAAAGCACGTCATAGTCACGTGCGACCGCATTTTTAAAACTTTGCTCTATTTGCGCCTTGGTGTCCGGTCCATCGTGCTTTCTGAGAAAATATTTCGCGCTCTGCACATAGGCGAACAGCATCGCGGAAAGAAGTAGGAGAAAAAGGAAAGTTCTTCTTAAGAATATTCTCATGACTTAAAATTGAAAATAGATAAAGCCCTCATTGGCTCCCTGAAGTGTGAAAATTGCAAAGGATAAAATAAAGTAAATAGCCCACCGGACCGGTGTTGATCTAATTGTTATCTGTAGCGCATGGGTTTTTTCTCGCATGACCCACTCAGCTGCTAAAAAGATAAAAAGGATCACCAGGAACATCATTGATATATTTTGCGGTATCGTAAAAAGGTCTGACGAAAATAACCTCTGGATATACAAGAACGCATCTGTCATGGTTTCCGATCTAAAGAAAATCCAGGCCACCGTACACATCGTAAAAGTGAGAGTCATTTGAAATAACTCGTTCAATGTTGGAAACATTTTTCCCTTTGCGACAGTCTCCAGATTCTTTCGATTCGTATTTGTGAGCATGTATGGTATGAAGTAGGCTGCATTCAATAGTCCCCAGAAAATGAATGTCCAATTTGCTCCGTGCCAAAAGCCACTTATTCCAAAAATGATGAATGTGTTCAAAATTTTTCTTCCGATCGAGCCGCGACTTCCTCCGAGAGGGATATAAACATAATCTCTAAACCATGTTGTTAGTGAGATATGCCATCGCCTCCAGAATTCAGCTATGTCTCTTGAAAAATATGGATAAGCAAAATTTCGAAGTAAGTTAATACCAAAAAGCTTGGCCACACCAAGCGCAATATCTGAGTAGCCGGAAAAATCACCGTATATCTGAAAAGCAAAAAAGATAGCGCCTAACGCCAACGTGCTTCCTGAGTACACCTCGTAGTTCGTAAATACGTCATTGACGTAGGGAGCACAGTTATCAGCAATAACAATTTTTTTAAATAGCCCCCACAGAATTTGTCGTGAACCGTCTACCGCCTGGTTAAGATTAAAATTGCGTTTGGACTGTATTTGTGGTAAGAGATGTGTTGCTCTTTCAATTGGCCCTGCGACCAACAGGGGAAAGAAGCTCACAAAAACAGAATAGTCTATAAAATTCGTTGTTGGCTTTATGCGATCATAATAAATATCGATCACATAAGACATTCCGTGAAAAGTATAAAAAGAAATTCCAACCGGGAGAATAATCTGTAGAGTCCAAGGGTTGGACTGGAAACCAAATGAGGAGAGTAGATCAGCAAATGAACCAATGAAAAAATTGTAGTATTTAAAAAAACCTAGAAACCCTAAATTAACAACGATGCTTATCCAGAACCAGATTTTTTTTTCAGCCTTGCCTTTGGCTTCGAACATCTTCAATCCAGTAAAGTAATCTAGAAAGGTTGAGAACATTAAAAGGAAAAGGAACCGATAGTCCCACCATCCGTAAAACAAGTAGCTTGCAAGTAGCAAAAGGAGATTTTGAAGCTTCAGGTTCTTGCCGAAGACAAACCAGTAAAGCGCAAATACGATGGGCAGGAAAATCAGGAAATCGAAAGAATTAAATAGCATTAGCTCAATAAAAATACCTGCATTTTATAAATAATTCGGATGAAATTCTTGAGGTTTGGAGGATTTTTTTAAATGAGAACTTAAGATGTTCTGAAACATCGTCTGAAAAGGCATTTTAATTCAAAACCTGCTACTGAACGCACTCTGCAACAATTAGAATTAGCTGCTATCAGCGCACGTGGGGGACGTCACTTGCCGTGCTTCTGCGGAATCCGAAGTAATCGGGTAGAGCGAAAAACCATTTATGAACTTTGCGGAGACTTGGTTATCAAACAAGAAAATCTCGTCAGCGCGTAAATCTTTAGGCACAAATCAGAACTTGATCCAATTTAGATTCGACAACAATGCTCTGGGATGAGACCGTGATATTCTGTTATTGATCATTAAAAGGTATTTTTGTTAACGTTATGAACCGAGTCCAATGCAACGCTACCTCGTTATAATTTTGTTTTACATTGCCTGCATAAAAGCGAGTTCGCAAACACCTTGTATTTCGGGCCCAATTTTACTGGTGAAGGGCCAATCCACTGGACCTATCTATTTGCGCACAACTTCTGGCAACGAAGTAAACTGGGTTTCTACAAGTGAGCAATTTTCCATAGGCGGGTTTCCTATTGAGGCCCTCTGGGGTATTGCTTATAATGCAACAACGGGCAATGTTTATAAGCTAATGGCATCTGGGAACACGCCTTCTGTCAATTCGAAACTGATTCAAGAAAACCTGCACTCAGGCGCGGTAGTATCAAAGCCATGGCCATTTAATTTTCTCTGTTCCGGCCTGACAATGTCGGCCGATGGTAGGTTGTATTCTATTAACAGGAACAACAACTCGATCGTGAAGATCGATTTTGAGACAATGACTTTGCTAGATGAGTTTGTTGTTCCTGGAGTCACAATGGGATCTAAACTGACCTACAATCGGCCAGAGAATATTTTGTATACAACTTTGCCGGGAGGCAATATTTTGCAACTCGACCTAAATGTCAAAGCTTCGAAAATAATTGGCATGAGCAAGGCTGCTAATAACATTGCCTATTCAGAGCAGACAGGAACAATGTTCTTTAGTTACAGCACCTACATCGCTGAGTTTGACTTGCAAGCCGGATCAATCATCAGGCAACTTTCAATGACTGATGTTGCATGGCGATTTCTTAGCGTGGAACAATACGTGGTAACAGAAGGCACACCTGCAATAACCGCAGATGCCACTGCGATTAATTTTGGACACGTTGTAGCATCCGAGTCCAAATCAATTGCGGTTCAACTGAAAAATTCCGCTGCCGATTTTCTTGAGATTTCTTCTATAGTGAGTTCAAATTCAGCTTTTACAGCGCAAGCTATGCCTGCCAAAGTTGCGCCAGGGGGTTGTGCCGAAGTTCATATTAAATTCTCTCCACTATCATATGGACCTTTCTCAGGCGCCCTCGCTATTCATGGCAAAGGTGTATCAGAACCTTTATTGATATTAAATCTCTCTGGCGAAGGCAAAGGAGTGCCTACTATCTCCCTTGAGCAAACTGAAATTCGGATAACCGTAGCCAAGGGTGACGCATTTGCTGGTAAAATGGACATCTCTAATCACGGACAAGAAGACCTCTACTGGGAAATCAACTCATTCAAACAATTTAAAGATTCAGTAAGGTATGCGGCAGGCATGTTCTTAAAACCAAAAGAGTATAGTTATCCTAGTACGTTGGTGGCATTTCCGGGAGCTCAATCTGGAAATTCCTTGTCTGTAAACAGATTCATTGATGAAGGAAATTTCTTAAGCACGGATTTGGGAGGACCTTTAACCTATACCGGTGGAAAAACTGTCGCATCCGATGCCTTCGGTCCAGATGGCCGCTATTTTAGCGCGCGGCTAGACAGTAGCCACTATCTATCTAACGATCGCCTTTTTGTACTTGGAGCAGAAGGTACAATTAATTCATTTTCTATTACGGGAAATCTGTCTGCGGATGGAAAGGGTTTTGTGAAAACGTATCGGATTCCTGTCACGGTAAAGGGAAAAACTTATGTTGGTCTTTATAAAAGTGTCTCCAACGCTTACAATGAGGGGTTTGAGCCTTATGATGAATCAGTGAATCAGTTAATAATAACTGACGCGGTGGAAGCGACTCATCAGTTTAGTGAGAATACCAATGAACAATTTCATAAATCCGAAAATCTTGTGGCGGGAAAGCGTTTGATGTATCTGCTTTTTGCTGGTGCCGGGGGCCATCTATACCCGGAAAACGACATCCGCGATATGATAACTAAGATGGTCAGCCGTATACCAACAACTCCATCATGGTTTAAAATAACAACGAACGGTCAGGCTTCGCCAGGTGCAACATCTTCCGTTGAGTTCGAGGTAGATGCAATAAATTTAGAGCTAGGACGTTATCAGGTCCCTTTATACTTTACGACTAACGATCCCCAAAAATCGCTGGTGGCAGTAAATATTATTGTAGATGTTAGCGAACCCGTTGGCATCGAGTTAGCTGCTGAGAGGCATTTCAGGCTCTATCCAAATCCGGTAAGTGATATCTTAACAATAGAGCATGATGAGACTATAAATGAAGTGGTATTATTTGACATCAGCGGAAAGGGTATATACAAAAATTTGCCTTACGCCAATCAAACAACAATACAGATGGGCACATTGCCAACTGGAATTTATTGGGTTCGCGTTACAACTAGTCAAGGCCGCTATTTCGCAAGGGTGGCAAAGCGTCAGCGATAATTTATGATGCGGACTTTTTGGCTAACTATTCCGGTCTTTTAAAATGAAAGCCATCTCAATCACTGCGCCTTCCATTATTATTTTCTTCGATAATGATAAGCGTGTGTTTGCCGGAAGTTGACAGTGTCAACCAGATTGAACTCTTGATCTATCAATTGTTGCTGTTGAGTTGAAAATAGAGGATTGTTGTACGGCCCTATATAATAATCATGCGTGAGGAGCCAAACATGATCTTTGTTTTTAATGATGCCGGAGATATCAACCTGCTTGTGGTCCATCGGCAACGGCAAATGATTTTTCATAAAGTAATACCGATGATACCAAGTCAGCGGGGTGAATACTACAGTTTTTGCAGTATCGGCCGCAAAAAAATCGGCTGTCTCGCGCCAGTCCTCCCTGAGTATATTCTTGTAAATGCGATTTAATACGAATAGTGAAAGGCAAGCACCCACGAGCACCAAGGCAACCAGGTAAGACCTGTCCTTCTCATTGGGGATAAGGTAAAAGCCGTGTGTGATCACGAGGAAGATTGCAGGAAGCGCAATGATCGAATATCGTTCCATGAGCATCGGGTAACGGATCCATGAAAAAAGCAATGGGATGAAAAACGAAAGGAAAATCCATCCAAAGACAATAACATGTTCTATACCAATACTTCTTTGTTTAAGCCGATTGTAAAAATATCCCGCGGATAAGAAGGCACAAATTGCAAACAAAATGAACGAAGCAGGATCTTTGAAATAGGACCACGCATAGTCGATGAAAAAATGTTGCGGGATTTTTTGAATATGAAAACTCTTGATTTGCAGATCAGAAAAAATTACCGGGAACCAATGGGCAATCGATAGCCCTGTCAATAAACCGGAGCAGAGTCCCTTCACTATAAAAGACCTATCCGCCCGAAACCAAACCATCATGATTACGAAAAGAACGAACTGCGTGAGGTAAACAACAAGCCCAAAATAGTGGGTGTTGAGCAGGAGGCTGGTGAAAAACGTGTACCAAAAAAAACTAGACGTGTTCGATTTTCGAACCGACAATAGGAAGAACATGTATGATAGCGCAGTTAATAGGAAAACAAGCGCGTAAAATCGTATGTCGCGGGAAACATCGACATGGAACCAATTAATTGTAACCATGAAAGCTCCGAATAAACCCACCTTTTCATTTTTGTAAACTTTGCCGAGAAAATACATCGCTGGGATACCAAGTACCCCAATAAACGCTGTCAAAGCACGTCCTGCGAAATCTTCATACCCGAAGACCTTCAGCCAGTAATGCAAAATGACAAAAAATAAGGGCGGCTGATCACGCTTGCTGTACTCATACACGTCCGACAGTGTTGAGGATGGGTCCGCGCCATTCATGCTGTGAATCTCGTCAAACCAAAGACTTGCGTAAGTGAGATTGTAAAGTCTGAAGAATGTGCCTACGATCATCAGAAAAATTAGAATATAAACGATCGAGATATCTGCTTTCCTGTTGAAAAACATAAGCCTCACGGGTTGGAACATTTTCGGATTTAGTTTAGATATGGTTTTTTTGTTTATGATCGGCTCAGTTAACTTACTAAGGAACTTTGGTTTAGAAAAATTTACCTCCTGTATTTTAATCAGTTCAGACAACTAGCCCGTCTCATTCAAAGTGAGAGCTGTTTTCAGATCGTCTCCAATAACCCTTTAAATTAAATAAATCTTAAAATTCTTTGATTTAATTTTGGCAGTAAAAACGAGTAAAGTGTGCCCTTTTGGCTATATCAAAAAAATTTTCTGTTCGCTTTTTATCGTAGTAGCTTTAAGCGCATGTGATGAGCGTGACATTAATTTGCCCCCATCGGAGGTCGTAGTCACAGTAAAGGGATCGCTAGATATGCGCCTCTTGGACGATACAATCACATTCGAGTGGACACCTTCGGTTGATCCAGAAGGACGATCTGTAACCTATTCGCTGCAGATTTTGGATACAGAGATCGTGGCTGGTATTACAGCGTTATCATATTCAATTTCTGCAAACGACTTTTCACCGGGTAACACTTACACGGGCTTAGTGATTGCGCGCGATGAAAGTGGGAAAGAAAGTAGATCCGACTTTGATTTTACCACTAACCGACCTGCCCATTTTGCAATTTCAACCAAATATGACGGATACACCGCTAAACAATTCGTTTGGAATCGCGCTACACTACCAGATACGACTAAAGTATGGTACGATATTTACATTAATGGCGTGTTGTTTAAAACTCAGAAAGACACTTCCTTGGTAATTCGCCAGCGAGAAATACCGGGGCGAAGTGCAATGCTTCAAATAGTGGCGAAAAGTAGTAACCCTTTCACGGCCTATGCGGATAAGCAGTTACATTTTTGGCCTGAACTTGTTGTTTCAGCAGCACAGATGGGAATGAGAATTTACAACATCAGCGATAAAAGTGTCAACGTTTTCCTGACAAGATCACTCTCATTTATACAGTATCAGAATTTTCTTTTAGCACCTCATCAACTTTACATTGATGGGGTCCAGCAATTTTCTACTTATTGCGGTAGCGCAGGGCCGAGGCAATATCCACAAATAGTGGGGCTTGCCCCAAACACCACATATACCGCCCGATATCAATTCTCATATCCTGATAGCTTCAATCCGGAGTATGAGCAAATAAGCAAACATGTTTATGTCGAAAAAACGTTCACTACGAGTGCAACGCCCATTACTTCGCAATTCGATCAAATAGATGTTACAAATGTTACGGCTACTTCGGCAGCCCTTTCCTGGCGCATCCAGGTTGAAGAGGAATCGTGCTACGTGCCAGTGGGTTCCGCCTTTTACATTTATTTGAATGGCGTGCACTGGAGTACCTTGCCACACACGGCCACTGGCGTTGTGCTTGAAAATCTCAACCTCAATACTTAGTATACATTGAAAATCAGATATGTGCCTTACCCCAAAGACCCCAAGGCGATGTTACCGACTGATTCAAACGAAATCAACTTCACCACCCTTTAGACACAAGGTTTGACAACGGCTCTGAGTTTCTTGTGCACAATGATCCGGTCTTGAAGAGTTGTATTTCCGGAATTTTTTTTCCGAACCCCTGCAAAGTGAAATCAGAAACCAAGACTAATCGCGCGGAATTGAAGTTCGGTTAAGTATTCGCTAATTGTCGTAAAGCGGAAGTTGTTGTGTTTCATCCAAAGTACCAGCTTACTAAATCTTTCAACCATTGCCTGACCACTATTGTTTTTAATGATCCACGGCATTCGAATGGATGGCTCTTTCATATTCTCAAATTCCCAAGGATGAAAGTATAAATTCAGGCAGCCATCAGCGCGCATGGTTTGTTTGCAAAGTCTATAGTAAAGGGCAAGCGGACTGTTGTGAAATGTAAGCCAGAATAATGGAATTCTGAGGCGGGGCGTTGCAGAAGCCGGAACTTGAGTTATGCCATTTTCGAAGGTTATGGTTCGGTTTCGATGCAAATTGTTGTAACGGCCTGGGAGAAATACAGGGTTCAAGGATGCATTATAAGTATAGCCTGCATCTACCAGTGCTCTATCACTTACGGGTTGCATGCGTGGCATGCGGAAACCAAACACCGGCTTTCCGGAAAGGCTTTCTAATCTTTTCCTTGAAGTCAACAGATGATCTTCCCGAAAGGATGAATGGTACCAGCCGTGGGAAGCAAGTTCGTGCCCTGATTGTATGATCCGCTGAATTACTGCTTGAGCCCCTTCGGCAAAAACAATTGTGGAAAAAAAAGTGCATCGAATTCTTTCGCGCTCCAGTAAATCTAGAATTTGATTTGTACCTGCAGTGGAAATACGAATTTGCTCCTCGATCGATATTGCCGCTCCATATTCCGCTGGAATATCAAATTCCTCTATATCAAAAGAAAGAAGAACAGTGTTCATTTAATCTTTGGAGGATAACTGGAATTTCTAATGAAATAGAGTGGTCGGTTCTTCGACTCGATGACTATTTTACCAAGATAAACGCTGATAATTCCAAGCATCAACAACTGAAGACTACCAAAAAAGAAAACGGTTGTTATCAAGGAAGTCCACCCTTCCGTAGTGTGCCCGTATAAGTAGCTAATTAAAACATATGGCACCAACACAAGAGAAATGAGAAAGAAAAAAATACCGATGTAAGCAATGAGCTTAAGCGGACGTGTGCTGAACGAGGTTATCCCTTTTAGCGCCAAGGAAATCATTTTATACACGGAGTATTTGGTCTTACCGGAATATCTTTCATTCGCGACATAAGAAATTGCTTTTTGCCTGAATCCGGACCATGTTACTAAACCCCTGATAAAAAGGTCACGTTCTGTGAAGTTCGAGAAAGCTTCCCGCGCATTGCGGCCCATTAATCTGAAGTCGGCAGCTCCTGTCTCAAGCTTCACGTCCGAAAGTCTATTATATATAAAGTAGTAAAGTTTCGAAGTCATTCGCTTAAAAAGAGGCAATTGGTTGTCCTCTATCCGTTTTGTAAAAACAATGTCGAACCCTGATTCCCAGGCCTCAATCATTTCAACGATCATTTCCGGAGGATGTTGGAGATCGCTATCCATAGTAATGACGCAGTCACCATCTGCAACGTCAAGTCCGGCCTTAAGCGCTGCCTGGTGCCCAAAATTTCTTGATAACTCGATGTAAAATACGCGAGGATCTGTTGAGGCAAGATCAGTGATCGCCTTTAGCGTCAAGTCACTGCTACCGTCATCCACAAAGATGATTTCGAATTGGTAGTTCGGCAGTAGTGAAAGGGTTCTGAAAAGTTCACTGTAAAGTTTTCCTATGTTGGAGGCTTCGTTGAAAGCGGGAATAACAATTGATACCTTTTTCATACAGGACTTACTAGTGGACTTGTTCAGAGCTTATACAGGGCAAAATCCTCAGAATCGAAAATTTGCTCTCTTGGCGGTTTGATGTCGGTGCCGAAAACTCTTTTCAAAATCAATACGTATTGACACCCTTCTCGAGCCAAGTCATTCAACAGCTGTGAGTT
This sequence comes from Chryseosolibacter sp., assembly GCA_036402075.1. GTDB lineage: Bacteria > Bacteroidota > Bacteroidia > Cytophagales > Cyclobacteriaceae > Chryseosolibacter. Next base: position 14,777 of record DASWTP010000214.1, on the reverse strand, counting down.
TTCAAGCTGGTTTGACGGGAAATTCCATCCGTGCCGATGCGCAAAATACATCGGAGTTGCGTGATGCACATGCGGAGCATTAATGGCTATAAGAGCGTTTTTTGGAACATTGTTTTCATCGAGGATACTCTCCAATTGAGTAAGCGGCAGATTCGCATCCTTTGTACGGAAGTGATGGAATTGGCTTGCAACATTCTCAACGGCAATTATGCACAGGATGACATACACGATTCGTCTACTAAAAAAAAGCTGCAGGCCAATGCCGGTAATCAACGCCATCGATGGAATAAACATAAACGGGTAATGATAATTAACCGTTAGCATCTCCCCTGTCTTGATTATAATGGCAAGGTAGCTTGCGAAAGGAAGGATGAAGGCAATGAGGGCAAGTTTTTGTTTTTTTCTCCAAGTGATGAACAAAGTAAATATGAACGCGCAGAAGCCAATATATTTAAGTGGTGCGTCATAAAATTGTTTTAGCGTTTTCGGTAGATATTGGACGAGCTGACCGAATCCTTTCAGGAAATCCATGCCCATAAAAAAATGTCCACCAAACTGATATGACTCGTTCAAAAATGGCACCCAAATAAAATACCAATAGTATACGCAGGTTAAAATGATGAGTGACATGGTTCCGACAAAGATCTTCCGGCCGAGCGGCACTAGAGGATTCAAAATGGGGATGGCGAGTATCGATAGAACAGTACCGGCAGAAATCTTGGAGAGACATCCCAAAAGAGCCAATGATGCATAGCCTATCAAATACAAAAGCTTCCCTGTGTCCAAAAACTCAAGCGCGCAGTAAAGAGAAATGATACACAAACTCAGAGCAAACGGATCCGGGAGAATCATGCGGCTTATTACAAATGCCTGCGAGCACATGAAGATAATCGTAGCATTAAACGCTGCATCCTGACCAAAACGTTTAGCGATCATTTTATAAAAAAACAAGGACGCAAACGAAGTCAACAACAAGTTGATGATTCGACCGTACCAGTGTTCATATCCAAATAGGTAAGCGGTGAGATAAATGGCATAATTGAATCCTGGAAACTCTGAGCCGGTGATCCCTGTGTGTGTCCCAGCAACGTCTACTCTGGGATAAAAAATATTATTATCCGTTTCATAGAAATTACGGGCAATCATCAGCACATCGCACTCCCTCCACGTAGCAACGTTCTCGAGCGGTGGATTTGTAATCCCGTACAATCGGATCAGAAAAAGGAAGGCAATCCAAATTCTGATGTCATTGAAAGAAAGTTTACTGATGAGTGAACCCATGCAAAAAACATCTAATTTACGTCTAACGATCTAATCTATCTGATAAATTTCGTTAACGACATCGGGCACCTCGATAATCTCTGAATAATGGTTATTCGATATTCCAGTCAACCCTTGTATTGGTGTTGCGCTGTTAAATACAAAATACGCTATATCGCTTCTATTAAAAGCCAAGAACGCTAACTCCAAAGAATCCAAAACAGGTAAGTCTGTTTTTTTCGGATGGGGCACGGCAACGGGCCCGGTATCGACCTGATAGATGAATTCTATATCGTTGACATTTATCGTTTTTATAGGATATTCAAGAATAACCCTTTCACTTTTGTTTCGTTTGAACGTTGTTCTTCCAATCAAATTCTTTCCCCGCAGTGTTGCGTCTACAATTCCATTCTGCGTGTCAAGTCTTGAGATTCTCTTTTCTTCAAGTAACTGAACTCGGATGGAAGCAAATCGATTTCTTACCTGGCCCCGCTCTGCATAGCCCTCATAATATTGGCGACTACGGAAAATAACGAATTCTTCAGCATTGTATACACCAGAAAAGTCATAGTTGGGATCCATAAAGAGGTCTTTTGTTGCATACGTATTTTCAGATTTGCAAGACGCAAATTTGAAATAATCTTTAACTGATCCGTTCGAACTATTCTCGATTATTGTTCGCGCTTCGATATTGATACGAGCCTGGTTCGCCTTTTTTTCAGTAATATGGGTTACGAAGGATTGGGAATAGTTGCAAAAAGCGCCAACAGGATTGGCAAATTTTTCCAGAAAAGCTTGCTTTTTTCTGAGGGCGCTTAATTGCAAACCTCCGGAAATCAATGACAATAAGAAATCTACTCGGTTCATATTTTATTTTGACGTACAAATCCATCGGCTTGATGGTAAGTCCGCTCGAAATTAGGGATATTTGCCGCAAAAAATAAGACATTTTATAAATTGATAAAGGTCATTGTTGGGTTTCTCTCATTAACGAATATTATCAACCTGTCGCTTCGTGGCCTGTCTATTGCAGGTCGATTTCTTTTAATTTTCCTCATCACGCAGTCATACTCGAATGCTGAATTGGGTCTTTACGGGGTTTTCAGCGCATCTATAATCGTTGCTGTACAGCTTGTAGGCTTGGACTTTTATGTCTTTACTTCGCGCGAATTAGTGAAACCTGATGCAGACAAGCAATTCATTCTAGTGAATCAACTGGTATTGCATCTACTTTGTTACATGCTTCTTATCCCGGGATCGCTTGTCCTGTTTTTCCACAGTTTTATCCCCTGGCATTATTTAGGGTTATTCCTTGTAATAGTTGTGCTCGAACACCTCTCAAACGAACTATACAGGTTGCTTATCTTATATAAAAAACCCCTTCAATCGTCCGTTCTTATGTTCTTGAAGTCGGCATTTTGGGTCTTTTGTCTTCCCGTTACTTGGTTATTTTTTGACCTCAAATTTGAACTGGTTTTTTATTGTTGGGTTATCGGTCTCTTAGCAGCCCTGGTCTTTGGAGCCTATGCTCTTCGCCCTCAATTTAAATTTAAATGGACGCGAAAACCGGTTGACATTAAATGGATATTGCAAGGCGTGAACAAGGCTATTCCATTTTTTGCAAGCACACTGTTACTTAAGGTCATTGAGTACAGTAATCGTTATTTTATAGACATCTTCTATGGGAAGGAAACTGTTGGCGTTTTTACATTTTATTCAAGCTTTGCAAATGTTCTAAGCACCGTGATCTTCACATTAGTAATAATGCTGCAATATCCGCAATTGCTGGAATCGTTCAATAGCTCCGATTTTGCCAATCGCGCATTACTGCAACGAAAAATGCTAAAGGATACTGTCAGCTTAACGTTAATTGCAACGCCAGTCATTGTGTTATGCGTTGGAATCTTCGTGTCAATGTACAAAAACGCAGCCTATGCCGAGGACTTCCCATTATTCCTGATTTTGATTTTAGCGAATATATTTGTGTGCGTAAACTATGCAACACATTACATTCTTTACGCACAAAATAAAGACGCTCGGCTTCTTCAATCGTATCTTGCGGGTTCGGCTATTACATTTCTACTTTGCGTGGCTCTAGTCCCGCAGTTCGGTGGGTATGGCGCAGCGGTTGCAACATTGAGCGGCTTTGTTACACTGTGCACATTTCAGTTTTATTTTATTGATTCATGGCAAAGCGAGTCAGAATAGTGATTGTAATCACCCGGTTTCAACTGCAAAGTCTCGGAGAGATATGGAATACCCTCGATGAGGTTGACGAGACGAGGGTGGCGTATGCATCAATTATCCCAGATGAAGAGATTAATTTGATCTTTCATAACGCAATGAAACTGCGGTATGATATAAAATCATTACAGCTGATACGGAAAGATATTTCTACAAGGGTGCGGGAGTTTTTTGCCAATCCGAGGAACGTGCTTCTTAGCTACCGTCAATTCATAGAGCGAAATAAGACGGTAGTTAAGCAATTATTTGACGGTGTCCATCCTGACAGCAAAACACATATTGTTATCTTCAACGACCGCGACTTTCTTACACAAAGCACATTAGTTTTTGTAAAAGACTGGCGTAACCTCACTGTGACGGCAGTTGATGAGGGCCTTGGCTATTACGTAAAGGAGCGATTAAAAGAAAGATTTATGAAGGTAGTGTATTCAATCGTTACGCCACCTGTCCTTGGATTTCATTATCGTTTCATTGAGCGTTACGGTACACACCCGATGATTGATGAAGTTTTCTTGCGTTTCCCCGACCTCGTGATAAAGAATTCGGACCGTGTTCGTTATCGAAAAATTGAACCCATAATAACTCAAAACCGAGACAAATATCGCTGCGACCTTGAACATCCCGCAGTTTTGTTATTGTCAACGGTGCTAAGTGAGGAAAATTTTACTTCTCGGGCAGAGGAGTTTGAATTCCATCAATTCTTAGCTAAACACTTGGAGAAGTGTGGAATTTCCCTGGTGTGGCGACCCCATCCCCGGGAAGACATAAATAAGGTTAAGGCGATAGATGCATTGTACAGCAATGTGATGAAAGAAAGGTATGCAAAGGTCTCAAATTCCATTCAGGCAGAGGCAATAGAATTTAGCGACTACAAACTCATTTTGAACTTCGGCTCTACCCTGCTGCTTTTTATTTTGCAGTCGGGTTTTCCAGCCGAGCAAATTGTTACCCTTAATGTGACGGGGCTGGATTTGCAAATTCGCCAGAAAACAACCAACATAAAATTCGCCTCAGCAAAACGACCATTGGAATTAATGTTTAGAAAACTTTCCCGATAAGTTATGGCAATCCATAGAACAGTGCCGTTGACTTTAATGCTCATTTACCCACTCCTCCTAAGCGTCCCGTTTTTGCAAGAGTCAGTTGGCGTTTCATTAAACATCTACTACTTCACAATTCCATTCTTCCTGCTCTTTGTTATCACACTAGCAACAAAACAAGAAATTAAGATCTTGCGAGAAAACCTGATTGACTGCATCATTGTCTTCCTTTTGCTTTTATTGACGGTAACAAGATTTGTGGGATCGCTTACTTTTCCAGTGGTATTTTTCGCGACTTTATTAATGTGTACTCTACTTTTTAATAATTTGAAAGGTAAAGTCAGCCACGGCACGGTGGGAGCATTAACGTTATTATACGTTGTGGCCTCCGGAGTTGCCCTATTGAGCCCCTCGAATTTCGAAAACCTTGGTCGATTTTCAGGTTTTGCAATATCGGCTTCAGTCTACAGCACCTTCCTTACTACAGTCTATATTGTGTATGTTTATGCCGGCAATGGCAGCCGTAAAAAAAAGGTTTTACTCTATATAATTTTCCTGCTTCTCATTTTCGCAACTGAAACACGTCTTAATCTTGTTTTCTTTCTAATGCTTCCGTTTCTTTTTTGGGTATGGGGGCGACCGCCTCTACGCTTTATCAGCTTAGCCGGGTTCATATTAGCTTTAAATATGATTTACCCTTTGTATGCTGTTTTTTCAGAGGAGTCTAATGTAATCACGACATACCGGTATGAAGACGGACGAGATGCATCTTTTGAGTTACGCTATTCACTTTTTAAGACGGTTTATTCGCATTTTAAGAGCCTCTCTTTGCCAGAAAAGATATTCGGGGCCGGACCCGAAAAGGCACGCCATCTGATCATTCAGACGTATGACTACGACCACATGCCCCATCAGGATTTTGTTCGATTACTGTACGATTTCGGAATAGCAGGCGTTTCACTCTTCGTGATTCTGCTGGTTCGAAATGCGCTACGCAATGAAGTAAGCTTTTGTCTTACGTTTTTATATTTTATTTCCTTTTTCCATAATATGGTTTACAACTTGTTGATTGTCTTACTGATCCTATTTTTCTCTTCCTACATCGCCCGGTTGATTCGTGAGCGTGAAGAATTCCGTGCAGATCCGGATGCAATAGACGTCAACTCCCAATTGTTATGAAATTTGTTCAGCTGAAGCTTTTTGCGCTTGATCCCAGTAATAGGTCGCTTGCCTTGAAATATCTTTTCATTGGGACAGCCGCAACACTTCCGTTAACAACTACAATTAATGGTATCCTGTCTTTTTCGCTGATCGCGTGCTGGCTGGCCTCAATGATTCTCAGTCGTCCAAATCTGAAGAATGTATTAACACCGTTCAACATGACGATGACATTTTTTTTTATCGTCCATGTGCTCGGGTTGATTTATACGGAAAATATGCGTGTCGGCCTTCAGCACCTTGAGCGTATGTACTCATACGTCATCTTTCCGATCTTGTTCGGAAGCGTGGCTATCAGCGAAAAAACAGTGCGACTTGCGTTTCTTAGCTTTAGTGTTGCTGCGCTTCTATGTTCGGCTTTGTATATTTTTTTTGATGAACTCTGGTTGGATGAAATCCTTACCACCAACAGAACGTATAGGGGTTTATATTTAGTCATCTCAGTTGCAATCCTTACGAACTATCTTTTTACGGATACGATCTCTAAGGCGATGGCTACGCTTTGCTTAACAGGTATTTTCTCTGCAATTTTCTTGTTGGCACACACGGGCGCAAAAATGCCGATCATACTAACACCGCTATTGCTACTTATCTTTCTGTTTACCTATTTCTTAAAAACTGGAAAAATTGTACTACCATTAATCCTTGCCATTGCTGCGGTTATATCAATAAGCGTTTTCGTAGCAAATAATAGCTTTACAAAGTCGCGTCTTATGCGATTGTACACGGAACGGTTCGACTATATCAGGTATAGAAACTGGCAAACTAATCTGGACGTTATCAACAAAAATCTAATTTTAGGCGTAGGCACAGGAGATAGCCTGGATGAACTACAACGGGCACGAGAGACTTGGTGGCAGGAATATATCGACAAATACAATTCCCATAACCAGTATTTAGAAACCACGCTTGCTGTTGGACTACCCGGGTTGATCACATTATTACTAATCTTTGGAATTTTATGTTACAATGGTTTTCGCAGGGCCGATTTCCTTCTGATCGCATTCTCTGTTGTCATGGTTATCGGCTGTGTAACCGAGTCACTTCTGCAGCGACAAAAGGGAATTATTGTATTAACATTCCTTATAGCAGGATTTGTGAACACTAAGAGACTTGGAAAAATGTATCAGAAGTCCCAGAGCGCTGCTGATTTCTGATGCCGACAAACCCCGTGTATTTTTTTATCTGAGATTTATAGAGAAATTGCCACCCACTTTTAATAAATGAAAGACCAAAAGTCCACAGATGAGTCCATTACTGGGCGGATAATAATAGGGAACATACCAGTCCACTTATTGACCGTTTCACAATTGCATCATAAGGTCCAGGAAGTTATAAAAGAAAACAAGCAACAATTATTTCTGCATGCAAATGCGCATCTTATTCAATTAGCGAATTACGAAGCACCGTGGCTGCAAAGCTTTTTTCGTGATGAGGTTAGTTATGTAATGTGTGACGGAAGCGGAATCCAGCTGGCGGCCAGGCTGCTAAACCTCCCTATTCCAGTCAAGATTGCATACAATGTCTGGATTTGGACTTTTGCAAGATTTTTGGCGCAAAAGGGGTTTACAATATTTTTTCTGGGAGCCGATGAGATAACAATTAACAAAACGGTCGAGCAGTTGGCGCGGGTCGAACCTACGCTTCGGATAGTAGGCGCGTCTCACGGATATTTTAATAAGGACAAATCATCGCGCGAAAACCAGGATATCATCCAGAAGATTAACGCTGCTAATCCGGATGTTCTAATGGTTGGCTTTGGGATGCCGATACAGGAAAAATGGGTGAAGGAAAACTATGCAGACCTTTCTTGTCGGGCTGTTTTTACCTGTGGTGGTGCGTTCGACTTCATTTCCGGTAATAAGCCCGTAGCTCCGTGGATCTTTCGAAAACTTTATTTGGAGTGGTTTTTTCGATTTTTACTGGAGCCCGCCCGGCTATTTCACCGCGTGACCACTAGCAACTTTCGATTTGCAAAGGTTCTGCTGAAACAGGCGCAAATTCGCTAAACCAAGTTAAAATCGTTTCTTTGCCCTTCTGCGTGTTTTATTTAAATTTGCCCCTTCTTGCATTAAGACATGTCCATTCAGCTAGCCGCTTTAATTACTTCTTTTGTAATCGCGTTTCTGATCCTCCCGGTCATAATCAAATATTCTCATAAGAAGAACATTCTCGACATTCCGGGCAGGCGCAAAATTCACAAGAAAGTAACGCCTTCAATGGGTGGAATCGCAATCTTTGGTGGATTCTTCCTGGCTAGCTTAATATGGCTTGACTTCGCCAGTCTGGGGCACATTCGCTTTGTCCTCGTTGCCTTATTCATAATCTTCTTCATTGGCGTCCGCGATGACCTTGTGCCCTTGAGACCGTACTTGAAATTGCTCGGCCAAATCATGTCCGCTTGTCTGCTTGTGATCCTTTTTGATCTGAGAATTGATTCGTTCTATGGAATGTTTTCCGTTTATGATCTTCCGGATGGAGTAAGCTACGGATTAACGGTCTTCACAGTTATTGTTGTCACGAACTCATTCAATCTCATTGATGGACTTGATGGTTTAGCTGGAACAATTGCAAGCATTTCGCTGCTTACCTTTGGAATCTGGTTTTTTCTGGTGGGCGATACCGTGTTTGGATTAATTACCTTCGCTATGCTTGGTGCGATCCTCGCCTTTCTCATTTTCAATTGGGAGCCGTCAGAAGTTTTTATGGGTGATACGGGAGCGTTGGTGATCGGGATGTTCCTTGCAATTATGGTTATTCACTTTATGAATGTGAACTTTGCCCTGCCTGCCAATCATGACTACAAATTTATTCCTACCATCGGAGCGGGTGCTTGCTTTATCATGATACCGCTTGTCGATACCCTTCGTATCGTAATCCTTCGGCTTTCAAAAGGCCAGTCCCCTTTCCGCCCCGATAAGAGTCACGTTCACCATGCCATCATGCGCTTGGGAAAGACGCATAGCCAAACAACGATCATTCTTGGAATAACCCAGGTGTTCTTCATTATTATGGCAATCGTTCTCAACGGAATCTCAGACGTCTATTTCCTTTCGGGTGTAATTGTGTGTTCAATAATTTTAAGTGTTATTCTTGATCGGCTGATTCTGAAAAAGCTTGACGTTAAGGAAATACCTGACTAATTATCAGTCAAAATCGTATTTTTACCAGCGGGAGTATGACCATGGAGAAAGAAATCAACAGCCTTCTGGATGAGGTAAAAGTATTTACCGCTAAGACGAAGAATGATCTCGAATCATTCCGGTTGAAATACATCAGTAAAAAAGGTGCAATCGGAGAATTGTTCGAAAATCTGAAGCAGATCCCGGCTGAACGTAAGAAAGAGTTTGGCAAAGTTCTGAACGAACTCAAGCAGGCTGCTGAGGCAAAATTCCAGGAATTAAACGAAAAACTTCAGTCGACCGCTGAAGTAAAGGTGGACATTGATCTCACACTGCCACCGATTCCAAACAAAGTCGGAAACCTTCATCCGCTTACACTTACAAAAATGCGCATCATCGAAATCTTCGAACGGCTCGGCTTTAATGTTGCGGACGGACCGGAGATCGAAGACGATTGGCACAACTTCTCCGCTTTAAATTTCCCTCCTAACCATCCTGCACGCGAGATGCAGGATACGTTTTTCATTGAGAAATCATCGAAAGAAGGCGGTGACGTGTTATTGCGGACACACACTTCGAACGTACAAATCCGACTTCTCCAAAACCAAAAGCCTCCGGTGCGCGCCATTATGCCAGGTCGCGTTTATCGCAACGAAGCCATTTCAGCCCGAGCGCATTGTTTTTTTCACCAGGTAGAGGGACTTTATGTTGATCGGAACGTAAGCTTTGCAGACCTCAAACAAACGCTTTTTCACTTTGCGAAGGAAATGTACGGAAAGGACATTAAACTTCGTTTGAGGCCTTCATTCTTCCCATTTACGGAGCCAAGCGCAGAAATTGATGTGACGTGTCTGATCTGCAAAGGCGAAGGATGTGTGGTTTGCAAACGGAGTGGCTGGGTGGAGATTGCTGGTGCGGGAATGGTTCACCCAAATGTATTGCGTAACTGTGGTATTGACCCCGAAGAATTTACTGGTTTCGCATTCGGCATGGGCATTGAGCGCGTTACCCAGCTTCGTTACCAGGTAAACGACCTCAGGCTTTATTCTGAAAATGACATTCGATTCTTACGTCAGTTCCACACGGAAGGCACTGCATGATAAGCGAAATTAAGACCGTTGCAGTTATTGGAGCCGGTACTATGGGCCAAGGTATTGCGCAAGTATGTGCAGCCGCTGGCTTTCAGGTCTCCATGTTTGATGTTAATCCTTCGTCCGGAAACACGGCAAAAGCCAAAATTGAGGCATCACTTCAATCGCTGGTTGAAAAAAATAAGATTTCGGTACCCGACAAGAATGCTGCGGTGGCGCGACTACATGTGATTGAGAAAATGGAAGACGTCCGGTGCGACATCGCTATAGAAGCCGCAGCCGAGAATCTGGAAATAAAACGAAAAATTTTTTCACAGCTGGAAAAAACCCTGCCTGCACACGCAGTACTGACTTCTAACACATCCTCCATTCCCATTACACAAATAGCGGTAGCGTTAGGACGGCCATCGCGCTTTGCAGGACTTCACTTTTTTAATCCTGCCCCGGTAATGAAACTGGTCGAAATCATAAAAGGTGCTGCAACGACCGAAGAGACGGTCATTTTGCTGGAAGAATTCTGCGTGAAGCTCGCGAAGCAGAGTGTCAGAACACAAGATTCTCCGGGATTCATCGTTAACAGGGTTGCGCGTCACTATTATGTTGAGGCTTTAAAAGTGGTTGAAGAAAACGTTGCCTCTTTTTCCACAGTGGATAGCCTGCTGAGAGCGACCGGTTTTAAGATGGGGCCTTTTGAATTGATGGATTTGATTGGGATAGACGTGAACTTTGCAGTTACCTCATCGATCTACCATGCATTTCATCAGGATTCAAAATTCCGACCGAGCCGAATTCAACAGCAAAAAGTTGATGCTGGCCAGCTCGGCAGAAAGAGCGGGCAAGGTTTTTATGACTATAATAAACAGCATGAGTAGACTAGTTGTGGTTGTGGTGCTAGCCATTCTTTTGCATACGTCAGCGTGTAAACCCGATATCGCTGACGATCCGATTCCATACCTTAGCTTCGGAACGATTTACATTAACCTTAATCTGCCGGAATATGCCCGGCTTAAGACCGATGGAGGATATCATTATTATGATGACGCAGGCGTGAAAGGTCTGATCATTTATCGGAAGGACGCATCAAACTATTTGGTTTATGAACGCAATTGTTCTTACCGGCCAAATGAAGCTTGCGCTACGGTGAATGTTCACGTTTCCACTCTCTTTATGGAAGATCCGTGCTGCGGGTCAGTGTTTGATTTGGCAACGGGAAATCCCACAGGTGGACCCGCATGGCGACCGCTGCGGAGGTATTATTCAGCAGCGAGCGGAATGAACCTCACGATCACTGACGAATCTCTCGACAATTAGCGCATCAATCTCTCGATTATTTCATCCACGGAAATTCCCTCTGCTTCTGCCTTGAAATTCCGCACGATGCGGTGACGCAGCACCGGCTTGGCAATGGCTTCAACGTCTTCGATGTCGGGTGAATATTTTCCATTGAGCAGCGCATTGCATTTTGCACCCAGTACCAGATACTGTGATGCCCGCGGGCCCGCTCCCCACTCAAGATACTCCCGTGCGATTGATGATCCGTTAGCAACGCCTGGCCGCGTCTTATTTGCCAGGCCTACGGCATATTCGATAACGTTATCTGCCACGGGCACGCGCCTTACAAGATGTTGAAAATAGGTGATCTCTTCTCCTGTCAAAATTTTGGCAACCAGTTTTGGTTCATCGGAGGTCGTTGCCTTCACTACGCTGACCTCATCCTGGAATGCTGGATATGTCAGCATAATGTTGAACATGAAACGGTCGAGCTGCGCCTCTGGAAGCGGATAAGTTCCTTCCTGTTCTATTGGGTTCTGCGTTGCCAACACGAAAAATGGTCTTGGTAAGTCATAACGCTGCCCCGCAATTGTTACGGCATATTCTTGCATGGACTCCAGAAGCGCTGCCTGCGTTTTGGGAGGCGTTCGGTTGATTTCGTCCGCCAGGATGATATTTGCGAATACAGGCCCCTTAACAAATTTGAAATTTCTTTCCTTATCCATTGTTTCAGCACCGACAATATCGGATGGCATCAAATCGGGTGTGAATTGAATGCGCTTAAACTGGAGTTCGAGCGAGGTGGCAATCGTTTGCACGAGAAGTGTCTTAGCAAGGCCGGGCACACCTACAAGCAATGAATGTCCCTGACAAAAAATTGCTGTCAAAACCTGACGAACAACTTCGTCCTGGCCAATTACAACCTTCGAAATCTCTGCTCTTAGTCTTCTGAAAGATTCGGCTAATCCGTTAGCCGCTTCAACATCACTCGTAAATTTTGTCATGTAACTAGTTTGCTCTCAAATGAACGAAATAGATCGGTCTTATCGCCCACTCCGTTCCACTTTAATAATAAAATATTTAGTATCACCTCGCCATGGAAATGCAGCGTACCGTTTAATATAATGGAGATTTACGCGTTCACCCGTGAGGGCAGCTTCCTCAAGGTCTTTTATTACCTCGGTTTCACTGCTTTCCACAGAAAAATCAAATGCCTCCATAATAGGATTCGCGCCCTTCAACGCTCCAAACGTCTGAAGATTCAATTGCCCCTCATACGTTTTGAAAATCATTCCTTTCTTGCTGATCCGTAGCATTGTCCCCGCTCGAATGCCCTCATCATAAACTCCCCAATACATGAAGCTTAAAATTCCGGCTCCAATAATCAATAGCGTTACCAACGTGATTCTTAAAATCCGCTTGGCGGTGCCCTTGATCCGCTGGCTGAGACTGAGCGTTTGCATATCGGTCAGATTAGTTACTCGAAAATAGCAAACGTTCGACAGATCTGACTCATCCGCAGCAACAATCGTTGGACCTGCCATTCTCCCTAGATTTTGACCACCCGTGGCTTCAAAAATCGGCCGAGGGTTGACCGGCAGGCCGATTTTCGAAAAAGGCTGATACCAGCCCGATGACATAGGCACTGTCCTCCACTGAAAGCTCAAAATAGAGGGGTAGCCGGATCAGGCAATCATGATACTTATCGCAGTTCGGCAAGTCACCGCCAGAATGGCTTCTTGCATAGAACTGACTTTTATGCAATGACAAATAATGGAAAATGGCATTTACACCGTTCGAATTGAGAAACTTCAAAATGTCTTCGCGCTCCTGGCCACTTCGACACACCAAATAGAAAATATGACCGTTGTGCTGACAATCTTGAGGAATTTCAGGAAGCCCAACGCCAACTGATTTTAGATGCTTAAGCCCGGCATAATATGCATTCCAGAGAAACATTCTCTTCTTTTGAATTGCGTCTATGGCTTCCAGTTGCGCAAGAAGAAAAGCTGCGGTAATATCGGACGGGAGAAAAGATGACCCGATATCGATCCAGTTGTATTTGTCGACTTCCCCTCGAAAGAAAGCCGACCGGTTTGTTCCTTTTTCCCAAAGTATTTCCGCTCGCTGAATAAATGTTTGATCGTTGATCAGCAATGCGCCACCCTCGCCAGAGATTACATTTTTAGTTTCATGGAACGAAAACGTAGCCAGGTGACCTATCGAGCCTAGTGGTTTACCCTTATATCGGGATTCAATTCCTTGGGCAGCGTCTTCAATGACGAACAGGTTTTTGCTTCTCGCCAGGCTCATCACCTGGTCCATGTCGCAGCTGATACCAGCATAGTGAACAACCACGATCGCTTTGGTTCTTGGTGTGATCAGCTGTTCGATACTCGCCACCGAAACGTTCGGGTTTGATGGCATGCTGTCAGCGAATACAATTCGTGCACCACGCAGTACAAATGCATTCGCTGTCGATACAAACGTGTATGATGGCATTATCACTTCATCGCCTTCGGAAATGTTTAACAGCAATGCGCACATTTCGAGGGCGTCAGTACAGGAACTTGTCAACAGTACTTTTTTAATGCCGTAGCGTTGCTCCAGCAACCGATGACATTTTTGTGTAAAATATCCGTTCCCGGAAATCTTTTCACGCGACACCGCCTCCATGATGTAGTCGAGTTCTTTACCCGTAAAATACGGCTTATTAAATCCGATTGATCTCATCCGTGTGATGATCTATTTTCCAATTGGCAACATACAAGGTTTACATTTTTCGAACAAGAATCGTAAAGTCGTATTGATTATAGTCATGCAGCAAGGCCACGTTCCTGGAATAATTACGCTTGCAATAATCAAAATAAAATAGTGGATCTGCGTAGTAGAGGTACTCCTGCATAAACTCCTTGTCTGAATATTTTGTCAGGAGATTAAAAGAAAATCCCGCAGCGCTTTTTGAATTCAAATGATCGAGGGTGGTCAAGACATAATGAAGCCAATCCGACTCCTTAGCTTCATACTTTACATTAAATATTCCGCTGGCGACAGAATAGTCAGCCGTGGTCATTTCCTTAGGATCATTAATTTTTTTGATGCTGACGTTAGGTGCGGACTTCAATAGTGTACTGGCGGCTTCTACCATCTCCTGAAGTATGTCATAGCCGAAATACCGCTCAGGCAGAAGTTGCCGTTCAACGAGGTAACTGAAGAGCTCGCCAACACCGCATCCCAGATCGTTGATTGAATAGGCACTTTTGGAAACGATCCGAATCAGTTGGTCGAATCGAACATGTTGAGCTTCCGTATTTTTCCAGCCAACGCCTTTTGCGCTATTACCAAAATCGCGCAAATGGGACGAGTAAAAATTCTTTATACTATCAGATGAGAAAACTTCATCGGGAGTAGACATTCTTTATAATGGTTAGTGGTCGGTTCTTAATTTCCAAAAACATCTTTGACAGATAAATTCCGAAGATGCCCAGCATCAATAAGATCATTCCTCCAACCAGCCATACGCTCGCCAG
>DASWTP010000213.1:0-2996 GCA_036402075.1 Chryseosolibacter sp. | reverse complement strand
ATTCCAGTTTAGCAAGCGTTAATCAATTGAAAATGGCTGAAAAATTAACATATCAGGATCTGTTGGATGCAGGTGTTCACTTTGGTCACCTCACCCGTAAGTGGAACCCAAAGATGGCGGAGTACATCTTCATGGAAAACAATGGTATCCACATCATCGATCTTAACAAAACTCTCGCTCGCCTCGAAGAAGCATCTTTCGCGCTGAAGAACATCGTTCGTTCAGGTCGTAAGATCATGTTCGTTGCTACGAAGAAGCAGGCGAAAGACATCGTTACCGAGGAAGCGAAGAGACTTAACATGCCGTTCGTAACGGAACGCTGGTTGGGTGGTATGCTTACCAACTTCGCTACGATCCGTAAATCATTAAAGAAACTTTCTCAGATCGAGAAGCTTATGAAAGATGAAGCTTTCGCGAACCTGGCGAAACGTGAGCGTTTGATGATCACGCGTGAGAAGGCTAAGCTTGAGAAATTGCTTGGTGGTATCGCTGATCTGAACAGACTTCCTGCTGCGCTTTTTGTAATTGACGTGAAGCGCGAGCACATCGCAGTTACAGAAGCTAAGAAATTGAACATCCCTGTA
Organism: Chryseosolibacter sp.; assembly: GCA_036402075.1. Classification (GTDB taxonomy): domain Bacteria; phylum Bacteroidota; class Bacteroidia; order Cytophagales; family Cyclobacteriaceae; genus Chryseosolibacter. The sequence goes on along the minus strand of DASWTP010000213.1, from coordinate 2,412 downwards.
TTTGCGCTCGTGGATACCAACTCTGATCCATCAGATGTTGACTTCCCTGTGCCAGCAAATGATGATGCTTTCAAGTCTATTTCTATCCTGACCAAACACATTGGTAAAGTGATCGAAGAAGGTTTGATGGAGCGTAGAAAAGACAAGGAAGACGCAGCTTCTAAGAAAGAAGAAGACGAGAAGAGACGCGTTGACGAGCCTGTAGAAGAGAATTCTTAATTCCTGTTGATTCAGGATACCGATGTGCAGAATTCTCTGCCGTTCGGTTGTCGATAAAACAATCAAACATCGGTCGAAAGCCGATGTTTGTCTTTTAAACCCTTCGGGGAAAGTATGTTAAACACCAGCCTTCAGTCATGAGGGTTTCAAAAAAAACAAAACCAATATTATGTCAGCTATTTCAGCACAAGATGTAAACAAGCTCCGCACCATGACGGGTGCCGGTATGATGGATTGTAAAAAAGCCCTCACTGAAGCCGAAGGAGATTTCGAAAAGGCAATTGAAATTCTTAGAAAGAAAGGACAAAAGGTTTCTGCGTCTCGTTCTGACAGAGAGACAAAAGAAGGTTCTGTGTTTGTGAAGACAAGTAGCGATAACAAAGAAGCTGTTTTGATTGCGCTGAACTGCGAAACTGACTTCGTTGGTAAGAATGAAGAATTCCAGAACCTTGGAAAGCTCATCGCGGAAACTGCTTTTGCAAATAAACCTGCTACCAAAGAGGCTTTATTGACATTGAAAGCTGGTAACCTCACGGTAGGTGAGAAGATCACCGAACTTGTTGGTAAGATCGGAGAGAAGATTGAAGTGAGTGAATACATCCACATGAAGGGTGAGGCCGTTGTGGCTTACATCCACGCAGGTTCCAAGCTTGGCGTTCTTGTTTCATTGAAAGGCGTTAACGGGAAAGACGTTGTTGAAGCTGGTAAAGATGTCGGCATGCAGATCGCAGCGATGAATCCCGTTGCTGTTGATGAATCATCAGTTGATAAGACCTTGATTGAAAAGGAACTTGAGATCGCAAAAGCTCAGATCATTGCCGAAGGGAAGCCAGCAAACATGGTTGACAAGATCGCGCAAGGAAAGCTTCAGCGCTTCTACAAGGACAACACCCTGGTGCACCAGGCCTTCGTGAAGGATAATTCTAAGACGGTTGCTCAGTACCTTGACAGCGTGTCTAAAGGATTGACCGTGGCGGAGTTTAAGCGCGTAGCGATCGGCTAAAATAGCTACGAGCTTCTAGCCGCGAGTTTCGAGCTGACTCGAATAGCTTTGAAATATTTTCACTTCAAGGGCCTTTTCTTGGCCCTTTTCGTTTTTATGCCGTGCCTTACCCGTGCCGTGCACTAAGGCTCGTAGCTCGAAGCCCGCAGCTCGCAGCTTTCCCTTCGAAGGGGAGAGTTTAAAAAAATACTCCATCTCAACTAGGGGTACCTCCCCACCCAGTTGTCATAACTCCAAATCCATGTATTATGACAACAAAACTGACAAATCTCCTCACCTACACGGTAATCCTGGCTTCTGCGTTGGTATTCGCGTCTTGCGATTATTCCGAAGATCCCGGACCGCTACAGGAAGTGGAAATGGAGTTCAACGAAACCGATTTTGACCGACTGGAGATCGGTGACGCGCTTCATATCGATGTTGAACAAGGGAATTTCTTTGAGATTTCTGTGCGTGGCGATAGGAGGAATGTGAACGATCTCGAGGTATTCAAAGAAGGTTCAACCTTAATCGTTCGTTTCGATGAGCAGGAAAATCGCAGGTATGACACGTATGTTACTATTACAATGCCTTCGATTGCCGCTGCCAATTTCTCTGGCGCAAGCAGTTCGCGCATCTCGGGTTTTGATGACCTTACAAAATTTGATTTCTATCTTTCGGGTGCTTCAGTTTCTCAGATTGATATCGTGGCAAATGAGTTCGATGCTGTGATCTCAGGCGCGTCCGTGCTAAATGCGCGTGGCTCTGCCAGCAGCTTTGACGTTGAAGTCTCCGGAGCTTCGGTATTAAAAGCGTTTAATTTACCCGTGGTCACTGCTGATGTTCTTGCCACGGGTGCGAGTCATGCAAGTTTAACGGTTGCTGACAAACTAAATGCTGTTGCCAGCGGGGCCAGCTCGGTTACTTATCGTGGAAATCCCACGGTTACCTCAGACGTATCGGGTTCAAGTGCTGTGAGACACGAATAAATCCATTAAGATTTAAGATTATTGTTGTCCGGAGAAAACGCAATCTTCAGAAAATGTATTAAGGTCGATCTTAATCAAGTCTTTTTCCTGAGGTGGAAAAAAAGTGCATATAGATCTGTCCCGGAGGGACTTCCTATCTGTAGATGATATTGTATAGTGAATGCGTGTCGACTACAATCCTCAATTGAAATGCTCCTCCTCACGACACGAAATGCACATGAG
>DASWTP010000212.1:0-4831 GCA_036402075.1 Chryseosolibacter sp. | reverse complement strand
GTATGGCCGGGAACCAGGGCGACACACGCCCAAGTGCTTACCTCAACTACATTTTATACGACAAGGATTACAAGCTCCTGGACATGGGCTGGACTGCAGTGCCGGCAAGCGCAAACTTCGCACAACAGCAGATGACCATCCCGACCGTGACAGTAAAAGAGCCGGGATATATTTTTGTGTATCTTAGCTATGAAGGGCAAAGCAACCAATGGGTAAACTTCGATGACTTCAAAGTAACGCACACAAAAACGAATGTGATCCAGTCAAACGACTACTATCCATTCGGTCTTTCGGCAAGTACAAGTTGGACACGTGAAGGAAGCAAAAATGATTTCCTTTACAACGCAGGCAGCGAGATCAACGTAACGACTGGTTGGTATGATCTTCCGTTCCGGAATTATGATCCTGCGTTGGGAAGGTTTATGCAGGTTGACCCGATGAGTGTCAGTGAAATGGCGACTTATCAGTACGGGGGGAATAATCCGGTTATGATGAATGACCCAATGGGGTTGAGTAAGAATTCGGATGCGGCAGCTGCGGCTCAGGCTTCAATAAGGAAACACTTGGCTGAGGGTAATGAATATTCTTTATGGAATGGCGATGGTGGCGCTTTAGGCGGAGCCGTTGGAGGTGGTAGCGGTCGAAGCGGTGGTGGTGGCGGAACTGGTGGTGGCGTATATCGAGACGGAAATGGTGATCTTATAATCGACTTTGATCAGATTGGTGAGCATGGGGGCACGTACAATCCGGCCACAGGATATCGAGATTTTGAGTCGGACCAGGAGGCTCTAGAAGCTGGAGTGGATTATTTGGCTGGACATAATGGTTTTGTGACTCTCACTGTGATGCATGAAGGCAAAAATTATGGTGTTCAGCTACAATTCGATGAGGGAGGAAAGATTCAAAATATACTGGCTGAGGCTGTGTCGGGTTCAGCCGAAACAGGCTTCGTTGGCCTCGGAGCTGTAATGTTTACCAGAAAGGATGGCGGCTGGAGTTTTGGAGGAAATAATTTACGGTCGTGGGGGAGCAGTTATGGCACGTTCTAAAAATGGATCTGGGCCTAGAAGAAAAAGATGCGTGGGATCCCCTGTATGGCTATGATGTGAATGCAGGAACGGTTGACGCACCGATTGGTCCAGGAGGTGCGTTTAAAGGCGTGATAAGCACATATTCTAAACTCCGACAAATTACTGCCGGGTGGAAGGGCGCGTTTCAAGCCCATCATATAGTCGAGGTACGACACTTGAAAGCTTTGGGGCTTTCAATATCTAAGGCTCCGGCTGTAATTTTGTCCCGAGCTAGTCATACACAAATCACCAATACTCTTCAGACATTGTTACCCACCGGTTTTACATATACAAGAGCACAAATTATGGCTGCTTATCGGCAGGCGTATAGCGCCTATCCAAAATGGATCGAGGCCGCAAGTAAATATCTAGGACAATGATTAATATGCAGTTTTTTAATATGAAGTATTATGTGATAACTAACAGCTTGCGTCCCAAAGGGCAAAGCGGTGAAAGTTGCGGAAGTAGGTACAGTTTAGATTTTGCCTGTAAAAATTGTGGTACCGGAGCTCAATTACTTGGAAACTTAAATACAAGGGGATTGAATTCCGTAAATGAAAATTTCTTCTCCACTTTAGACGGGGATTTCCTAATCTCAATGCGGGTATATTCTGCTTTGATAAGCAATGGTATTGTTTTACATGAAGTCTCTCAGGTAGAGGATCATCGTGGAAATCCATTAGACTTTTATCATCTAAATCCCAGATTATCCTTTCCTAAATTGTTGCCCCAGTCCCAAGGGCTGAAAGTTGAAGATCAATGTCCCGTCTGTAAACAGAATGGTTATTTTAATGAAATAGTGATTGGTGACTTAAAGAAGGAGATAAAAACTTATGTTATGCCGTTAACATTTCATTATGGAGGTATTGACAGAGATTTTCTAAGTCAGTCAGATATTTTTCACACGTGGGAGCATTTGGGTCTATCTAATTTACGAGCAAATGGAAACAAAGTGATTAGATATGCTAGACCTTTGCTAATTGTTACGGAGAAAGTAAGAGAGGTTTTTGAAGATCTTAAGCTTGAGAAGATATCTTTTAGTGAAGTAATTATTCACCATGCGATAGAGTTGCAATGAAAAAATAATGCAGCTTCAAGAGATTCACTAAAAACAAAAACTGGCATCACACGGGGTTTTATTTCGCCTGAGTTCGTGTTGCCTTAAATGATTTAAGTCTTCAAACTTGCGGTAAAAATGAGTTCCAATTACGGCTCGAGTCCGGATTTCGCGCAGTGACCTGAGTGGAGCATCGATCTACTTCGGATGATGAGCCGATGATTTAGCAACATGGAAATTTTGACAACAATATACGTGGCTTTGATCGAAGCAATGAAGTCTTTCGTGCCGGTTGGTGCCAGGCGCACGGGTGAAAACTCCTTCTTGATCGTAGAAAGCAAACTGTATGATCCTGACGATAATTCCTCATTGTTTGAGTTTATCCCTGGAGATACTGTTGAAGTGCAACGCCAATTCAGAAAAAATCACATGGGATTGAATGAGGAGGTTTTGGTTGCAACAAGGTTATTGAATTCTAAGGTCCAAGGACGGAACTTATATACGCTGATGTTTTTAATTTCAGATCAAAATCAAATTTTGAGTGCAAGTCAGCTTGTACAATATGAAACCGAAATCAGAGAATTAAGGAAAAATGTTTAGCGAAAATAAATGAGCCCTATCATCCGAGTATTCTTCGCTGGGCAAATAGTTTGAAAATCTAGTTGCAGCAGCATTTGGTGGCGTGAGCGGTGGAGCAGGAGAGTCTGGCGCAATTTATACTGCAGTGAACAACGCGTACGGTACTGTCGGTATGGCCGGGAACCAGGGCGACACACGCCCAAGTGCTTACCTCAACTACATTTTATACGACAAGGATTACAAGCTCCTGGACATGGGCTGGACTGCAGTGCCGGCAAGCGCAAGCTTCGCACAACAGCAGATGACTATCCCAACCGTGACAGTAAAAGAGCCGGGATATATTTTTGTGTATCTTAGCTATGAAGGGCAAAGCAACCAATGGGTAAACTTCGATGATTTCAAAGTGACCCACACAAAAACGAATGTGATCCAGTCAAACGACTACTATCCATTCGGCCTCTCAGCAGCGACTTCATGGACGCGTGAAGGAAATAGAAATGACTTTCTCTACAATGCCGGAAGTGAGAAGAATAATGTAAGTGGATGGTATGATCTGCCATTCCGAAATTACGATGCAGCGTTGGGAAGGTTTATGCAGGTGGATCCGATGAGTGTGAGTGAGATGGCGACTTATCAGTATGGAGCAAACAACCCGGTGTTTTTTAATGATCCGATGGGATCAGATAAGAAAAGTAATGCGCAGATTCACGCAGACGGTATGGCTGCGTTTCATGATCGAGTAAATGCCTCTGCTTCATATTCTGGCTTCGATACTGAGTGGGCAACCGATGGCGGTGGTGGTGGGGGATTTGGGTTTAGAGGAGTCGCTGAACAGATGAAGGCGGAAGGTGAAATGAGGGCGGAAGCAAATAATGCGAAAGGAGACCCGGCAGCAACAGCAGCCTTTGGCCGGAAATACGGTGAAGAACAAGAAGTATGGTATGAGTGGATGGAGTATGGTGGAGTAGTGAACACCAAGAGTGTACGAGTGATATTAAAGCCGAAAGGCGGTAGCGATACAAGCGGATGTCCACCTGGAATTGATTGCGATAAATTTAAGTTCAGTCGGACAGACGACAATGGCTCTAAATGGTATACCCCTGTAAAAACGGATCATCATATCGGGAAACTTTTGGAGTACACGAAGGACGGAAAGGTTGTTGAACATGATATATATGCAAAAAATATGATGGATGGAATAAAGAGAACATTCTTGGAGGCGTTTCCTATTTTTAAAACTGAAGCGGGTCAGGAGCTTGGCCAAGATGTTACTGAATCCATCTTAGAAAAGATTATTAAATGGCCTTTTCCAATACCTGTTCCATTTTTCCCGGAGAACCCATTGCCAGACCCAAGTCCAGGATGGAATATAACACCTAAGTTAGCACCGAAATGACCTTATTGAGAGAGAAGCGTTATCTATCCTTTGGTGAAGCCGTATTTTGTGTTTTAGCGCTTGTAGTCCTTGCTTTAGTTTTAAGGAAGATTGCACCATACCTATATGATAATCTATTTACCTACCCTTTAGTTACAATTTTTTTGTTGGGTACAATTTCGCTGGCCGTAGTTAAAATAAAAAAGCTTGATCCTGGGTACTTGTTTCGGAGCAGCAAGTATGATAGAAGCATAGGCCCATTTTTATGCATAACTATTTCATTCTTCTTGCTAAGCCGCATTGCTCTGGACGTGGAAGATTTACTGAGATTAGGTAGTGCAAATTTTTTTAAAACAAGGGGGGAGTGGATTTACAATCTAAGTTCCCGAAAGGGAATACATTTTATCACTATAGTAGCAGTCGCGCCAGTTATGGAAGAAATCCTTTTCAGGGGAGTTTTTCTTCGCAGCTTCCTTACTCGTTATAGCATAGGTCATGCGGTAGTTTTAAGCTCTTTGCTTTTTGCTATTCTTCACACTGATGCAAGCGGTAGTTATTTTTCTGGTTTTTTATCTTCACTTTTGAGCGGAGCTTTTTTTGCCTTGGTCTTGGTGAGGACTGATAGTTTAAAACTTGCTATAGTCTGTCATGTATTTTGGAATCTTCTTAATTATATCCTACCGCTCTTAGTTATATTATTGGATGGCAGAGTACACACAATGAACAATCTTATAGCGTTAGAGGCAACCT
>DASWTP010000211.1:0-7810 GCA_036402075.1 Chryseosolibacter sp. | reverse complement strand
GAAAGAAATTAAATTTCTATTATACGCGTTACGCCTCGCCAAGATTGAATTTGAAGATGTAGTAACCAAAGCGCTCGCGTCACCACCACTGCTTTAACAACCTCTATGTATAGAATTTTCCTTTTCACCATTTCAATTGTTGTGTTAACCTCGTGCTCAAAAGATGAGTCAGGAAACGTGTTCAAGCAGGATGAAACATTTGTCACGATCGCGAACCTGCAGGATCGCAGAATGTCCGACAGCCTGCTTGTGTTCTTTAACAACGAGAATTCGAAGATCCGCAAGCGTGCCGTTCTCGCATTTGCATCGGTGCAGGATTCAATAATGGTAACAAAACTCACGAGTGTGCTGGCTTCTGATGCAGACACGTCCGTTCGCACAGCAGCTGCCATCGCCCTGGGTCAAACGCGTTCGCGTGAAAGCGAGAACGCTTTGAAAGGTGCGATCGAAAAAGAAAACGATCGAAATGTTCGCGCTGCAATTATTGAAGCTTATGGACGCGTCACTCGCAAATGGGATCTTTCGATGGATCTTGCTGAGCAAAACGCTCAAGCCGTGGCCTGGTCTCTCTATCGCGCGGGCTTTAACAATGCGGTTGACTCGAGCAAGAACGACATGGCCGCGTCTCTTCTCGACACGAAAATGAATGACGACACGCGGTTGGGTGCCGCACATTTTTTTAACCGCGGAGCCAAGGGCATCAAACGGCAGTTCTCATCAATTGCTAAATCGGCCCTCGAAGATAAAAACGCGGACGTGCGCATGGCCTCGGCTGCTGCATTGCGCAAAATCATCAATGATTCTTCTTTCTTCACCCTGGAAAAAATCTTTAATAACGACCCGGATTATCGTGTCCGCATTAGCGCAGTGAGGGGATTCCAGGCATTTCCTTTCGAACGGTCAAAAAATTATTTGTTGAAAGCTGCCCGCGACAAAAATGTTAACGTTGCAATTGCTGCGGCAGAGTCCATCCGTGCGAGCCTCACCGAATCGTTTTGGATTGACGTTGCTAACCTGGCAAGCGAAACGAAAAATTGGCGCGTCCAGGCAACCCTTTATGAGGCGGTTTTGAAAACTAAAGCAAACGACAAAAGTGTGGCCAGCGAAGTGACACAGCTTTATGAAACCGCGAGCCCTTACCAGAAACGAGCTTTATTGTACGCTCTTCAGCATCAGCCGGCAATGAGCGCGTTTGTTGAGCAACAACTTCTTAACGAACAAGACCTGATTGTAAAGGCAGCCGCGGCTGAGACATTTGTCGGGATGAACCATGCAAAGACTTTTCCTGCAAACGAAAAGAAACGTTGGGCACAAGTCTACCTGAAAGCTGTTGTCGATGGTGATCCAGCGGTGATCGCCACGGTTGCCGCTGCGCTGGCTGATTCAACCTTAGGCTATCGCGGAATAATAACTGATGTAAACTTCCTCACCCAAGCGAAACAAAAGCTAGTGGAAGTAAGAGACCAGGACGCCATTGTGGCAATTGACTATGCGCTTGCCTACCTGCGTGGTGGTAAGGCTGAGAAGCGCACCCCTGTGCCATACAACCATCCAATAAACTGGCCGCGCATTAAAGAGATCCCGGTTGATCAAACGGTGACTGTCTTCACAACGAAAGGAAAAATCAAAATCCGATTGCTGGTTGAGGACGCTCCGGGCTCAGTGGCAAACTTTCTCGACCTCGTTGAAAAAAATTATTTCAACAACCATTATTTCCACCGGGTTGTGCCGAATTTTGTTATCCAGGTGGGTGACAAACGCGGTGATGGGTCAGGGGGCGAAGACTACTCCATCCGGTCTGAATTCACCAAAACCAGATACAAGACAGGTAGCGTAGGCATGGCATCATCAGGGAAAGACACCGAAGGGACACAGTGGTTCATTACACACTCTCCTACACCGCACCTCGATGGCCGCTATACCATCTTCGCAGAAGTGATCGAGGGCATGGAAGCGGTGCATGGCATCGAAATCGGTGATCAGATCACTAAAATTGAAGTTGACAAAGTACTTGGGAAGTAATCATAGTAGTATTGAAAAATTCATTTCACCAGAATTTTAAGTTAGGCGTTCTTGGCGGTGGCCAGCTCGGGCGAATGCTTATCCAGTCAGGCATTGATTTTAATATTCCATTTGCTTTCCTCGATCCAGATGCGCAGGCGCCCTGCAGCACGTTGGCGGAATTTCATCATGGAAAGCTCACCGACTTTGAAACCGTGCTCAGGTTTGGAGAAAGCTGCGATATCATTACTATCGAGATCGAGAACGTTAACACCGCGGCCCTGAAAGAATTGCAACGCCAGGGAAAAAAGGTTTTTCCTCAGCCCGAAGTAATCGAGCTCATCCAGGACAAGCGGGTTCAGAAAGAATTTTATCGTTCGAATAGCATTCCCACCGCAGACTTCATTTTGACAGGAAGTGCAAGCGAGGTGAGAGCGAATAAAAATTTCCTCCCTGCGGTAAATAAGTTGGGAAAAGAAGGGTATGACGGAAGGGGCGTGCAGATCCTGAGGACAGAAAACGATCTCGCGAAGGCTTTTGATGCCCCCGGTCTGCTCGAAAAGCTCATCGACTTTGACAAAGAAATTTCAGTAATCGTAGCACGAAACGCATCAGGCGAACTGAAGACTTTTCCAGTAGTTGAAATGGTCTTTCACCCGGTGCATAACCTCGTTGAATATCTGTTTGCACCTACGTCACTGTCGAGGAGCATTCAGCAAAAAGCTGAAGACATTGCTTCGAAGATCATCACAAGGCTTGACATGGTGGGTTTGCTGGCGGTAGAGATGTTTGTCACCAAGAACGGAGAAGTCCTGGTGAACGAGATTGCACCTCGGCCGCACAACAGTGGGCATCAGACGATCGAAGGCAACGTTACCTCCCAATACGAACAGCACCTTCGCGCGATCCTGAACCTTCCTCTTGGCGATACGTCCATCATCACTCCTAGTGCGATGGTAAACCTGCTGGGGGAAGAAGGTTTCAGCGGCCCGGCATTGTATGAGGGCTTTGACGAAGTGACAAAAATGTCAGGTGTCCATGTTCACCTCTATGGAAAAAAGGTGACAAAGCCGTTTCGAAAGATGGGTCACGTCACAATCCTCGACAACGACCTGGAGAATTTGAAAAAGAAAGTCAACTTTGTTAAGAATACACTTAAAGTAAAAGCGTGATATGAGTAAACCAGCGATCGGAATTATCATGGGAAGCGAGTCGGATCTTGCTGTGATGAAGGAAGCCGCGTCTGTGCTTGAAGAGCTTTCGGTCAGTTATGAGCTCACCATTGTATCCGCTCACCGCACCCCGCTGCGAATGGTTGAGTACGCCACGCATGCCCGAAAAAATGGTTTGAAAGTGATCATCGCGGGAGCTGGCGGAGCTGCCCACTTACCTGGCATGGTCGCCTCGCTCACCACGCTCCCGGTGATTGGAGTTCCTGTCAAGTCGTCTAATTCAATAGACGGCTGGGATTCGATCTTGTCTATTCTTCAAATGCCAGGTGGCGTACCCGTGGCAACGGTGGCGCTGAATGGTGCCAAGAATGCTGGTATCCTCGCTGCCCAAATTCTGGGAGCACATGACCCTGCAATCGCCAAAACTCTTGAATCTTATAAAGAAAATCTTCGTGAAAAAGTCGAATCAGCGGCTAAAATCATCGATTCAAAGGGCTGGAAAGCGCATTTGAAGTAACGCGGGTTTTGAGATTAAAGTAAAATCTTTAACTTCAGAACCCCTTACCTTACCTATAATGCGACCAAGTGAAAAAGGCTGGCTTAAAGAGTATCTGGATTTCCGGAAAGATCTTCTGGTCAATATAACCCATTCGGCTGCTCAAAAAGGCTCCCATCCCGAGCATTCGCTCTATCGGATCGTGCAGCCAACGGGTTTAATGTACGGCCAGTCGGTTACAAGCCTCGACATACCTGACCATAATTCCTGGAACGAAAAAGACAAGATGAAGATCCTGCTGGCCGAGAGCCTGATCAGTAGTTCGCTTCTCTTCAACAACACCCCTGTGAAGTCGGCCGATGACATGTCGGGAGTCATTGTCAGAACGCTTGAGAACATTGGAAATTTTTACAACAACATCTTCCCCGAACTTTCAACTCCGGCAAAATCGCTTTTCGGCAAAAAGAAGACAGCGTTAGAAGTAGCAGAAAAGATCCTCGATAAGAGAATTGAACGAACGAGTGAATTTCAGGGGAATTTCTGGACTTATTTTTTTCATAATAGCTTATTGTTCCTCGATGTATTCATCTTCGGTCAGTGGATCCACACCAACGCAGATAAGATCGTTGCCGATTTCTTCCGGTATGAGCGGGAAGAACTGCGCTTCTCGGTTGTAAAAGTGATTGCCGCAGCATCACATGCAAACAAGGAGGTTGTTTATGAAGAGAAAAAATTGCTCGATTTCTTTCTCCATAGCACAGACCTTTCATCAGAGAAGAGAAAGGAAGCTTTAAAAATATTTGAGAAGGGAATTGAAATCGATGAGATTCATCTGCCGGCAGAGAACTCATGGATTCTGAAGAAGTTCTTTTTGGAGATGGCTGTCCTTACGATCTGGGCGGACAAGCGCGTGGAGCAGGGCGAACTTGACTTCCTCAAGCGATTCTCGGTGCATCTCGGTTTCGGAGACGAAGATCTTGAAAACAGCTTGATTGCAATTGAAGGATTTGTGCTAGAGCATTGGGAGCAACTCGGCCATCTGCAAAACAAGCAGGACTATAACCAGGTTAGTGAGCAGTTCATCAAACGTGTTGCCCGCATTGCCGAGAAGAATAAAGGTCGCCTCATGAAAGAGCTGCAGGAGAGCGAGGAAATGATGGTGCTGTTAAAGAAAGCGAGATCGAATGAGTTGACCCTTGACGAGAAGGAAAAGATGCGCACTGAACTTATCGCAATTCTTAAAAAGGTGCCAACGTTTGTAATTATCTCGTTGCCTCAGAAATTTTTGACTCTTCCGATACTATTGAAAATTCTTCCGCGGAATATTTTCTCTGAAGGCATCAATCCGAACTAGCCGGCTTCTTCCACATTTTTTCTTGGGATCAGTATCGATAGAATGACTGAGAGTATCAGCGTGGCTATGATCACCGTAAACGAGAGGTAGACATCTACCTCGATGTGCCAGATCTCAAGCAGCATTTTTGCCCCGATAAAGAAAAGTATAATGGAGAGACCTTTTTGAAGCAGGTAGAACTTATCAATGATTCCCGCAAGCAGGAAGAACATTGCCCGCAACCCCATCACAGCAAAGATATTTGAAGTGTAGATCAGGAATGGGTTCTGCGTAATCGCAAACGCTGCCGGAATTGAGTCAACCGCAAAGATGAGGTCTGTCGTTTCAATTAAAACAATTACGAGAAACAACGGAGTGAATAACAGTCGGCCGTTTTCACGGAGCACAAAGTTTCCTCCATTGCTGTGATTCGACATCGGCAGATACTTGCGGCAGAACTTCAGAATCGGATTTTTCTCAGGCTCAATCTTTTCATCGCCATCCTCGAAGTAGATGCGGATTCCGGAATAGATCAGGAACACACCGAAGATGTACAGGATCCAGCTGAACTTGTGGATCAGCAATGCGCCAACAAAGATGAAAATTGCACGGAACACGATCGCCCCAAGGATTCCCCAGAACAACACTTTATGATAATAGGCTTCATCAACCTTGAAGTACTTTAAGATGAGAAGGATGACAAAAATGTTGTCAACCGACAGAGCGTACTCCGTAAGGTACGCAGAGAAGTACTCGACAGCGTTCTTCATGGAATCACCATCACCACTGTCATCATACAAGTAAATAAACACACCAAAGAGGGTCGATACAGCTACCCAGAAAATCGACTGATATAGTGCAGATTTGGTGCTGATCTTATGAGCTTGCTTATGAAAAAGTCCGAGGTCCAGGATCAGGAAAAGCAGGATAATGAAGGCGAAAATCCCGAACAGGATCGTTTCTCTGATGTTTTCCGCTGAGAAAAGGGAAATTGCGAGTATGTTATTTAAAGCCAGCAACAGGGTTGGGATTTCCGTTTTAGAAGCCTAAAAGTTGAAAAAATCGCATCTAGAGACTTCCGTTAACTTTCAAAACTACAAATATATTTCAAACCCTAAAACTTACGCGGATGATTTATCGGAAGGAAATGTAAAGAATATGTTTGGAAAAGATCGTATATTTTTTACCCACCGCAAGCCTCGCAAATACCCTGGATGAGAAGATTGATCTCGTTAGGTTTGTAACCCTTCGGAAGCTTAACAGCCGGAATCTCAACATTTGTGAGGCAATTCGTCTGCCCACATTTAGTGCACTTGAAATGCACATGGTTATGGTGGTGGCCAGCGACAGAACACGCCTCGTTGCAAAGCGCATATTTGAGGCTGCCTTCATCGTCAAGCACCTTGTGAATTAGGCCCTTGTCAAGGAACGTTTTTAGCGTGCGGTAAACCGTCACACGATCAAGCGAGTTATCGATTTCTTTTTCAATGTCGCCATGCGAAAGGGCGTAGTCACGTTTCAAGAACAAATGCAGGATCTCCTGCCGCGTTTGCGTGGTCCGCAGCCGGAAGTCTTTCAGCAGCCGATTCGAGATAGCCTCCATCTGTTATTGCAGTTGTAACTTCAGCAAGTTACTATAAATACCATTACTAAGTCGTGTTAGTTCAGCATGTGAACCCATTTCAGCCAGGCGGCCCTGTTGTATCACAAAGATTCTGTCTACCTTCTTAATCGTGCTTAACCGGTGCGCAATGATAATGGTTGTTCGTCCTTCCATAAGCTTTTCAAGGGCTTCCTGTACCAGCACTTCTGAATGGGCATCCAGGGAGCTGGTTGCCTCATCGAGAATCAGAATGGCCGGATCTTTCAGGATCGCGCGCGCAATTGCTATCCGCTGACGCTGGCCTCCCGAAAGCTTGACGCCTCGCTCTCCAACCAGAGTTTCAAACTTCTCCGGGAAGCTTTCGATGAACTCAAGTGCATTTGCTTTGCGCGCTGCCTCGCGAATCTGCTCATCATTGGCAGCTGGATTTCCGTAGCGAATATTCTCCAGGATAGTGCCGCCAAAGAGAATCACTTCCTGGGGAACAACTCCGAGGTTCTGGCGGTAAGCTGTAAGGTTGTAATCGGCTATCGGGTTATCATCAACTGTGACCGTACCGTGTTCAATCGGATATAATCGCATAAGCAGGTTGATGATCGTTGATTTCCCCGAACCACTCTGTCCGATCAATGCCACCTTCTCGCCCGATGAAATGGAGAAATTCAAATCATTAAGAACCTGGAAATCTTTTCTTGTCGGATAGGCAAACGAAACATTCTTAAATTCAATTTTGCCCGACAACTTGATCGCATTTGCTCCAGGACTGAATTCATCTTTTTGGTCCAGAATTTCCAATACGCGTTCAGAGGCCCCAATAGACCTTTGCAACTGCGTGTAGATATCACCCAAACCGGCAATGGAAAAACCGATGAATCCGGTATATAAGACGAATGAAAAAAGCTCCCCAACGGTGATTGCATTTTCCGCAACCAGCTTCGCTCCATACCATCCATCTGCTGTAATACCTCCTAGAATTGCGAAAATGATGAACGAAATGAATAGTCCACGGTACTTGGCCGATTGAATTGCTACCGTAACCACCTCTTTCAGCGATCGTGTGTACCGATTGATCTCAAACAGCTCGTTGGTAAATGCCTTTACGATAAAAACAGACTGCAACGACTCCTCTACCACAACATTCGCCTCAGCAAGTTTGTCCTGTGTCTTTCTTGAAAGTTTACGAATATATTTCCCGAAAATGAGGG
>DASWTP010000210.1:0-46578 GCA_036402075.1 Chryseosolibacter sp. | reverse complement strand
TTGCTATCTACTTAAGTGAGCGATGCATTTATCAATCTCTCGAATATACTCGTCTACCTTTTTCTTCAACTCCGAAACACTTCCGTCTTCCGGGTGTAAATTATCCACAATTTTAGTGATTTTCAGTTGATTATGAAAGCCCGAAATCTGCTCATCGCGGGTGCGAAGGGCTGAACGGAGTTCCTGATTCTCGGCTTTTAAGGCTTTAAGTTCCTCTTTGAGGTTCTTGTGATCGTTGACCAGTACCAGAAGTTTACGCTCTAAACCGCTTAGATTCGACTTTAAGACTTCTTGATCCATTCGCTTTTAGGGTTTGCTTGCGTCTCGGACACCTCGAATAAACTACCGTGCCAGCGACAACTTTTTTTACTTTCTTTCTTTGCCACAATCAAAAAATGTAAGAAAGTATCTATTTCCGGATGACTGCCCCGAGCTTCTGCTCAAATGCGGTCATCAGCTTGTTCATTGTTTTTTCGATTTCTTCGTCCGTCAGTGTCTTGGTTTCGTCCTGAAGGGTAACACTCAGCGCGTACGCCTTCTTTCCTTTTGGAATTTTGTCACCCTCATACACATCGAACGCTGAAATATTCTTGATCAATTTTTTCTCTGTCGCCAGAATAAGATTGCGGATCTCTTCAAACCTGACAGGTGATTCTAAAACAAGAGACAAATCGCGCTTCACCTCAGGAAATTTCGTCACTTCCCGAATTACTAACTTAGGATTTGCCAGCTGGAAAAGCAAGGAACTGTCGAGCTCACAATAAAATAAATCCTGCTTGATGCCGAAATCCTTCACCAAAGATGATTTTACCTTTCCGAGCTTTGCTAATTCCTTATTTCCAATCAAAAGTTTTGCTCCGTAATCGAACAGCTGATCGTGCAATTCTTCCTGCTTCAAATCTTTAACACCACATTTATCGAGAATCTGGCTTACGTGTTGAGCGATATCGTAATAGCTCACCGCTTTAGTTTTGTTCTGCCAGTTTTCTGCTTCCGTGTTTCCGGTGATATACAACGCAAGTCGCTCCCGTTCCTGATATTTTCCATCGGCTTTGAAATACGTTTTGCCGAATTCATAAACCTTAACGTCTTTTTGTCTGCGATTGATGTTGTAGGCACAAACCTCCAGCCCGGTGAAAAGCATAGATTGACGAAGAATGCCCTGCTCTTCGCTTAGTTTGTTCAGGATCTCAACCGGTTCGCCCTCAAATGTCAGCTTATTCCGATCCTGGTAAGCTTTGTTTGTTAATGAGTTTGTCCAGATTTCATAAAAACCATTAGATACAAGCAGTTGACCCAGTGTAATTTTGAACTTATCGAAGTTCTTAACCGGGAACTCAGCCAGGTAATCGGCACTTGCGGTATCCGCCAACTCAACGTTGTTAAAGCCATAGATACGCAGAATTTCCTCGATGACGTCCGCCTCCTGTAAAACATCAACGCGATACGGTGGCACTGAAACCGTATAACTTTCAGTATGCTTTTCAATCACATCAATATCAAGGCGCTTGAGAATCGAAAACACTTCATCCCGTGATAACTTCTTCCCGATCAAACGATCGACATTTTTATCTTTTATCGTGATGCTTCTGTTTCCGATCTTGACAGGGTAAAAGTCGGTGATGTCGGAGGATATCTTTCCCCCAGCAATCTCCTGGATGAGCAATGCGCAACGCTTCAAAGCATAAACTGTAATGTTCGGGTCGGTTCCGCGTTCAAAGCGGAAAGACGCGTCTGTTTTCAGCTGATGCTGGATGGAAGTTTTGCGGACAAAGTTCGCAGCAAAGTGTGCACTCTCAAGAAACACGTTCTTTGTCCTGGTAGAAATCCCGGATTTTACACCACCAAAGACTCCGGCAATACACATCCCTTCGCTATCGGCATTACAGATCATGAGGTCGTTAGCCTGCAGCGTTCTTTCTTTGTTGTCGAGCGTGGTGAATTTCGTCCCGGCCGGCAGTGTTTTTACCAGCACTTTTTTTCCTTTGATCTCATCGGCATCAAAGGCGTGCATGGGCTGCCCCAGTTCGTGACAAACGAAGTTAGTGATGTCAACCAGGTTGTTGATAGGTGTAAGCCCGATCGACAATAGTCTGTTTTTCAGCCATCCCGGAGATTCAGCAACAGTGACACCCGTAATGGTAACGGCAGAATATCGTGGGCATGCCTCAGGGTTCTCTACAACCACAGGGATCACCAGATCGTGATTGTCAATCTTGAAACTTTCAACTGAAGGCCATTTAATGAGCCTGTTCTTTGATGCCTTAATATCGCGCGCTGTGCCGATGTGAGAGGCCGCATCTGCGCGGTTTGGTGTGAGTCCGATCTCGAGAACGAAGTCTGACTGAACGTCATACAGTTTCGCTGCAGGAGTTCCATTAGGAAGCTTGGTATCGAGAACGATAATGCCGGCATGACTTTCACCGAGGCCGATCTCATCTTCTGCGCAAATCATGCCCTCCGACTGTTCTCCCCTGATCTTCGCAGCTTTAATAACGAACGGTTCACCTTTGGCCGGATAAAGCTTTGTTCCCACCAGCGCCACAACCACTTTTTGCCCGGCTGCAACGTTCGGTGCGCCACAAACAATCTGAAGTGGTTTTTCCTGCCCGGCATCTACGGTTGTGATCGAAAGCTTGTCAGCATTCGGATGTTTGGCACAGGTAAGCACTTCACCTACAACGAGTCCTTCCAGACCGCCCTTCACTGTCTCAAAAGGATGTACACTTTCAACTTCGAGCCCCGTTGATGTCAGCACTTTCCCGATTTCTTCCGCAGATTCGGGGATATCAATGTATTCCTTTAGCCAGTTATATGAAATGGTCATGAAGATCTGTCAGTTATAAGCCTATTGTAACCTTCAAAAATAACGGGTTGCGGCCAAATGTTAACAGAAAGTTTAGAAAAGATTAGGTTAAAAAGTTATCCACACCAAGCGGTGTTGTACAGCGAGTTATCCACAGGGCATGGCTTGTGGTGATAGCTATGGCTGATGTGTGCGGACCTCCGGCATTTAACAGATCAACATATAAGATATCAGGAACTCCTCGAACACCTGGGCGTCAGGCCATTGCCATGGCCAATAGCTATTGCTCAATCATGATAATTTTTCTCACCTGCCCGGATTGCGACATTCAGCAGATTTTCGGGCGGAGGAAGCGGACAGGAGAATGAATCGATGTAGGCACAGTACGGATTGTACGCTTTGTTAAAATCGAGTGTAATGGTAGTGGCGCCTGGTGTTTTGGCTACATCCAGGTAGCGCCCTGCTCCGTACGTTTCATTTGCGCTTGTGGCATCTCCAAAGGCCAGGAAAAGTTTTCCACGATACGGACCCATGTCCATCATTTCATAGATCACAAGCTTGTTGTGAAACTGGTCGAGGTCAAATTCTGCGTAAGCGTATTCCTGGTAGCGTTCTTCTTTGCCATCGTTGGTTTTCAACGTGACAAGCTTTTTGTTTTCAATCGGAATAAGGTCTGCCACGATGCGATACTTTGGATCAACGGGAAAATAATTCAAGCCTTTATACGCGTTTTTGTCTTTTGCAAACGGAGATTCCGCTGATGTTTTCATGAAGCGGTCTTTGTCTTCGCGCTCCTTTGTGATTTCTTCAGCATAGGCGGGGTCGTTGTGTGTTCCCTCGAATGAATAAAGCACAATAATTACGAGGGCAATGACCCCTACGATCAGGATGATATTTTTTGATTTCATTTCTACTGGGTAGCCGTGTTTAAACGCTCCTTACGTTCCCACCCCACAATCGAATCGCGCTGATTAAAATATAATTTAAAAAAATAAGGAACACTGTTGTCGATCAGATTTCCCGGGCCATTGCTCAGCACGCAAATTCCAATCTTATCTCTCCGGTTAATGGCAAGTTCGCTGCGGTAGCCGTTCACATATCCACCATGATACAACAAGGTGTCTTTTTCAAAATTAAGAACTCTCCAGCCAAGTGCATAATAGGAATCGGACCGCGAGATCCATTTCCTGAAATTCCGGTTCTTCGACTGCGCTTTTACCGCTGGCTTGTATATTTCTTCCAGCGTGGAGGTCTGAATAAAATCTGTTTTGCTTCCGAGCAGCACTTTCAGGATCTCCGCCATGTCTGAAATGCTTGCATTGATTCCACCTGCGGGCGGCACATTGTAGTAGGTGTCGTTGATAGAAGTTACACGCCAGCCTTTGCGCCACAGCAGGTGAGGACGCGCCACATTCGAGTTCATAAGGATCGCATCATAGCTCATCGATGCATCATTCATTCCGAGCGGAATAAAAATTCTTTCCGCCATGAGTTGCTCATACGATTTGCCCGTGGCCGCCTGGATTACTTCGGCAATTAAACTGTAGGCAACGTTCTGATAACTATAAACTTCCCCGGGCTTTCCGATGAGCTTCACATCTTTCAGAAGTCCCAGCATGGTCTTGAGGTCAAGGCCCTCTTCAACCATATTGGTATACGTATGATAAGGAAGTCCCGTAGTGTGAGAGAGTACGTGGCGAATGGTGAGCAGTTTTGTATTTTCTTCCGAGATAAGTTTGAAGTCGGGCACGTATTTAACGATCGGATCATCCCATGACAGGATGCCGTCTTCAACCAGCAAGCCTGTAAGTATGGGCGCAAAGCATTTTGAGACTGATGCCAGGCGAAACACAGTGTGAACATCGACCGAATCCTCGCGATCAACCTGTCGAAGGCCAAACCCTTTCTGATAGATTACAGTGGTGTCGTGAACGACAACGATCGCGTAGCCGGGCGTTTTTGTGCTTGCGTGAAGTTCGCGGATGTCATTTTCGTAAGCAGTGAGCAGCTTTTCGAAATATGGATTGGGCTCGAGGCTAGCAGGCAGCTCGACTTTCACCGGAGGCACCTTATCAGTGCCCACGATATCTTTTCCCAGGTTGATCACGAATGCTGTAATCGCGATAAGCAACACCAGAATAAAAACGATTTTGACTTTACTTCTTCTCTTTGGCATTCCTACAAGGCACCCTCATCCGCAAAGCTATAATATTTCGCGCCCGCAAAAATCAAATGGTCAAGAACCTGGATTTCCAGCAGCTTACCGGCCTCTTTCAACTTTTTAGTAAGGTCAATGTCCTGCTGGCTCGGTGTTATGTTGCCGGACGGGTGATTATGTGCGAGAATAATTCCACACGCAAGCTCGTCAAGCGCTGCTTTAAAAATGATTTTTGGATCGGCCACTGTACCTGCAACGCCTCCCTGGCTGATTTGTTGTTTGCGAATGACACGATTACCACGATTAAGCAGAATTACCCAAAACTCTTCGTGGGCAAGGTCGATGAAACGACCTTTCATCAGGTTGAAGATGTCCTTCGAGGCTGTCACCTTTGGCTGCTCCTCGAAGTCAATTTCTTTTCTGCGTCTGCCAAGCTCCAGCGCGGCCACAATCGAAACGGCCTTGGCTTCACCAATGCCCTTGATCTTCATCAGGTCTTTCGTAGTTAATTTTGCCAGCTGGTTGAGATTGTTCTCGACCCTGGCCATGATGAATTTGGCCAGCTCAACTGCACTGAGTTTTGGTGTTCCCGAGCCAAGCAGAATGGCGATAAGTTCAGCATCCGTGAGGGTATTGCTGCCCTTCAGCAAAAGTTTTTCGCGGGGGCGGTCTTCGGGCGACCAGTTTTTAATGTTAAGGGGTTTTGGCTCGTTTACCTGCATCGTTAAATGTAGGTGATTGGCCATTGCAAGGAAATCCTGCGATTATAGGGTAAAAAAGAAACCCTTGCCATGGATGACAAGGGTTCATATAGTTTCTAAACTACTAAGAAGACTTATTTAAGAGCCTTCACCATCTTCGTCAACTTCGACTTCTGGTTAGCGGCTTTTTTCCAATGGATGATGTTTTTCTTCGCAAGCTTATCAATCATGGAAGACACTTCTCTCAAAAGCGTTTCAGCTTCAGACTTTACCGTTGTAGTCTTAAGTTTCTTCAGGGCTGTACGTGTTGTTTTGTGCTGATAGCGGTTTCTGACACGTTTTGCCTCGTTTGCGCGGATTCTTTTTTCTGCTGACTTATGATTTGCCATATCTTCTCTTAAAAATAAGGACTGCAAAGGTAGCAGTTAATGTCACAATTGCAAAGCCCCTTTTAAATCAATTCTTTAGTTTTCCATCAAAAAGTAGGTTTACGTACGGGTCAAGTGCGATTTTGGCCGGTTTTGAGGGTATTTTGAGCTCGAACGTTTGAGTCTCTCTATTTATATAGATTGTATGGGTTACAGGAACAGGCGATTCCGGGCTAAACACGCCTATCTCCAACGGAAACGTAAAGGCTCCCTCTTTTTGCATCTGCCTGACGTCAACTTTCAAGACTTTGGCAGTTTCATCGTAGCTCCATCCGACTTCAAGCACCGGGTGACCAGCTTTATAAAGCCATTGCTGGAACATCGGTTTCAAATCCTTACCTGATGCATTCTCCATGATGCGCTGAAAGTCTTCCGTCAGTGCATTTGAATCCCTGAATTCATTGTAGTAGTTCCTGATTCCCACCCAAAACGCTTTGTCGCCAACCTCTCTTCTCAGCATATGCAGAAACCAGCTCGCCTTTTCATATGAATTGGCGGTGAGCAGTTTCATCGGGTCCGGCTCGTTCGTTTTTATAATTGGTGTCGGGTCGGTCTTGTAATACTTTAACACCTTCAATCGATCATTGGTCATTTCAGTACGCCTGCGATCTTCTCCATAGGTGAATTCGGCAAACAGAATGGCGAAGTAAGAAGCAAACCCTTCACTCAACCACACGTGTGGCCAGTCAAGCTCCGAAGCGGAATCGCCAAACCATTGATGCGCAATTTCGTGCGCCACGGTCATCTCATATTGCCCCGTACCGGTTACCAGGCTTTCATTGTAGAAAATTGCGCTGGCATTTTCCAGGCCACCGAATGTTGTTTTCGATTGTACGTTTGCAAGTTTCTTATAAGAATAGGGGCCAACATGATTTTGGAAGAAGTCAAGGATCTTCGGACCTACCGCAAAATCGCTGAATCCTTCCTTTCGCTGCTGCGGATATACCCATGTCTCCACCGGAATTCCGTTGACCATGCCGGCTTGCTCCACGGCAAAGCGCGCTACCCCAATGACCATAACCTTTGTAGAAATCGGTGTTTCTTCTTTGTAGCGCGTAACCTTTTGCCTTCGGTTCAGGTAAGTTTCTTCCTCACGCACCCCGTTGGCGATCACTTCATAGTGAAGCGGAGCGATAATTTCCCAAACGACCGCTGCTTTATCTGCCGGGTGATCTACAATCGCAAGCCAGTTCCGTCCACGATTGGGCCAGTTGTCCGCAAAAAATGTACGGTCGCCAAATTTGTTTTTTGAGATGATCAATCCATCTGCTGGTATTCCCGAATAGGAAATGGTAAACTGAAATTGCTCACCAGCATTCAAGGGCCTGGGTAACGTGATCGATACTTTATTATTCTGATGTACAAACTTTAAGGAATTGTTTTTCGATTTGACTTCAGATACCTGCATTCCTTTTCCGGAAGACAGGCCCATCAGGTCAAGTTGAATTTCGGTGGATGCTTTTTTTGCTTTTGCGGTTATTTCGGCAACCGCAGCGATGCGATCTGTGGTGTCGTTTAGTTCGATGCGAAAGCGGTAGTTGAGAACATCGATCACCTCCGAAGGTCGGGGTTGTGAGTCCTGGCAATACCCGACAAATGGCAAAAGCAGCAAGAAAAAAAGGATTCGCTTCATGGGGAAAATTTATTTCAGGTAAATTAATCAAGCATGAAATTAAGAATCAAAACAATTTACCTGGCCGGAGTTCTGATAGTAAGTTCGGGATTTATCTGGGGTTTCTTCGGTCATCAGAAAATCAACAGGCTCGCGGTTTTCACGCTTCCGCCCGAGATGATCGGGTTTTATAAAAAGAACATCACATACATCACCGAGGCATCGGTGAATCCCGATAAGAGGCGTTATGCCGTTGTGGATGAGGCTGCGCGTCATTACCTCGACCTCGACCATTATGGCGACAGCGCCTTGCACAAAATGCCGCGCTATTGGAAAGCTGCCGTTGAAAAGTATTCCGAAGATACATTGAAGGCTTATGGTATTGTACCGTGGCACATCGAACGGATGCAACATCGGTTGCGGGATGCGTTTATGATCAACGATCCGGATCAGATTCTTAAAGTGTCTGCCGAGCTTGGGCATTATATTGCTGACGCTCATGTACCCTTGCATACAACTGAAAATTATAATGGACAGCTCACGGGTCAGGAAGGTATTCATGGTTTCTGGGAATCGCGTTTGCCCGAATTGTTTTCTGAAGACTATAACTTTTTTGTGGGAAAGGCAGAATACATTCCAAATACGCAGCTCGAGGCGTGGAAGGCCATTACGTTGGCGCACACCGCACTCGATTCAGTTTTGATCTTTGAACGCCAGCTGACCAGTAAGTTTGGCGAGCGCAAGTTTTCGTTTGAAACGAAAGGTAAGATCACACAGAAAAATTATTCCCGCGAATTTTCGAAAGCCTACCACGATGCACTCTCCGGGATGGTGGAACGGCATATGCGAATTTGCATCCGGAGGATCGGAAGCTTCTGGTATACGGCATGGGTTGACGCAGGACAGCCCGATTTGAAGAGATTGATCGATTACAAACCAAGCGATGCGGAGCTGGTAAAGAACAGGGCTGAGCTTGAGGAATGGAAAAAAATTCAGTTCGCTGCGAGACCGCATGAGTGAAGGGAAAATTTAGAGTTGAGATTTTAGATTTAAGATTTAGGAGGAGGGTGCTGACAAAAAAATAACACCATGGCAAAATTGATAGTCGTTTCGGAGGAAGTTGTGATTAGCAAGATCTACAGGATTCGAGACCAGAAGGTTATGCTTGACGAAGATCTGGCGGAGCTTTATCAGGTCGAAACCCGAAGACTTAACGAGCAGGTCAAACGGAATTTAGAACGGTTCCCAGAAGACTTTATGTTTCAGCTGACAGTCGAAGAGTGGGAAAACTTGATGTCGCAATTTGCGACATCAAGTTGGGGTGGTCGGAGAAAGTTACCTTACGTCTTCACCGAGCATGGCGTGCTGATGTTATCCAGTGTGTTGAGTAGCGATCGGGCGATACAAGTGAATATTCAGATTATGCGTGTTTATTCAAAACTTCGTGAAGTACTGATGACAAATAAAGACATCCTCGCAAAACTGGAAAAACTTGAGAATAAGGTGACGAACCATGACCAGGACATAAAAATTGTTTTTGATTATTTGCGGGAATTACTGAATCCTAAAACTGAGCCAATGCGCAAAATCGGATTTAAGCGGAAGAATGAAAATTAGAAGAGTGTGCAGGGCGATCACACGCAATTTTATCATTTGAACCTTACTAAGAATTTTCGAACTTAGGCCATTATTTTCGAGTATGAGGCGTTGGATATTCTTTGTTACCAGTATTCTTTTTCCAGCCACCGCGTCCGCGCAGGCAACGGTCACCATTGATGACGCCATCGATCAGCGCGATCTAATGGCAAAAGACCTCGCCATCTTTATTGACTCCACAAATCAGATCCCGTTTTCCGAGGTGAGCACACCTGCGTACGCCAGCAGGTTTGTTTATAACACCGATTATCAGAACACCGACTATAAAGAGAATGCTTCCTACTGGATAAAGATTCCCATCCGCCATAGCCCGTACTCGAAAAAAGTATGGCTGCTTGAGTTTTATGATCAGACAATAGATCACCTTGACGCCTATGTTCCCAGGGAAGACGGGACATACGAACGCATTTCCATGGGCGATCAGCAGGTCTTCGCTGAACGATCGCTGATGCATAAAAATTACGAGGTGGTTTTACGAATGCAGGCCGACACCACCGTGAATTACTATTTTCGTGTGCAATCGCATGAGTTTGCCGACATCCGTATCGGTGTGAGGAGTGTCAACAGGTTCGTCTTCTACGCACTCAACGAATATTTCCTTTTCGGTACGCTGTATGGGATGGTGATCATTATCGCCCTCTATAATTTTTTGGTGTTTCTCGCCATCCGCGAAATCAAGAACATTTACTACATCATGTACATCCTGAGCGTTGCTGCCTATGCGATGAGTTATGATGGGATTGGCTTTCAATACTTGTGGCCAGGCCGACCAGAGTGGAATAATTATGCGGTAGGCTTTACGTTGTATTCCGTCATTCTGTGGGGGTTAATCTTTACCAGGAGGTTCCTCGTAACGCGGGCCAATGCTCCAAAACTTGACCGGGCATTGTATTGGGCAATTGTTATCCGTTCGGTGTACTTCCTTGTCGAAGTTTTTCTTTTTCCCAAACTCCTTACGATTCGCACCATTGAGATTATTCCGTTGTCCCTTATCTTCTATACCGGCATTACCGTTTGGAACCGCGGGTACCGTCCAGCCCGATTTTTCGTAATTGCCTATGGCATTTTATTTACCGGGTTTTTCATTCGTACGCTGGTTTATTTTAATGTGCTTCCGTTCACAACTACGTTGCATTACAGCCTGCACTTTAGTTTTGTGCTTGAAATGCTGTTTCTGACATTCGCACTGGGCGATAGGATCCGCATCCTGAAAAACATGCGTGATCGGGCGCTCAAACGAATTATCCACCAGCACGAGGTCAATATGAAGCTGAAGGATAAAGTGACTCGTGAACTCGAAGAAAAAGTGCAGGAGCGCACGCTGGAGCTTAATAAGAAGAATGCTGAGCTGGAAGAGACCAACCTCAAGCTCGCGCGGCAGTCAAAAGAAATCAATGAGATCAACTCCATCCTCGATCTTGACAACTGGAAGCTCAAGAACAGTATTAAAGAAGTGCTGAACGAGCGGCTGATGGAGAAAACGATGGACTACAAGCAATTTCAGACGTTGTATCCGGATAGCCTCGCGTGTTATCGTTTCCTCGAAACACTCAAATGGGATCAGGCCTTCCACTGCCGCAAATGCGGGAATGAAAAGTATTTTGATGGCACGCATAAGTTTGCAAGGCGTTGCACTCGCTGCGGCTACAACGAGTCAATCACCGCGTTCACCATTTTTCACAGCATCAAGTTTCCAATCGAAAAGGCATTTTATATCGCCTACCTTACTGTGACGGGTAAAAAAGACCAGACGCTTGAGAAACTCGCCCACGACCTTGACCTGCGGGTAAACACGGTGTGGGGATTTCGTCATAAGGTTGCGGAACGAATTGCTGAGCTCGAACATCACGGCAAGAAGCCTACCGTTTCAAAGTGGGAGGATGTGATCCTATTCCACGACCATGCCCCAAGTCGGGGTCACCAGAAGAGCCCAAAAGAAAGCCTGCCATCGGAGGCTTAAAATTGCTTGTTTTTTTTCCGGGATTCAGAGCCATTGATTTTGGTTAAATGTGGCTGTAATCGTTTGAAATCAATGTTTTTTATCAGGAAAAAAAGCACACACGCAAGTCCATGATCGCACGCCAAAAGAATACGATTCTTGGCATTTTTTCTTTCTAATCATTTGCTTTTCCCAAAATTAGGTCAGTCAATCAATTAACCATTTAACAATTTCTATGAAGAAAAATCTACTTATGATATTGTGCCTCTGCACGTTATGGGTTACGGCCCAGGCGCAGGACCGCACGATATCCGGAAAGGTGACCGCAGCAGAAGATGGTGCGAGTCTTCCTGGTGTTAATGTTATTGTACAGGGAACATCCAAAGGCACAACAACCGACTCGGATGGAAACTACAGCTTAACCCTGGCTCCTGGTGAAAATACCCTCGTGTTCTCCTTTGTAGGTTTTAAGTCGACCCCGGTTGAGGTTGGAACCCGCACAACGGTGGACCTGGCGCTCGAAAGCGATATCACCAGCCTCGATGAGGTGGTTGTGGTAGGTTATGGTACGCAACGCAAAGTGGAAGTTACGGGAGCTATCGCGAACGTCTCTGGTGCAGACATTCAAAAGCAGCCGTCTGTTAATCCGATCAGTGGATTGCAAGGACGCGTAGCCGGTGTGCAGATTACCAATCTGGGGCAGCCAGGTGCTTCACCTCAGATCAGAATTCGCGGAACCGGGACAGTCTATGGCGATCCGAACCCTCTTTATATAGTTGACGGTGTTTGGTATAATGACATCAGCTTCCTCAACCCAAACGACATCGAAGACATCAGCATCTTAAAAGATGCTTCGGCTCAGTCGATTTATGGTGTGCGGGCTGCGAATGGTGTTGTGTTGATCACGACTAAAAAAGGAAGCAATGACGGAACAGCGGTAATCTCCTACAACGGTTTTGTTGGCCGTCAGGTTGTAACAAACCAGGTTGAGATGGCTACGGGCCCGGAGTATGCTGCCATGATCAATGAGATGGATGTTATCAACGGTGGAACTGCTCGTTATGCTGACCCGAATTCCTTTGGAACAACTGACTGGTATGGTCAGATTCTTCGCGCGGCTTCGATTTCAAATCACACCGTTTCACTTGCGGGTGGAAATGAAAAATCAACATACAATTTTTCGCTTGGGTATCTGAACCAGGATGGTATCGTTGAAGGCAATTCATTCAAGCGCTATACCGCTCGCCTCCAAAACGATTTCAAACCGTTTGAATTTTTGAGACTCGGTTATACAGCAACAGGCGCATTCAATAAATCGGCCGATGTTCCTGGTGGAATTTTTCATCAGCTGTACTCGGCCTCGCCAATCACCCCGGTCTACTATTCAGACGGAACGTATGGCGATCCGAACGATTACCGTGCGGGATCCTCCAACCTGTTCAACCCTCAGGTAACGCTTGATTTCAACGACCAAACTTCAATGAACTACCGATTGACCGGTAACGTGTTTGCCGAACTGTCATTATTGAAGAAGTTAACCTTCCGAACCAGTTTGGGCGGTGACTTCGGTCAAAACGAAGTAAGGCGCTACGACCCTGTCTATGCAGCAACACTTTCGCAACGCAGAACCATAAGCTTGCTGACCCGCGAGCGTGCAGAGAACAGAAACTGGATTTTGGAAAACACGTTGTCGTATGACAATACCATCAATGAAGATCATGTCATTAAAGTCCTTGTTGGACAAGGCGCGCAACAGTATCGATTCTATAAGCTCACCGGTACTGCGCAAAATGTGCCGAACAATAGTGTCGATGATCACTATTTCAGAATCGGAGATCCTGATACACGTTTTATCAATGACGAAGGCGACCTGTATACGATCGCATCTTATTTCGCTCGTGTTAATTACGGATTCCGCGATCGCTACCTGTTGACTGCATCCTTCCGCGCAGATGGCTCTTCGAAGTTTGGTGCGAACGACCGCTGGGGATACTTTCCTTCGGTAGGAGTGGGTTGGGTAATCAGCGAAGAAGGGTTTATGGCTGATCAAACCATCTTTGACAATTTGAAACTTCGTGCCAGCTGGGGTAAGATTGGGAACAGCTCCGTTCCATCGAACACCGCGATTCAAACCGTGACACAAACTCCGGCATTGACGTATGTTGGTGGAAACGGCACCATCTCTCCGGGGGCCAGCATTTTCACCATCACTCCTCCAACAACAGTTTGGGAGCGTGGTGTGGGAACCGACATCGGTTTGGAGGCTGCCGTTCTTGATAATCGCCTGACAGCAGAAGTTGACTACTATATTAAAGAAACGCAAGATGCTATCTTCGATATTCCGATCCTGCGTTCAATCGGAACTACGGGAAGCACAATTGTTGGGAACCAGGCTACGTTCAGAAACTCAGGTTTCGAATTCGCCCTTACCTGGAGCGAACAGAAAAGCAATGACTTTTCATACACAGTAAGCGCAAATCTTGGTATCAACGAAAACGAAGTTACGGCTGTATCAACCGGTGCTAATGCCATCAATAAGGCAGTAGGCACTACCGGTGGTGCCACCAATACGCGCACCGTTGTAGGGCAACCGATCGGACACTTTTATGGTTTCAACGTTATTGGAATTTTCCAGTCTGACGAAGATGTTGATTCGTATACTTCATCAAATGGAACAGTGATTCAGCCAAACGCCCTTCCTGGCGATTTCAAGTATCAGGACGTGAACAACGATGGTGTAATTGATGCAAAAGACCACGTGGTGCTCGGCAATCCGAATCCAAAATATATTTATGGTATCAATACAAACTGGCGCTATAAGGCGTTTGACCTGACGCTGGACTTCCAGGGTGTTGCTGGTGTTGAAGTTTACAACGCTACGCTGGGTGCACGCTTCGGTACGGAAAACTTCACCCGTGAATTTTATGAAAACCGCTGGAATGGCGCGGGTACCTCAAATGAGTATCCGTCAGCAAACATTGGTGGCGGTCAGAACTATCGCTCGAACTCTTTCTTCGTAGAGAGCGGAAGTTATTTCCGTGTGCGCAATGCCCAGATAGGGTATACGCTGCCGGCTTCGACCACATCAAAGTGGAAGATCTCGACTGTGAGAATCTACGCCAACGCACAAAACGCGATCAATGTATTCAAGTATCGCGGATTCACGCCTGAGATCGGAGGAAAGCCAACCGAGGCAGGAGTGGATACGAATGTTTATCCGATGTATGCAACTTATAACATTGGCCTGAACGTTTCATTTTAATTCAAAATAGACTTAGCTATGAAATTCATAAATAAAAAATCATTAGCAGCAAAAACGGTAGCAGCCATGATGGCGTTCACGTTTGCTTCTGTTAGTTGTTCGGATGAGTTCCTGGATGTCTCGCCTCAGGGTGCACAACCAGAAGAGCAGTTTTGGGTAAACGAGGGTGATGCAACCAAAGCTGTGAACGCTATGTATGCAAACCTCAGAGGATGGACGCAAGTTGCGTTTGCCGCGATGGCGGTCGAAAGCCTGGGATCTGATGAAGCGGAAAAAGGCAGTGATCCTGGTGACGCAGCCTTTTTAAATGCATTCGACAATTTTACCGTGACTTCAACCGAAGGACAAATCGCGGATTTCTGGGGTGGACAGTATCAGTCGATCAATTTAGCGAACCAGGTGATTACCAATATTCCTTCGATCAACATGAGCACTTCGCTGCGGGATCGCTATATCGCAGAAGCGAAATTTATTCGTGCATACGCCCACTTCAGGTTAGTGAGAGCGTTTGGGGATGTACCTCTTCGCCTTACCGTTCCGAAGAGTGCTGCCGAATACAATATACCGCGCACTCCAAAGGATCAGGTGTACGCAGCTATCGAGCAAGACTTAACCGAAGCTGCAGCTGTCCTTCCTGCATCCTATTCGGGCGCAGATGTTGGCCGTGCGACCAAAGGTGCAGCGCTTGCCCTTCATGCCAAAGTGGCTATGTATCAAGCTAAGTGGCAGCAGGTTGCTGACCTTACCAGCCAGGTGATGACATTGGGTTACTCATTGTTTCCAAACTACCAGGCATTGTTCCGCGTACCTAACGAAAATTCAAGCGAATCGATCTTTGAAATTCAGGCGGAGCTGATCCAGGGAAATCCGGATGCTTCCAATTCACAGTATTCGCAGCACCAGGGTGTGCGCGGTACCAAAGGAGGCTGGGGTTTTCATAATCCTACTGAGGCATTGGTGAATGCCTTTGAGCCGAACGATCCACGCCAGAACGCAACCATTATTTTCCGTGGTGAGATTACTCCCCAGGGCGATGCTATTCCGGCAAATGTTCCCAACCCGCGTTACAATGAAAAGTCATACGTGCCATTCAACGACATCATCTCTGGTTACACAGAAGGTGCCCAGCAGAACATCCGCGTGATACGCTATGCTGATGTGCTGCTTATGAATGCCGAGGCAAATAATGAACTCGGTAACACGGCAGCTGCCCTTGCTGCATTGGAGCAGGTTCGTGCACGAGCCCGCGGTGGAAACAATGCTATTCTACCTCAGGTTGTAACCACCGACAAAAATGCCTTGCGTCAGGCGATCTGGCACGAGCGCCAGGTGGAGTTGGCAATGGAGTACGACCGCTACTTTGACGTAATCCGTCAGGGGAGAGGCGCAGAAGTATTTGGTCCGAAAGGATGGGTGGCTGGCAAGAATGAGGTTTGGCCTATCCCGCAAACTGAGATCGATCTTAGCGCGGGCTTACTGGTTCAGAACCCTGGTTACTAATCCTCAACTTCAATTTTTTATGACAACGATGAATAGAAAAAAATATATAATGGTTCCGCTGGTGCTCATGTGCCAGCTGCTGACTTCCTGCTTCGATAAGTTCGATCCGGAAAGTTACAAGCCAACGTTTACGATCAACGGATTCACCGCAGTGGATGAGATCAAGCCGTCTAACCTGGTTGCGTATTGGAGTTTTGACGGTGCGCTCACCGAAACCGTGAGCGGAACAACCGGCACCAACAAGGGCAGCGGCTTTGTGAATGGATTCAAAGGCCAGGCAATCAACTTTGATGGCGCTGCAAAAACATACGCAACGTTTGAGGCACCGGCTGCGCTGAAGGAGATGAAGAGCTTCACCATATCATTCTGGGTAAACCCTACCCTTGTGGATACTGACGGCAATAATGAAAATGACGGTATCCTCGGGCTTTTCGGACTGTCAAACGCGAGTCGCTTCTGGGGAAATATTGAGTGGTTTGTAGAAAATGGCAGTAAGGCGGATGGCGCCCGAATAAAGATCATTTTCACCAGCAACAACGCTGATGAACGAGACATTCTGGTTGAAAACGTAAAGAATTTCTTTGGTTCATGGAGCAATCACACGGTTACGTTTGATGCCACCACGGGCGCGCTGAAGTACTACG
The DNA here is from genome assembly GCA_036402075.1 of Chryseosolibacter sp. Taxonomy (GTDB): domain Bacteria; phylum Bacteroidota; class Bacteroidia; order Cytophagales; family Cyclobacteriaceae; genus Chryseosolibacter. The sequence continues at coordinate 29,872 of DASWTP010000210.1, read as the reverse complement.
TGAATGGATCGCTTGCCGGCACAAAGACAGTGACGTTCCCTGCACCCTTTGCGTTCGCCAACAGCGGTCCCGTTGTGTTTGGCACAGTCCAGTTTCAAACGACACCTAGTTTGACCAGTTCGCATGGGACCGAGCCCTGGGCAAGCTGGCTCACCGGTGCTATGGATGAAGTGCGTGTCTACAACACGCCACTGACGCAGACCGAAGTGAATGCCATGGTTGTTCTGCAAGGAAAAGGAAAATAGTTAACAGTAGTTTTTTTGGGTTAAATCAGAGGGTCCTCGCGAGGGGGCCCTCTACTTACTCTGCCGCAGCTTATGCTCCACATTGGAAGACGATCCGTTCCAGCCCTTGTATGCTTCCTTCTTAGTTTATTGCTCTGCTGCAAAAATGACGATGATCCTGTGCAGAAGAAATCCATTCAACTTCAACAGGCGTACATTGGTCCGGTCTTGCTAACTCCGGGATCGCAGGCCGAAAACATTCCCGTTGATGGATTCTTCCTCGTAACGTTCGACACCCGATTGAATGTAAGCTCGGTGGCAAACGCTGTTACGCTGACATCGGGCGGGCAAAACCTGCCACTCAACTTTTCTTTCCTGGATGGCGATCGCACTGTGAAGATTTCTCCGCTTACACCGTTTCAGCACAATACAATTTATCAGCTTGTTATCAGTGACGGTTTAACCGGTATTAATAGTGAATCGTTTGCCGGTGAGACGCTGAATATTAAAACTGTAGCCGACCAGTTGAGGATTGAAAGCGCAGACATTGGAGGGCAAGTGTGGTCGAAAGACGTGGTGCTGCAAAATGTGAAAGCGGAAAACCTTGTCATGCAATTCAATTTTGACCACGCATTGAATCCAGCCGCGGTTTCCGCAAATTCGATCAAACTTTCTGCTGGCAATGTTGTGGTTCCTGTGCAGATCGAGCTGCTCAATGGCAATCGGGCAATTAAGCTTACAATCACAAGCACTCTCAGGGATTTTGTAAAACACACGCTTTCGCTAAGCAGCATCAGCGGGACAAACGGGGAGACAATGGAGAACTCAACCACCAGTTTCTATACCGGTGTTAGCTCGATAAATGATTTTCCAGCGGTTTCGGATGATCAGCTTTTGACGTTGGTGCAAAAGCAAACGTTTATGTATTTCTATGACTTCGCTCATCCGGCTAGCGGAATGGCCAGAGAACGCAACTCCTCTGGCAGCACGGTGACGAGCGGGGGAACCGGTTTCGGAATCATGGCACTCATCGTTGGGATCGAGCGTGGTTTCATCACGCGTCAGCAGGGATTGGAACGAATGGACCGGATTCTTGATTTCCTCGAAACGGCAGATCGCTTTCACGGAGTGTGGCCGCACTGGCTCAATGGAGATACCGGCAAAGTTGTTCCGTTCAGTGCAAAGGATAACGGTGGCGATTTAGTCGAAACGTCTTTTCTGGTGCAGGGACTTCTCACATTTAGGCAATACCTGAACGCTGGTGATGCGAATGAACTCAGTTTGATAAACAGGATCAATACGTTGTGGCAGTCCGTTGAATGGGATTGGTATCGAAATAACAACCAAAATGTATTGTACTGGCACTGGTCTCCAACGTATGGCTGGGAGATGAATTTTCCAATGTACGGGTACTATGAGGAACAGATCACTTATTTTCTGGCCGCGGCTTCACCGACACATAGCATACCGAAGGTTGTCTATTCAAACGGTTATGGGAAGAATGGGGCGATCGTAAAAAATAATATTCACTATGGAATAAAACTTCCGCTGGAGAACCCGGCTCCGTTGTTTTGGGTCCACTATTCGTATCTTGGACTTGATCCTCATTTCTCCGATGACTACGCTAACTATTGGGAACAAAATGTAAGCGCGACACTCATCAATCATGCTTACTGTGTTGCAAATCCTAAAAAATTTGTCGGATACAGTGACGAATGCTGGGGGCTTACCTCAAGTGATAACCAAAATGGATATGGCGCCCATTCACCAACAAACGACCTCGGTGTCATAACTCCTACCGCTGCTTTGTCTTCTTTTCCGTATACGCCCGCGCAGTCGATGAAGGCGTTGAAATTTTTCTATTATAAACTTGGCGATCGCCTGTGGGGACAGTATGGATTTTACGATGCATTTAATCTTACCGAAGGATGGACTGCAAACTCTTATCTGGCGATTGATCAGGGGCCAATTATCGTCATGATCGAAAATTATCGCACGCAAAAACTGTGGGATCTTTTTATGAGCGCCCCGGAAGTTCAGGCTGGAATCTCAGCATTGTCATTCAGATATTAACTTTTAAATTAGCTCTATGCCAAAATTATATTTTAAGGAATTTTTTGTGAGCCGCGCATTCGCCCTTGTGGTTATTGGAATTACGGCAGCGGCCTGTACTCCTCAGCAAAATGCGAACGGATCTAAAGAGTTAGCCAGTGGCAAGATCTCGGACGACTCACTGCTGACGCTTACTCAGTATAAAACCTTTCAATACTTCTGGGATGGAGCCGAACCCACATCAGGCGCAGCCCGGGAGCGTTATCACTCCGACAACGTTTACCCGGAAAACGACAAAATGATTGTCACCTCTGGTGGAACTGGCTTTGGAGTGATGGCCATCCTGGTTGGGATCGATCGGAAATTCATTACACGTCAGCAAGGTGTCGAGCGCCTGACCAAAATTGTGAATTGGCTCGAAACTGCAGACCGCTTTCATGGCGTGTGGCCGCACTGGTGGAATGGTGAAACCGGAAAGGTAAAACCCTTCAGTAAAAATGACGATGGTGGCGACCTGGTGGAGACCTCTTACCTGCTGCAAGGCTTAATTTGTGTTCGGCAGTATTTCAAAGATGGAAATGAACAGGAGAAAGCGCTGGCTGCAAAAATTGACAAGCTATGGCGTGAAGTTGAGTTCGACTGGCATCGTCAAAACGGAAAGAATGTTCTGTATTGGCACTGGTCACCCAACAATCAATGGGCGATGAATTTTGCCGTAGAAGGCTACAACGAATGTTTGATCATGTATGTGCTGGCAGCCGCATCGCCAACCCATGGTGTGCCACCGGAAGTGTATCATGAGGGTTGGGCGCGCAACGGGGGAATCAAAAATGATCCGAATCATCAGCAGTATGGCTACCACCTCGACCTCAGGCACAATGGTGCACAGCAGTTCGGTGGACCGTTGTTCTGGTCGCACTATTCATTTCTTGGCCTTGATCCGCGAAAGCTCAAAGACCGCTACGCAGACTACTGGACGCACAACCGAAATCATACACTCATTAACAGGCAGTATTGCATTGAAAATCCAAAAAAATATAAAGGGTATGGCGAAAACAACTGGGGATTGACTGCAAGCTATTCGGTGAAATTTTATGCGGCCCACAGCCCGACCGAAGATCATGGCGTCATTTCGCCAACTGCTGCCTTGTCCTCGTTTCCCTATACACCGGACGAGTCGATGAAAGTTTTGCGTCATATTTATGAAGACCTCGGTGATAAGGTCTTTGGAGAATTCGGGCCATACGATGCGTACAGCGAACATCATAACTGGTATACGCAACGATACCTGGCGATCGATCAGGGACCTATTCCTGTAATGATCGAAAACCACCGCACCGGTCTGCTGTGGAATTTATTTATGTCTGCCCCGGAAATTCAAACCGGACTCGATAAGCTCGGTTTCCAATACAAATAATCACAAACCTTTTTTTGCCATGAAATATAGTTTGGTTTTGCTCCTCATGTTTGTGTACGCTGTTGCAGGTGTCGCCCAGGAGAGAAAGATTACGTCCTCGATGAATAACGATCAGCAGATGAAAAAATTCATCGATGAGCTGATGAGCAAGATGACGCAGGAAGAAAAAGTTGGCCAGCTTAACCTGGTTTCTGTTGGATTTGATGTGACCGGCCCGATCGTGAGTCAGAATGTGGAAGAGAAGATCGCGAAGGGAAATGTAGGTGGGGTCTTTAATACCTTTACACCGATCGCGGTAAGGAAGCTGCAGGAGATGGCGGTTACGAAGACGCGCTTGAAAATTCCGCTGCTTTTTGGTTACGATGTGATTCATGGCCATCGCACCATTTTTCCGATTCCATTGGGAATGGCCGCGAGCTGGGATCTGGCCGCAATCGAAAAAAGCGCGCGCATTGCCGGGGATGAGGCGAGTGCCGATGGCTTGAACTGGGTGTTTTCACCCATGGTTGATATTGCCCGTGATCCTCGCTGGGGGAGAATCGCGGAGGGCGCAGGTGAGGATACCTTCCTTGGATCGCGCATTGCCGAAGCGATGGTGCGTGGCTATCAGGGAAATGGCATCGGACAAAACAATACAGTGCTCGCCTGTGTAAAACATTTCGCATTGTATGGAGGCGCATTGGCAGGAAGAGACTATAACCCGGTCGAGATAGGTGATAGAACTATGTTCCAGGAATACCTTCCTCCTTACAAAGCTGCGATCGATGCCGGTGCTGCCAGCGTCATGACTTCGTTCAACGACATCAATGGTGTTCCAGCAGCAGTAAATGAGTGGCTGATTGATGACCTCCTGAGAAAGCAGTGGGGATTTACCGGCATGGTGGTGACTGACTACACTGCTCTAAACGAATTGGTTGCACATGGGGTGGCTGCCGATGAAGCGGATGCTGCCGCCCAGGCTCTTAAAGCGGGCAACGATATGGACATGGTAGGAGAAGTTTTTCTCAATAACCTGAACCAGCACGTTAAAGACGGAACGGTTTCCATGGAGGATTTGAACGCAGCCTGCCGGAGAGTGCTCGAGGCAAAATATAAACTTGGCCTTTTCCAGGACCCTTATCGCTATGTAAGTGATGCCAGGGCCAAGCAGGTATTGATGAGCAAGCAAAATCGCGATGCGGCACGCGATGTTGCGCGAAAGAGCATTGTATTGCTGAAGAATTCAAAGAATACTTTGCCCCTCAAGACAACCGGTTCCATCGCCCTGATTGGTCCGCTTGCAAAAAATCAGCGCGATGTGATCGGAAACTGGAGTGGAGCTGGTGATTGGCAGCAAGCCGTGAGTGTAGAGCAGGGAATTCGAAATGCACAGAAAGGAATTCAGATCAACTACGCTAAAGGCGCAAACTTTACTGATGATAATGTATTGATTCAACGACTAAACGCTCATGGCGGCAACCTTGAAATTGACAATCGCTCAGCTGAGGAAATGATCGCTGAGGCCGTTGAAGTGGCAAAGCGTTCTGATGTAGTTGTGGCGGTTGTTGGTGAGTCACAAGGTATGACAGGGGAAGCAGCGAGCCGTGCTGACATCGGATTGCCTGGACGACAACTTGATCTGCTCAAAGCATTGAAAGCAACTAACAAACCGCTTGTTGTTGTGTTGATGAATGGACGTCCACTTACACTTCCATGGGAAGAAAAAAATGCCGATGCAATTGTTGAAACGTGGTTCAGTGGAACGGAGGCAGGAAATGCGATTGCTGACGTCCTCTTCGGGCTTTATAATCCGTCAGGAAAACTTCCATCTACCTTTCCACAGCATTTGGGTCAGGTTCCCTTATTCTACAATCATAAGACCACTGGCCGTCCTTACGGAGGCGAGATGTTGGATAAATACAAATCGCGTTACCTGGATGTGAGCAACGAACCACTCTATCCATTTGGATTTGGGTTGAGCTACACCACCTTTAGCTATGGTGAAGTTGGATTAAGCGCTCCTGAGATCACTTCAGCGGATAAGCTTACCGTTACTTGTCGCGTGACGAATTCAGGATCAAGAGCAGGGGAGGAAGTCGTTCAGCTTTACATTCGAGATCTTGTCGGAAGTGTAACCCGTCCCGTGAAAGAATTGAAGGGTTTTCAAAAGATCATGCTTCAGCCTGGTGAATCGAGGGATGTAACGTTCACACTCACACAGAAGGATTTATCATTTTACAAACGCGATATGTCGTTCGGTACAGAGCCTGGTAAGTTCCATGTTTTTGTTGGAGGAAATTCGCGCGATGTTAAGAAAACGGAGTTCACGTTGAAGTAAAGCCTTCTGCGAAGCCAGGAGCATCGTCAGCTGACTCTAAGTTCTTGATCCTTTTTTTGAAACCGTCACATCGAGTAAAAGACCAGTGAAGCATGGAACCTATGCGAATGAATCCTGCCGATGTGCCGTCACCTCGAGTCTGTGCATTGGCTATACATGCAAGATCTCTTCAAGAGGTTCCTACTGCGACATAACTACGATGCATTCCTTTGCTAGCGTGCGGCTTCTCGTGGTGATCTTGCATCTTTTAGCGATCGTGCAGACTCGAAGTGACGAATTTAACTAGGAGGCTGTTTGATGTATTCTAAGTCAAGCATCGTCTCCTGTCTCAGGGACGATGCGTGAACTTCGGATTCATTACTGTGCATTGAGTAGCTCAGTGCAGATCAGTCTCCATTCTTCGTTCAGCGAAACAGAAGGAAATTTGCGCCCTGCTCTGGCATACCAGTAGGAAGCATTTCCTTCATCGCCTTCTTTGCGGTGAAGGTATGCGTGGATCCACGACCCTTCCTTTGAATGAATGTCTTGCGCGATGTTGTGGGACTTATCCCAATCCCCTTTGCCATCATACCACATTGCTTCAAGTAAAATAGAGATACCCGTTGGCGGAATATCGGATTGAAGCGATTTCTCAAATTCCTGGATTGTCATAAATAAAAACACAAATATAAATTCCCTTGCGGACCCCTTCCCCAGCGCCCTCCGGTTAAAAAGCCTGCAATCGTTGGAAATTGTCCAAAATTTCACAATATTAGTTTCAGTACCTAACCAAATTCCTTATGAGTTTTTTCAATAATCCAAACCGCATTCCGGAAAGTTATGGTGTAAGAATCGGCCTTGGCCTGATTGTCTATTTTGTAATCATGCACATGACGGGCCTCTCACACCATGTCGAACTTCGATTACTCAATTTGTTGATTCTTGTAACAGGTGTTTACCTGGCGCTGAAAAAATTCAGAGAGACCCACGGTGCCCATCTTAATTACTTCAGAGCACTCGTTACAGGCGTTTCGACCTCTGCTGTTGGATCAGTGATATTCGCTTTGTTTCTTTGGGTTTATATGACAGTTGATCCCTCGCTGATGGAATCAATTCGTCAAAATGAGCCTATGGGACGTTACATCAACCCTTACATTGGTGCATTTATTGTCGCTCTGGAGGGATTGTTCTCAGGATTGCTCGTCACGTTTATCCTCATCAATTGGGTTCAGACAGATGAAGTGAACGAGCCGCAAGGATGACCGTGTCTTCGTATGAACTCATAATGCCGTTTCGCTACAGTGGAACGGCATACTTTTTTTGAAAAGATCCGAAAGCGAAGGATTATGAGTATACGACATGCGAAACTTTTTAACCGGCCCGATCGGATTCCGGAGATTTGGGGAACTGTGATCACACTTGGGCTGATTGTATATTTCTTTCTGATGTATGCACTCGGACTCGTTCATATTATCGAGCTGCGGTTGTTAAACTTGTTCATCATGCTCGGGGGTATTTATGGTGCAATGAAGCAATATAAGCGCACCCATGGCGGGCACCTGAATTATTTCAGAGGTCTCAGCACAGGGGTGGCAACGGCCACCATAGGCGCATCAACATTTGCAGTATTCCTGCTTTTGTATCTAAAGGTTGATGCTAACCTGATGCAGTCCATTATCGAGAATGAGCCGATGGGACGTTATCTGAACGAATATGTGGCAGCTGCCATGGTCACCATTGAAGGTGTCTTCTCAGGATTTACAATGACGTATCTGCTGTTGAATTACGTTGAGACCGACAAAGCAACCGAAGCTACTTAATTGACTGATCTTTCATCCAGACAACCTTTTGTTCCGGGTGGTGGGCCTGACTTAGGATTTTTCCATACAAGTCGGGCCTTCTTGCTTTTCGGTACCGGTATCCACCCGATTGTCTCAGCTTTTCTTCAGTGATTGTAGCTACCACAAAATCATTATCAAGCTTTCGGCATTCAGCAATAATATCGCCAAAGGGATCGAGGATCATAGAGCAGCCATTTTTCAGCTGGTCGTCATCCATACCAATAGGATTCGAAAAGATTGCGTAGACTCCATTATCATAGGCGCGTGCGGGGAGCCATTTCATCAGCCATGCCCTTCCTTTCAATCCATCAAATTCAGCGCGCAGAGATGTCGGGTCTTTGTGTCGATTCTCCCAGAGTTTCGGATCAACAAAGCCAGCGCCCGGTCTCGTTGACGGTGTACACATGGTGACGTGCGGCATAAAAATGATGTCGGCTCCAAGCAATGCTGTTGCACGAACATTTTCAATTACGTTATTGTCATAGCAGATCAGGATACCGCATTTCCAACCGTTCAAATCAAACACGGTATACTTGTCACCCGGAGTCAGGTTCGGGTTTATAAACGGGTGAATTTTGTGGTGCTTGGCGATCACACCTGTTTTGTCCACCGCTACGTAAGCCTTCCGGATCGTGTTGTCTTTCTCTTTTTCGAACAATCCGGCAAGTACGGTAACGTTATTTTCTCCAGCGATTTCCTGCAGACGTTTGGTGCTGGGTCCATCTGGGATAAACTCCGCGAGGGCCAACATCTGATCTTTTGAAAGATTTCGTGCAAAGGTGTAGCCAGTGACAGAACATTCGTGAAACGCGACAACCTGGGCACCTTCCCTGGCGGCCTGGCGCGTGATGTCAGCAATTACATTAAGGTTGTAAACTTTGTCGCCACTTTTGTTTTCGAACTGGGCTGTCGCTATTCGTAAATCCTCCATTGTCTATTTGAGTTCGAGTTCTACAATAGTATCTACTTCATCCAGCTTGGTTTTTGGAATGTTGAGCGTAATGCCAAATTCGTTATCGGAAAATTTCAAGCTGCTCTTGTCGCTGAAAAGTCTGGCACTCTTTATTTTCTTACCCCAGCTTGGAATAATGATGGACTCATCAAACCACTTCAAAATATGAACATAAACTTTGTTGCCTTTTTGAGTGGTTACGCCCCAGTCGCGGGCCGTCAGTGGCCCTCCGCGAGTTCCATATATGGTCTCACCATTCTTTGAAAGCCATTCGCCAACCTGCCTGAGCGCTTCGATATGTTCGGGCTGGATCTTTCCATTTGGCATTGGCCCTACATTTAAGAGGAAGTTCGCGTCATAGCCTGCGGCTTTGACCAAATACTGAATAAGATCCTTCCTGCTTTTATGCTGGTTGTCTTTCAAATGAAAGCCCCAGGAGTTATTAATGGTCTCGCAAGTTTCTTTTGGAAGTGTTCCTACTTTTTGTTCCGGTGAAAAACCGGTAGTGTTGTGGCCAGGCAGATCTTTTTCAAACATCTGGAAATCTTCTCCTTCATAGGGTGGCATGTGATGGTTGCTGCCAACGAGTGCTGCCGGCTGAAGTTGGTGAATGAGCTTATACGTTTTCTCCAGGCGCCACGGTGCATCTTTTTTGTCCCACATGCCGTCAAACCAGATTCCGGCAACGTCACCATAGCCCGTTAGCAGTTCTGTCAGCTGTGCATCCATGTAGTCAAGGTACTTATTCATATCGCCTGACTCCGGTCTTCCAGTGTAGTCGCGTCCTGTGTTGCCTCGCGGGAAATAGTCAGGGTGGTGCCAGTCGAGTTGCGAATGATAGAAAAACAGCTTGATTCCTTCCTTGCGGCATTCGTCAGCCAGCATTTTCAAGACATCCTTTCCATATGGCGTTTTCTTCACGATGTTGTAGTCAGAAACCTTACTGTCCCACATGGCAAAGCCATCATGATGCTTGCTGGTAATCGTGATGTATTTCATTCCCGCATCCTTTGCCATTTGAACCCACGCCTTCGGATCGAATTCCGTTGGATTAAAAAAAGCCGGGATCTTCTCGTAGGTTTTTACCGGGATCTGCTGATTGTTCATCACCCATTCGCCATCGCCAAGTACGCTGTAAACACCCCAATGAATGAAAAGGCCAAACTTAGCTTCCTGGAACCATTGCCTGGTTTTGAGATTTTCAGCTGTGGGCTCATACTTCCATTGGCTGAAGGCTGGTTGGAACAACGTTGCGAGCAGGCAAAAAACAATCATGCGTTTCATGAAATGTGTTGGTTTAGATGGTTGATGGATGTTAAAGATAAAGTACGCCAGGTGATTTGCCATCCTTTTGCCCTTCTTTTATACCGTTTCAATCCAGTTGCGCATGGCAAGCGTCTTGAGCCTGCTTGAAGCTGTTTGAAACCTATTGAAATGGAATTATTTTAGCGTCTTGTAATTTCTATGCGCTACCAGAAGATCGATAAGCAGCTTTTTGTTAATAATCGCAAAAATCTCCGTGGCCAGCTAAAGCCAAATTCCGTTGTTGTTGTCAATGCCAACGACATCATGCCGACAAATTCAGACGGCACTATGCGCTTCCGGCAAAACAGTGACCTGTTTTATCTAACCGGTGTCGACCAGGAAGAAACCGTTCTTGTATTATGCCCGCATTTTCCTGATCCAAAATATCATGAGGTTCTGTTTGTGCGTGAAACGAGCGAGCTGATTGCTACGTGGGAAGGGCACAAGCTCACAAAAGAAGAAGCGAGAGAGGCAACAGGCATTGAAACTGTGCTTTGGGCATCGGAATTCCCGAAGATTTTCAACACCATGATGGTGATGGGTGATGTGGAGCATGTGTATCTGAATACGAACGATCACTACCGGGCCGACAATCCGGTAGAAAGCCGTGACGTGAAATTCATTAAATGGTGCCGTGAAAAGTATCCGCTGCATAAATACGAACGGTTGGCGCCATTGATGCACAAATTGCGTTCGGTGAAGTCCGATTTTGAAGTCAAGCTGATGCAAACGGCTTGTGACATTACCGGGAAGGCGTTCCGCAGAGTGCTCGCTTTTGTAAAACCGGGTGTGAAGGAATATGAAATCGAGGCCGAGTATGCGCACGAATTCTTGCGGAACGGATCCCGTGGCTTTGCCTACGAGCCGATCATTGCAACGGGTGCAAACTCATGTGTGTTGCACTACATCGAAAATAAAAATACGTGCAAAGACGGGGACGTGCTCCTGCTTGATGTTGGCGCGGAGTATGCAAATTATAATGCAGACCTGACCCGGACGATCCCGGTGAATGGAAGATTCTCCAAACGGCAACGCGAAGTTTATGATGCCGTGCTGCGTGTAATGCGTGCTGCCATTACGTTGTTGAAGCCGGGCGTGGTGTACTACGATTACCATAAGGAAGTTCAGAAGATCATGGAAAGCGAGTTGATCGGACTCGGGCTACTTGATAAAAAGGAAGTTGAAAATCAACCGAAGGACAAACCTTTGTTTATGAAATACTTCATGCACGGAACCGGTCACCAGTTGGGGCTGGATGTTCATGATGTAGGGAATATGTATCATAAGATGCAGGTGGGCCAGGTGTGGACCGTTGAACCTGGAATCTATATTAAGAACGAGGGCCTTGGCATCAGGATCGAAAACAATGTGGTTATTCAGGAGAAAGGCGTGCTTGACCTGATGAAGAACACGCCACTTGAGGCGGAAGAAATTGAAGAAATTATGAACGCGGAAAAATAATGAGACGACTTGCAATACTCTCGATCGTTGTTGCCATGGCGCTTGTACTGCAGGCACATGAATTCTGGATGGCTCCATCCAAATACTATTACTCGCCTGGCGAAAGTCTGTCACTGAATTTCAGGGTGGGCGAAGATTTTATAGGGGAAGCGTGGAAAGTCAAGAAAGAACGATTTGAGCGTTTTGAAGTGCATCGCGAAAAAAGCATGGAGGATATCAGGGCCTCGCTGAAAGCCGATGAACCGAATGCACTAACCTATGCATTACCATCGGAGGGCACTCACCTTGTTGTGATGCAAACCAATCACGTTTTTTCAGAGCTTGAGGGTGAAAAATTTAACGCCTACCTGAAGGAAGACGCGCTAGATGAAGCTTATGCCTATCGAAGGAAAAACAATCAGCTTGACAAACCCGGCAGGGAGCTTTATGCGCGATATTCCAAAATGATTATCCAGGTAGGCTCCAAAGTAGATGATGGCTTTAAGAAATCAGCTGGTTTGCCCATCGAGATTTTCGTTGAACAAAATCCGGCAACGTTGAACGTTGGAAGTAAAGTCAGTTTCAAGGTGATGTTTGAGGGTAAACCCTTATTTGGTGCACGTGTAAGTGTTTGGAATCGTCATAATAACAGAACAACAAGGCAACCCATTTTTACGCAGCAAGACGGCAGAATCGAAACGCACATCAGTAACCCTGGCCCGTGGATGGTTAGCGTTGTCAAGATGGTTCAGGCAAAAGACCCGAAAGCAGATTGGGAAAGTTATTGGGGGTCGTTGACCTTTGGAGTGAAATAAAGTATGAGTGAAAAAATAAATTCAGACAAAGCACCTGAACCTGTTGGTTTATATCCTCATGCCAGACGTGTTGGAAATTTACTTTTTCTATCGGGTGTTGGTCCGCGGAAAAAAGGCTCGAAAGAAATTCCTGGGGTGACGCTTGATTCTTCCGGAAGAATTATTTCGTACAACATTGAAGAGCAATGTCACAGTGTGTTCCAAAACGTGCGCTATATCCTGGAGGCTTCGGGTTCGCGCTGGGAAAATCTTGTTGATGTGACCGTCTTTCTGACTAATATGAAGGATGACTTCAAAACGTATAACAAAATTTACGCGGAATATTTCAAAGACAATCAGCCGTGTCGCACCACCGTAGAGATACTTTCACTTCCAACACCAATTGCCATCGAGTTGAAGTGCATCGCTACAGTAGATTAAACTTCTAAGACCAAAAGCCAAGGTCCAAATACCAAATTCCAAAAACCAAGGACCAAGTCCAAATCTAATTTCACCTTCCCGCACTGATTAATGGAGATGAACTTCTCGGTTTAACGAACTAGGATCGACCAGCGACAACACTGTTTGGAATTCGATATTTGTATCCTGGCATTTCGAACACGGGTTCACCCTGCATTCCGGTCTTGAATGCCGCCCAGTAAATCCGTATCTTTATTTATCAATGATACACCAATGACTGCTATTCTTTTAGACGACAGTACCGGGCGAAAGATGAGCGATGCAGAATTCGAGAGGTTCTGTCGTGAGAATCCTGACCTAAGGATTGAGCGAAATAGTAATCTTGAAGTATCGATAATGTCGCCCGTATCAACAGAATTTAGCTATCCCGGAAGTGCGGTTACAGCGCAATTATTTACGTGGTCTATCGCTGACAAACGTGGTTTAGCTTTTGATTCTTCTGCCGGATTTACGCTTCCGGATAATTCAATACTTTCTCCTGACGCGTCCTGGGTTTCAAAAGAATTGTGGTTCAGCTTGTCGACAGAGCAGCGTGCAAAATTTGCGCACGTTTGTCCGGAGTTTGTTATCGAAATCCGATCTGAAACGGACCGGCTAAAAACGATCAAGGAAAAAGTCCAGGTTTGGTTAAGGAATGGAGCAAAGCTGGTATGGCTTATTGATCCTATCGAAGAAGTTACCTTGGTTACGAGCCCAGGGGAAGGTGAGAAAATAATAACGGGTTTTGATGGCGTTGTAATGGAAGGCGAGGGTCCGGTTAAGGGATTTGCGCTAGATATGAGTTTGTTGAAAATTAAGAGATAATAATAGGATACACCAATGACTGCTATTCTTTTAGACGACAGTACGGGGCGAAAAATGAGCGATGCGGAATTCGAGAGGTTCTGTCGTGAGAATCCTGATCTAAGGATTGAGCGAAATAGTAATCTTGAAGTATCGATAATGTCACCAAATACACCGCTTACAGGTATGCATGGCGCTGAAATCATCATGCAGCTAAAGAACTGGAACCTTCAAAGTAAAACCGGTGTAGTATTTGACGCCAGTGCTGGTTTTACATTACCTGATCAGTCAATTCTCGCACCGGATGCGTCATGGATGTCCAATGAAAAGTGGCGGGGCATGGATCAGAGTGAGAAAGAGAGCTTTTCTCATGTGTGCCCTGAATTTGTAATTGAACTACGGTCGAAATCAGACTCGATCAAAGACCTTCACCTGAAGATGGAGACTTGGGTGAGAAACGGTGCCGAACTTGGTTGGCTGATCGACCCGAAGCGAAAAACGTGCTGGATCTATAAGGCACATTATCCTGTCAAACAACTTGAACCAGGAACTACAATCATAAAAGGAGAGGGACGACTCGAAGGTTTTAATCTTGACTTGAGTGTGATTTTCGATTAAACCGAAAAACTCTCCCCACAACCACACGTGCGTGATGCATTCGGATTGATAAACTGAAATCCTTTGCCGTTCAGTCCATCCGTAAAGTCGAGTGTAGTACCCAGCAGGTAGAGGAGGCTCTTCTTATCTACGAGAATTTTTACCCCTTTGTCTTCAAATACCTGGTCGGCTGGATTGATCTTGTCGTCAAAACCTAAATCATACATTAAACCGGAACAGCCGCCACCTTTAACTGATACACGAATGTTGTGCTGGTCAGTGTGGCCTTCTTCCTTCTTCAATGCGGTGATCCGCTCTTTTGCTTTTTCGGTTACGTTGATCATATTCCTTAGCGAATTAGGATATCGGATTTAATACAACACTAAAAACGGTAATTGTGTTCATGTCGCGGCCGTAATAAAGTTTTTGGAGTGCGTCCATGATGTTGCTGGCTTTGAAATATGAGGTGTGCAATTCCTTACCGCCTTTCGCGACCCATTGAATGGTGTATGAGTTTTCCTTTTCCTTGTAATTCTGAACGTAGGTCAACATCTTCTTCAACACATCAATTTTGTCCGTGCCGGTTTCGTTGTGAAAAAGGAATGCCTGGTTGTGGCGCGGGTTAATGGTGATCAGGTCGAGTTTCACCTTTCCATCCACCGAAGAATATTCGAAAACGATGTCAGACGTACGCAACCCAAGGTAATCTTTGATTTCCTGCTGGATCCTGGCGGCTTCTACATGCATTTCACTCAAGGTTTCAATCATGATGGATGAAAGTTTCAATGCCTAAACTTTTTCTTTAGGCAAAAAGTTTCTTTTTTGACCCCCAAAGTTAACCAAATATGGACAAATTGGAACATATCGGCATTGCTGTCAAGGATCTTCAAAGTGCCAATAGGTTATTCAGCGGTCTCATCGGAAAAAAGCACTATAAAATTGAAGAGGTGGAGTCAGAAGGTGTGCGCACTTCGTTCTTCGAGATCGGTGGGGTCAAAATTGAATTACTCGAAGCCACACGTCCCGATTCTCCGATTGCGAGGTTCATTGAGAAAAAAGGCGAAGGAATTCATCACCTTGCTTTTGAAGTTAAGGATATTCAGCAAAGCATAGAGCACTATCAAAAGGAAGGATTCCAATTGATTAATACGCAAGCCAAGAAAGGTGCAGACAACAAAATGATTGCTTTCCTTCACCCCAAATCTACGCAAGGGGTGCTGGTTGAGCTGTGTTCAGAAATCAATAACCCTTCTTCATAGTGGCTGCACTTTTGCCGCCATACTGGATGTCATTGTAGTACTTCTGCTTCTTTTTACCTTTGGCGGTCTTGTAGTAAGGTTTTGGACCCATACAAGCCGTAAAAATTAAGGCCACCAGAAAAAATCCAACAACTCGTTTCATAAGTGTTTTGGTAATGGTTCTGAGTGCATAATTACGACACGAAATTGATATTAACGACCGTTAGGAGGCATAGTTACCTGGGCGCAGCCAAACTGCCGCTCAGAGCGCCAAACAGCCGGTCATTCAAATGAAATATGAGCGAAAATAGGTTAGAAATCAGTCAATTAGGTGAATTTGGGTTGATTGACCGCATAAAGCGCAAGTTTAGCCTCAGGCAACCCTCATCCCTAAAAGGCATTGGTGATGATTGCGCGGTGATCGATATTGACGATGAGAACTGCCTGGTAGTGACGACCGATATGTTGGTCGAGGGGATTCACTTTGACCTCGGCTACACTCCTGTTCAGCATCTCGGCTATAAATCTGTAGCCGTGAATGTTTCTGATATCGCAGCTATGAATGCGAAACCGGAGCAGATCACCGTAAGCATCGCATTAAGCAATCGTTTCTCCGTAGAGGCGGTTGATGCCCTGTATGAAGGAATTCGCTCAGCCTGTGAGAATTATAAAGTTGATCTGGTAGGAGGAGACACCACTTCGTCAACGTCCGGGCTGGTAATTTCGATCACTGCGATTGGACGTGCAAAGAAATCAAGAGTAGCCTATAGAAGTGGCGCCCACGTGAATGACATTATTTGCGTCACTGGCGACCTGGGCGCAGCATTCATGGGGCTACAGGTTCTTGAACGGGAAAAAGAAGTTTTTCTGGCCGACCCTAACATGCAACCCAGTCTTGAAAACTATGAGTACATCGTGGGCAGGCAGTTAAAAGCCGAAGCCCGCACCGATATTGTTTTTGATCTTGAGGAGGCTGGACTCGTGCCCACATCGATGATCGATGTATCCGATGGACTTGCCTCCGAACTGTTTCACATCGGTTCTCAGTCGAACGTTGGCGTGCGGTTGTACGAAGACAAAGTGCCGATTGACCATCAAACTTTTGAAACTGCGGTTGAATTTAAGCTTGACCCTATCACCTGTGCTCTCAACGGTGGCGAGGACTATGAGCTGTTGTTCACCATCCGCCAGGAGGACCAGGAAAAGATCAGCAAACACCCCGATATTCACATGATTGGCTACGTGCACGACCGGAAAAACGAGCACGTCATGATAACCAAAGCGGGCAATACCGTGCCGTTACGAGCACAGGGTTGGGATCATTTTAAAGGTTAAACGTTTGATGGAACGGCCTGCGCAGCAAGCGGCAGGATGACGGTAAATGTTGTTCCGACATTTTCCTTGCTTTTGATGATGAGTTCACCTTTGTTGACGTCAATGAATTTTTTGCAGAGCAGCAAGCCAAGGCCTGTGCCCTTTTCATTGGATGTTCCTTTTTTTAGCATGGGCTGATCCTGCGAAAGAATGCGCTGAAGGTATTCTTCACTCATGCCGATTCCCTGGTCAATAATATTGATCTCAACGTAGTCGTCTTTTGTAACGCAGTTAATGGAAACGGGATTTCCTTCGCTGGTAAATTTCAGTGCGTTGGAAACCAGGTTCCGCAGTGTCACGTAGATCATGTTCTCGTCACCATGGACAAAAATTTCTTCATCGCAGTCAACTGTCAACGGAATGCGCTTCTTATCGGCCGTGAGTTGATAGAGTCCTTTCAATTTCACGATCAGGTTCGTAAGCGAAAAATCAGTTGGGGTATAATGAATGTTTCCCATCTGGGAGAGCGACCAGAACAATGTGTTGTCGATCAGGTCTAGGGAATTGGTTACCGAGTTTTTTATATTGACTGCATGCCGTTTAAGTTCATCGGTGCTCAGCTCATGCGCATGACTGATGAGAAATCCGAGGAAACCTTTGAGTGTTGTGAGCGGTGATCGTAAATCGTGTGAAAGGATGGAAAAGATTAAGTCCTTCTTCTGATTGAGGATCTGCAGTTCTTCTTTCGATCGCTCAATTTCCGCGGTGCGTAGCTTCAGCAGAATTTCAAGCCGTTGCCTATCGTATTGCGCTTTGCGAATATAGCTTCGGATGATGGTCATCACAAAGAATGCAACCACCAGGAGTGAAAGTAAAATGAACCACCACGTTTGCCAGTATGGAGGGCTGATCGTTAGTGCCACTTGGGTCTCCTGTTCGCGCCCTTCCAGCGAAATTGTTTTCACATGGAAGGTATACGACCCGGGAGGGAGGTTTGCATAGGAAACAGAATTTTCGGTATTCACTTCTTTCCATTCCTGGTCGAAGTTTTCAAGCTTGTAAAGCAGGTTAAACCGTTTCGGTTGTTTGAAGTAGGGAACAAAGAAATGGAAGTCAGCAAAGTTCTGGTACGATTTCACGCTTAGTGGTTCGTCAAACGAAGAAAATCGCTCGCGTGAAGGATTTTTTGCCAGCGGATTGGTGAACGTGGCGGAAAGGATCTTCGGGACGAATTCGTGGTTCCGGATAAGTACTTGTGAAGGATCAAAAATGTTTATGCCATTGATACCACCAAAAACTAACTTCCCCGAACGGGTCTCGGTAAAAGCCAGGCGATTGAACTCTTCTTCCTGCAATCCCTCGCTGATCGAAAATGGAATAAACTTATTCGATTTCTGATCGAAAAGCACAATGCCACTGTTTGAACTCAGCCAGATATTACCGTCATTACCGGGCAGCGCTGCGTAAATTGTTGTACTCGGCAACCCGTCAGCATCCGAATAACGTTTTGGTTGCGGTACTGAATTCATATCGGAGACATCAAATTCCCACAGGCCCGCGTTAAACGACCCGACAAATAACTTCTTCCCGATCTTTTTGATTGACAACGCCATCAGCAACGAACCATCAGTCGCTACCGGGATGTCTACAAACGGTAGGAAGGTGAATTGCTTCGTTTGCCGGTTATAGCGCGATACACCTTTGTTGGAACCAACCCAAAGATATCCATCATCGTCCAACTCGATCACGGTAATGTTATAGGCTTCGTCATGGCCAGCCTTCCGATACATGTCGGTAATACCCGTGGCCCTGTCATGAACGTAAAGTATGCCATTGTAAATAAAAAAGATATTCTTTTCGTCAATCAGTACCTGGCGCACAACGCGCTTTTCAGTCACTGACTTCAGCGGTTTGTAGTGTCCTAAGGTTTTCGTCCTCCGATCGTATTGCAGCAACCCATGTGAGGTTCCAACAAGCATGTAGCGATCGTCAAGTTCCGCAAAGTACATCGGGACATAATTTGCCGAATCTCCCGGCAGGGTAACATCGATCGCTTCCACCCTCTGGTTCTTCAAATCGATAATATTAATAAAGCCGCCATCAGTTCCGATCCAGAGTTTCTGCTCGTAGTCTTCACAAACACCGCGAACCATGTTATCCGTGATGGAAAGCTTGCTCAATGGATTGTGAAGAATATGTTGAAACTTTATTTGCTGACGGTCATATTTATTCACATCTCCGGTGGCGCCAATCCAGATTATTCCCTGTTTGTCTTCGGCAATCGAAAAGCAGTTGTCGCTTGAAATTGACTTTTGAGAGAAAGGATCTTTCATCAGTCGTTTCATTTCGTCCGTGGCGGGATTATAGATAACGAGGCCAGATGCTTTTGTCAGGATCCAGATGAGGCCATCGCGATCCTGGTAGATCTTCGAGATCTTACTGAAGAATGGAGCTGCAGAAGGCGGGAAATACTTAATGAATTTTTTGTCTGGTAAATTGTATACCAGGACGCCTTGCTTCTCGGTGCCAATCCAAAGATTTCCTGTTTTATCGAAGGTCAGCGCTGTGATCTGGTTGTATGCTGTTAGATTTTTCCCCTCCCACGCAATATGGATCTCGTCCTTGATCTTATTTTTTTCAACGATGTAAACAACTCCATGCTCGCCAACATAGAGCGTTTCGCCTTTGGTGATCAAGCTGGAGGGATGTGCGATTTTTTCCAGGTTGCTATGCGTCACAAGGGAGTCCTTGTCCAGGGAATAGAGGCCGCTGTTGTAGGAACCAGCCCAAACATTCCCGGATTCGGTTTGCGCCAGGAAATTGATAATCGGAGGATGGTCGACTGTAGTGAACGGAAGTAATTTGTCTTCGCGATAATCGTATTGGACAATGCCGAAACGTCTCGTTCCTAACAGAATGCGCTGTTGCGTTCTGTCATTGAGCAAGGTCAGGATGTCGTAAGGACTGAAGAGGCCCTGGCCGTCTCCGAGCTCTTTGTATTGCCTGAACCGGAATCCATCATATCGGTAGAGTCCGTGGCCGGCAAGCCACATTAATCCCAATTCGTCTTGAATAATATTGGTAACCTGCGATGACCGGATTGTGCCGGGGATGGAAACCTGCTCGAACAAGACCTCCTCGGGCAATTGCTGACTCAACGACCGGATGGCGAGAGTCATGAAAAGCGCTAACAGGCAGAAACGGTTCAGGTTAGCGGACAGCAGCATCGTTAGTCTTCAGGGTAAGGTATGAACACAAAGTTCGTAAACTCTTTGTCGACAACAAAGAGGCAACAGAATTCATCTGGATCTTTAAAAGCCGCTTTAAAATCATTTTCCTGTTCAATCAGCCCTCTTTGCAGGAATTCGTCTACGTACGTTGCGTAATAATTCCAATCCGTGCTCAGCTGATTCCTGTCGATCAAAAGCTGCCCGATTGGCTGAGCAGTTTTGCAAACCGGAAAAATCGGAAAATCGGAGAAGCCCCGTTTCCGGATCTGGTAAGATGCTTCCTTGATGCTATCGGCAACTTTCACAAAGTCTTTTGAGATAGTACCCAGGTATTTTCCATTAAGTTCGGGATCGTTTTGCATGTGGTGCTGAAGTAATCGGTGGTTAATCGCCCAGGCAACGCAAAAGCAATCTCTCGCATGCTCCTGAAAACCGATTAATTCCGCTAAAATAATAAGCCCGACACTCATTTGATAATTATTCCAATCTCTCGGCCTATTTTCTAGTTTTAGTAAAACCTGATCCCCTTGACCTTTAGAATTTTTCGCTCGTTTCCAATTGCCCTAGTCACGTTATCCATTTTTTGTTCGATCGCCACAGCTCAAAAGAAGAATGAGCAGTATCAAATCCACATCAAAAAGGCTACGGGAGTTGTGGTGGTAGACGGAGTGCTAAATGAAGGCGACTGGCTTTCCGCGGCCGTTGCTTCTGACTTCTATATGGTGCTCCCGATGGACACCAGCGCTGCCAGAGTGCGTACTGTTGTTCGAATGACCTACGACAACACCAATCTCTTTCTCAGTGCCGAATGTTTTCACGCGATGCCGGGACCTTATATCGTTGAGTCATTGAGAAGAGATTTTATCTTCGGAAAAAATGACAACTTCCTGTTGTTCATGGACACATTCGATGACCAGACCAATGGATTTTCATTTGGGGCGAATGCTGCCGGAGCACAGTGGGACGGCATCATGTATGAAGGTGGAAAGGTTGATCTCAGCTGGGACAACAAATGGATCTCGGTGGTAAAAAACGAAAACGATCGTTGGGTATTAGAGATGGCTATTCCGTTCAAGACAATCCGCTACAAAAAAGGAATCGACAAGTGGGGAATCAATTTCAGTCGACTTGATCTGAAGACAACTGAAAAGTCAGCCTGGGCTCCGGTCCCACGTCAGTTTCCAACGGCATCCCTCGCATACACCGGCATCCTGGTGTGGGATCAACCACCTCCCGAAATTCATTCGAACGTGTCCGTGATCCCTTATATACTGGGAGGAGGCACGCGTAATCATCAATCGGCAACAGAAACATCGCCAGCATACCGGGCCGATGCCGGTGTTGACGCTAAGGTGGCATTGACCACCTCGCTGAACCTCGACCTGACGGTCAATCCCGACTTTTCACAAGTCGAGGTTGACCGCCAGATCACCAACCTCGATCGATTTGAACTCTTCTTCCCCGAGCGAAGGCAATTTTTCCTCGAAAACGGTGACTTGTTCGCCAACTTTGGGTATGCTGCCATTCGACCTTTTTTCTCAAGGCGAATAGGTCTTGGTGTGCCCATCCAATTTGGAGCACGCCTCAGTGGAAAGATCAACAAGGACTGGCGGGTGGGAGTGATGGATATGCAGACAGAAAAGATTTCGGCCGACAGTTTACCGTCTCAGAATTTTTCTGTGCTTGCCATCCAGCGCAGGGTGTTCGCGCGGTCGAATATCGGAGCAATCGTCATTAACAAGGAGTCATTGGATTTCAATCCGGAGGAACATCGGCTCCATAACAAATACAACCGCAATGTCGGTCTTGAATATAACCTTGCCTCTTCAAATAATCTCTGGACAGGAAAGGCGCTTTTCTTAAAATCGTTTAGCCCGGAAGTAAAGTCGCGCGATATTTCTCATGCCGCTAATCTTCAATATGCCAGCAAACACTGGAATGTTTCGTGGCAACACGAATACGTTGGACGGAACTATAATGCCGAAGTTGGTTATGTCCCGCGTAAAGGTTTTGTGAAGGCCAATCCATCCATTTCACGGCTGTTTTTTCCGAAGGGAACAAAAGTGCTGAGCCACGGCCCACGACTTGTTTCGACAACCTACTTTAACGAGTCGTTTCAGGAAACAGACAACGAGAATTTTCTGTTGTATACCGTGACGTTCCGAACACAAAGTATTTTTGCAGCGTGGGTAGCGAACAACTACGTCAAACTTCTTCAACCGTTTGATCCAACAAACTCGGGCCTTGATACACTTGCTACCAGCTCGATTCACCGTTGGAAAGCTTGGGGCCTGGAATATTATTCAAAGCCGCAAAGTGTATTTACATACCTGATTACCATGCGCCATGGTGGCTACTACGCAAATGGTACGCGATTAAATTTCACATGGGAAGCTGGATATCGCATTCAACCGTACGTGAGCTTGAACGTGACTGGTACGTACAATAATATTAAGCTGCCTGAACCATGGGGAAATCGCACTTTTTGGCTGGTCGGCCCACGATTGGATGTAACACTCACGAATAAATTTTTTATCACTGCATTTACCCAATACAACGAGCAGGCAAAAAATGTAAACCTCAATGCGCGGGTCCAATGGCGATACAGACCTGCTTCAGACCTTTTCATCGTGTATACCGACAACTATTTGCCTGAAACATTCAACGTAAAAAACCGGGCACTCGTGCTGAAGCTCACCTACTGGTGGAATCTCTAAAATGCAGGGCGTGCCCGCATTCAATTTACTACCGCTGGTAAAAAGTTTTTACCTTGCTTTTATAATCTGAGTACCTTAAACCCAAACTAACAGTTCTTGTCATGAAGATCGGATCCTCGCTACTTGTTCTTATCGCAATCTCAATTTCCATCGTCCAGGCACAATTGAAACCTTTTGCCGAGGCAGAGATTCTTAGTTCGTGGGAAGTTCGCAAGCAAATGGCAGAAAGCTCTCTTTTGAAGGACTATCCCGCCCGAAATATCGGCCCGACAGTACAAGGTGGCAGAATCGTTGATATAGATGTAAACCTGAAGAACACGAAAGAGTTTTACCTGGCGTATGCA
Source organism: Chryseosolibacter sp. (assembly GCA_036402075.1). Taxonomy (GTDB): domain Bacteria; phylum Bacteroidota; class Bacteroidia; order Cytophagales; family Cyclobacteriaceae; genus Chryseosolibacter. The sequence continues at coordinate 6,848 of DASWTP010000210.1, read as the reverse complement.
TCAGGTGGAATTTTTAAGACCGCGAACAATGGAATAACGTTTGAGCCAATCTTCGATGGACAGGGTGCATTGGGTCTTGGTGATATAGCTTTGTCGCAATCCGATCCGAACATTTTGTATGCCGGAACGGGTGAGAAAAACAGTAGCCGTTCGAGCTATGCGGGAACTGGCGTTTACAAAACCACGGACGCAGGAAAAACATGGAAGCACCTGGGCCTTGGCGGCACGCAGCACATCAGCCGCATAGTCATTCACCCCCAGGATAATAACACCGTGTGGGTAGCATCAATCGGTTCGCTGTACACGAATAATCTCGATCGGGGTGTCTATAAATCAACAGACGGAGGAGCAACCTGGAAGAAAACTCTTTTCGTAAATGACAGCACGGGTGTAATCGATCTTGTTATTAATCCGAAAAACCCGAGACAACTATGGGCTTCGGCATGGGAGCGCACGCGGAAGGCTTCGAACTTTAAAGGCAATGGTGAATCGTCAGGGATTTACATTTCCAACGATGGTGGCGAAACCTGGCAACGCGCAGCAAATGGTTTCCCAACGGGCAAAACCATTGGGCGTATCGGGCTCGAGGTTTCTCCGTCCAATCCAAATATTGTGTATGCCATACTTGACAACCAGGCGGAGGTCGAAGATAAGAAGAACGCCAGGAAGGAGGATCCTGCGAAACTGAAACTTGAAAACTTCAAAGCGATGTCGAAGGAAGATTTTTTCAAGCTGGAAGACAAGAAGCTTGACGAATTCCTGAAAGACAATGGATTCCCGAAAAAATATGACGCAAGGCTTGTGAAGGATGAGATACGTAAAGACAAATATACACCCAAGGCCATTGCCGAATATTTCGGTGCGGATGCAAATGCGAACCTATTCAATACAAAAATCCTGGGCGCGGAAGTGTATCGAACAGAGGATGGTGGCAACTCGTGGAAAAAAATGAATAGTTACGATCTCGATGGCGTTTTCTATACCTACGGTTATTATTTCGCTGAGATGAAAGTGGCTCCGGATAACAGTGATCAAATTTACATTTATGGAGTGCCGCTGCTTAAGTCAAACGATGGGGGCGCAAACTGGCATCGCATCGACACACTCTCAGGTATCCATGACATCCACGTTGATCATCACGCATTGTGGATCAATCCAAACGATTCGAAACATATTTTACTCGGCAATGACGGTGGCTTGTATCAAAGCTATGACGAAGGTGCAAACTGGATTCATATCAACAACATGCCGGTCGGCCAGTTTTACACAGTCAACTATGATATGGAAACGCCTTACAACGTGTATGGCGGCCTTCAGGATAATGGTGTGCTCAAGGGTTCAAGTAAGTCGGTGCCAAACGTTAGCCAGCACTGGGATAATGTGTTCGGGGGTGATGGTATGTATGTCGCGCCTGATCCGCGCAACAGCAATACGGTGTTTACCGGTTTTCAATTCGGGAACTATTACAGAATTGAAAGCGATAAAGGCAAGACCACAAAGATTACGCCTCAACATGAAATCGGTGAGACCCCCCTCAGGTGGAACTGGAGAACACCGCTGGTTTTAAGCAAGCACAATCCCGACATCGTCTACATGACTTCTAACCGTGTTCATCGCAGTATGAATCGTGGTGATGGGTGGGAAGCAATCAGTCCAGACCTCACGAAGAAGAAGAAGTATGGAAATGTGCCGATCTCAACGATCACCTCGTTTGCAGAATCCCCAATCAAGTTCGGATTGCTCTACGCTGGAACGGATGATGGCAATCTTTTCGTGAGCAGGAATGGAGGCGGAGACTGGCTGCCAATTTCCGTTGGACTGCCGCAGAACCTTTGGATCAGTAGTGTAACCCCATCCTCGCACGATGAAGGAACGGTTTTCGTTTCGTTAAATGCCTACCGGGAAGACAATTTCTCCACCCATCTCTTCATGAGCACAGATTACGGTAAATCGTGGAAGAGTGTGAAAGGGAACTTACCTGAATCGGTCGCGAACGTGATCATTCAGGATCCCGTTAACGCTGACCTTTTATACTGCGGCCTCGATAACGGAACTTATGTGAGTCTTGATCGCGGAAATACATGGCATCTTTTTAATGCGATGTTGAATGTAGCGGCCTATGACATGGTGGTTCATCCACGCGAGAATGAGTTGATCGTTGGTACGCATGGACGCAGTATTTTCGTGGCTGATGTGAAGCCCCTGCAGGGATTTAAAAATGGCGGCATGAACAAGGCGATCGTGGCGTACAATGCGGAGCCGATTCGTCATAGTGATCGCTGGGGCGAAAAACAGTTTGGCTGGTCAAAAACAAATTTGCCTCAGCTCAAAGTTCAGTACTATGTTGGGAAACCAATCGATCAGTTGCAGGTAGAGATCCTCGATGATAAGAATAACGTAGTTCGCAGGATGACTGCTGCGCCATCGGTTGGCTTCCATTTTTTTACCTGGGATGTTAAAGTCGATGCACCTGCTGCCAAGCCTGCGAAGGGGAAGAAATCGGCTTCTGTATCGGATCCCGCGCAGTCTCCGTTTGCATCAAAGGGTAAGTATAAAATCAAATTCATTACTGGAACAGAAACTGCAGAAATGCCTGTGGAAATCAAGTAGTATCTCTTTCTTTTCACGCAGATAAATGATCGCAGAGGTCGCATTAACACAGGCGGCTTAGCCAACTGCACCAGGAATGTTACCTTCGATCGGAGGTTAAGTGCGCTGGTGATCGAACTGACTGCCCCTGTCAATCATTTCGTAAGAAAGCCCGCTCATAAACGGTAGGCTTTCATTTTTATGGATATTTTTTCCATCCGAGTAAATCACCCGCCTTGCTTATCTTCTCGCTGAATGAAAACGTTAAATTCATTCAAACAACTAACCTATGGCCTTTAAAAATTCAATTAGCAGAACCGAGTTTATTGCCAGTTCGCTCGCAATTGCCGGAGTATCGTTTTTTCCCACATCTTCAATTCTTGGACAGGAAAAGAAGCAGGAGAAGCCAGCACCATTAAATTTAGAAATAGTCAAAGAATTTGTGGGAGCATCGCATGGCAAATTCGACCGTGTGAAAGAGATGCTCGAGGAAAATCATCTTTTGTTACACGCGTCCTACGATTGGGGTGGAGGCGATTTTGAGTCGGGCATTGAAGCCGCAGGGCACGTAGGCAATAAGGAAATCGCGACTTACCTTCTTTCCAAAGGAGCCCGTTACAACGTTTACCTCGCGTGCATGCTGGGTCACCTGGAAGTTGTAAAGCAAGTATTAACGTTCAACGCTGGCCTGCTTAACTCTAAAGGGCCTCATGGTTTTACAATGCTCCATCATGCTAATAAAGGCGGAGATGAAGCACTGCCCGTGGCGGAATACCTGAAATCGCTGGGAGCAAAAGAAACACGCATGGACTTCTATGTGCGTGCCTGATTCCACTCCTGGATTTTATTCACACAGTAAGCGTTTAGTTGCGGAAAGAATTCCTGAAATTCTTTTTGGAAGTCATCATAGTACGTGACTAGCTCGCTGGAAGCCTGTTCCATATTCGAAATGAATGTTGTTCGGCTTGCCATGCCCGAGAGCGAACGGTGTATTCCTTCTACAAATGCATACCCTACCAGCCAGTTTCCGCGCTTCATGTACGGAAGCATGTGTTTGACATCCGAAGGAAGGATAGAGTCGAAGCTGTCGATTGTTCTATAGGCGTGAAGCGAGAAATCAAGCAAGGGCTGATGATGGTAGTTGCTCCAGTTCTTCGCCAGGAAATGATCGTAAAACACATCCACGATCACACCTGAATAGTGGCGGTATTTTTCTCGAAGCCTGTTCTTGCTTTCTGCTACTATAGGGTGCTTGTCCGTGAAGGCGTCAATGCCGCGATGCAATTCAATTCCACGAATAATGTCTGGTTCAAAGCTCTCAAGCGCATTCTTCCCTTTCACAAAGTCTCCGATGAAATTTCCTACCATCAGCTTCGGATCATCCCCTGACAAATATAAATGCGCCAAAAAGTTCATATACAAACCCCACCACAAACTACAAACGACAAATTACAAACCCAACCTTATGCCGGGAACTATGGCAGCATGGGAAAATCCTTTGAACTTTCGCCATTCCTTGCTAGGTTGAACAACATTTTGAACCTAACCCCTGGTACATGTCGGCTTTGGCCCAGATGAAACTTCTGATCAACCTCGCACAAATTGACGGATCTGTCGCTGAGCGTGAGCAAAACTACATTGTGAATATTGGACGCGCCAATGGAATTTACCCGGATGAAATACGCCCCCTGTTCAATCAAACGCACGATAACCTTATTCCGGACAATCTTGCCCGGGACGAAAAATTCAAATACATTTTTTCACTCGTTCAGCTGATGAAAATTGATGAGCGTATGTACAAGGAGGAAATTTTGTTCTGCTCATCGGTTGCGACAAAGCTTGGTTATGCAAAAGAAGCGATGTTTGAACTTCTGTTGCATGTGAGACCAGGTGGTATGTCTGACGCTGAACTGAAACACCTCCAGAGCCTTACCGAAAAGCACTTAAAATAACCATATGAAATTTCGCTTACTGCTGTTGATGATTGGAACGCTTGCCACGTCTGCCTTTGCTCAGAGAACATTTGTTCACTGCGGAAACCTTATCGATGGTAAATCGAATGACGTGCAGCCGCAAATGACCATCGTCATCGAAGGAAACAAAATTGTAAGCGTTCAGAAAGGATTCACAAAACCGGCAGGGGAGGATAGGCTCATCGACCTCAGTCAAAAAACCGTTATGCCGGGGTTAATTGACATGCACGTCCACCTCGAAGGCGAAACCAATAAAGACCAGGCATTGCAGCGTTTTACGCTCAATGATGCGGATGTCGCTTTCCGTTCCACTGTATTTGCAAAGAAAACATTGATGGCTGGCTTCACCACCGTGCGTGATCTGGGTGGTTCCGGGGTAAATATTGCTTTACGCAACGCCATTAATTCCGGGCTGGTCGTGGGTCCACGTGTAATTACTGCCGGAAAATCAATTGCTACAACTGGTGGGCACGCGGATCCAACCAACAGTTTCCGAAAGGACCTGATGGGCGATCCGGGGCCACGTGAGGGGGTGATCAATTCTCCGGAGGAAGCCCGCCAGGCAGTGCGTCAGCGCTATAAAGACGGCTCCGACATGATCAAGATCACGGCCACCGGTGGAGTGTTGAGCCTGGCAAAGGATGGCTCCGGCCCACAGTTTACGGATGAGGAGTTGAAAGCAATCATTGAAACCGCAAAAGATTATGGTATGCATACGGCCGCTCACGCTCACGGAGCTGAAGGAATGAAGCGGGCCGTGATGGCTGGCATTACGACCATTGAACACGGCACAAAAATGACCGAGGAAATTATGGACCTTATGAAGCAAAAGGGCACATTCTTCGTCCCAACAATCAGTGCGGGCAAATTCGTAGCAGAGCAAGCAAAGATTTCCGGTTATTACCATCCCTTGGTTGTTCCCAAAGCACTTGAAATCGGTCCGCAAATCCAGGAAACGTTTCGAAAAGCCTATAAGAGAGGCGTAAAGATCGCGTTCGGAACAGATGCAGGCGTTTTTCCACATGGCGATAATGGAAAAGAATTTACGTACATGGTCGAAGTTGGAATGCCTGCTATGGAGGCAATCAAGTCTGCAACCGTTGTCAATGCCGGAATCCTCGGCATGAGCGATAAAATCGGAACAATTGAAGCCGGCAGACTTGCCGACATCGTGGCAACCGATGAAAACCCGATCACGAACATAAAAACGATGGAAAAAGTGTTCTTCGTAATGAAAGACGGTGTCGTTTACAAATAAATTAGGTGTTCCTGGGTTTCAGGCCGACCAGCTCGTAACGCGAAACTCGAAACTATTTCCCGATCCAACCCAAAATTTCCTACTTTTGCAGTCCACAATTTGAGGACTACTGACGGGTATGGAAAACATCCGCAATTTTTGCATTATCGCCCACATCGACCACGGTAAAAGTACCCTGGCAGACCGGCTTTTAGAGTTTACCGGAACGCTGAACGAACGGCAGATGGAGGCCCAGGTACTGGATAATATGGATCTGGAAAAGGAAAAGGGCATTACTATTAAGGCCCACGCCATCCAGATGAACTATAAACTGGACGGCAAGGAATACGTCCTGAACCTGATCGATACACCCGGACACGTTGACTTCTCATATGAAGTTTCGCGTTCCATCGCTTCATGCGAAGGCGCGCTGCTCATTGTGGATGCCAGCCAGGGAATTGAAGCCCAGACCATTTCGAATCTCTACCTCGCGCTCGAGCACGACCTGGAAATTATCCCGGTTATGAATAAGATTGACCTACCTCATGCGATGCCCGAGGAAGTTACTGATGAGATCGTTGAGCTGATTGGTTGCAAGCGTGAAGATGTTGTTCGTGCAAGCGCCAAAGAAGGCATAGGTATCGAAGATATTTTGAAAGCCGTTGTTCATCGCATCAGACCTCCGAAAGGCGACCCAAAAGCGCCACTCCAGGCCATGATCTTTGACTCAGTGTTTAACTCCTTCCGGGGAATTGAATGTTATTTCCGCGTATTCAATGGCACAATCAAGAAAGGTGATCGAATTAAATTCGTCAGCACCGGCCAGGAATACAATGCCGATGAGATCGGTGTGCTGAAGCTTGATAAACACCCTCGCGCTGAAATCAGTGCAGGTAATGTAGGTTATCTGATTTCGGGAATTAAGGTAGCGAAAGAGGTGCACGTTGGCGATACCATTACAAACGTGGCTAACCCGGCCCCGTCTCTTCGCGGATTTGAACAAGTGAAGCCCATGGTTTTTGCGGGAATCTACCCGGTTGAAACCTCCG
>DASWTP010000209.1:0-4461 GCA_036402075.1 Chryseosolibacter sp. | reverse complement strand
AGCCTATGTGCTTGAGGGACTGTTAATCTCGGATCATCACGTTAGCGCCATTAGCTCGCATGCGCTCCATCTGGTCGTTCATCATTTTTCTGAATTCTGCTCGTGTGGTTTTGGTGCCACCAGACGGAACTTTCAATTCGTTCTTTTTCAGCGGTCTCAACTCAATTGTTTTTGCGGTAATTGTACGTTCGCCATCATTGATGTCGACAAGCAATACTCCACCCGGCAGTGTGTTAAAACTTTCGGGGCCGAGGAATGGGCGAAGTTTGTCTGTGTACCATGCCGTCACGGTTTGTTTGCGCTCTTCATTATAATAAGAAGCTTGCTTGCATACGTATCCGCTTACCTCTTTTGTCTCCGTGCCGAATTTCCAGGGCATCACGTTAAGAGAATCTTCAATCAAAAACTTTTTTCCCATAAACTCCTGCATCACGATTCGTTTGGACTGCTCCTGATTTACATACGTTTCGTTCATCGGTCGTGCCATGCGGATACGCATACCGCCACCGTTATTGAATTCCTCGTCCTCCTCGTCTTCAATGACAGGCTTGTGCAACGACTCATTTGCATTAAAAGCCAACACATCTTTGTTTGTTCGGAACTCAGGGATCATGTTTTTCATTTCCTGTCTGTCGGGCGGTAGGGTGCGATGCATGTTGATCTTAACTTCGTAGGTTATCACACCTTCTGTTTGGGCGAATACGACCTGCGCGGCAGCAATCGATGCGAGGATGCCCGCGATGAGTAAAATGCGCTTCATAGTTTTAGAAATTATCATTATCTAGTTGTGACTGTTGTAAAAGTACGCTTTGAGATGAGCGGCTGTGGTTAATAGTCCTGAAAGCAATGTTAATTAAGGTTAAAGGCGAACCATGATCGGCCGAAACCGCGTTATTTTTGTATTCGTATAAATAAGGACTAGACGCATGCGAAAGAAGAATGCCTTTGTGATTGCTTTGATGTGCAGCAGCATGATGTTGTTGCTCGTCCTGCAATTTTTCTGGATCAAAGGCGCGTACCAAAGTGCGGAAGACAATTTCCGGAAGGAAACGAATCTTCTATTCCGTAATACGATTTTTACGATGCATGACACTTTGTTGCAGCGCAGTCTGACACCCGTTGCAGGTGACACATTGAGGCCAAAAATCATGATGAATCGTACGAACGGCAGAAGGAAGGAAGTCCTTGCTTTGAGACAAGCGGTTCCGGATTCGCTCGACAGTTTTATTAAGGTTACCGAGAAGACTGCTCAGATTGAAATTTATTCCAGCGTTAAAAGTGATTCGATCGGAAAGATTCTTCGTCCACTTGTGACGAAGATGCAATTAGATAAGGAGCCAAAACGATTTGTGTTCCATTTTGCTGTCGACACCCTGAGTAAGGATAGCATTCGCTTTAATTTTCTTCGTGCGCTTAAGAATGCGGGGATTGAATCGGAGTTTGAAATCGTGAAAGTAGGTGGACCGAGGATGTTACGGGAAGAAGATGAACTTCCGATCCCTGGAAAGTTTGTCTCCGAGGTTGTGCCCTTTAGTCCGATCACGCAATATGCCGTACGGTTCTCCGAGGCGCCCAAACTCTTGTGGAAAGAAATTACGCCTCAGGTTCTATTCGCAGTATTCCTCACACTGCTGACGGGTGCCTCCTTCATTGCCATGTATAGAAATCTGCGTTCGCAACAGCGTTTGATGGAGATCAAAAATGATTTTATCAGCAACGTAACGCACGAATTAAAAACTCCTGTTGCCACGGTGAGCGTTGCGCTTGAAGCACTCAAAAATTTTAACGCCTTACAGGATCCGCAGAAAACAAAAGAATACCTGGACATCGCTCAACGCGAACTGAATCGCCTCACGTTGATGACAGACAAGATCCTGAAGACATCGGTTTATGAAGATCAGGGTGTCACCATCAAACACGAGACGATCCAGTTGGATACGCTCATCGATCAGATCCTGTCATCCATGAAACTTGTATTTGAGAAGAAGGAAACTGAACTGCGTTTTGAAAAGACCGGTATCGATTTTACCATGTCTGGCAGTGTTGAGCACATGACAAACGTTCTTTACAATTTGGTTGACAATGCGCTGAAGTATGGAGGTGAGCAATCACGCATAACGATAACGTTGGAAAGTACAGCGGCTGAATTAATCCTGAAGGTTAAAGATTCAGGGATTGGAATCCCAAAAGAATATCAGCAAAAGATCTTTGAAAAATTCTTCCGCGTGCCTTCCGGTGATGTGCATACTGTTAAGGGCTACGGTCTCGGCCTAAGCTATGTCGCCAGCGTCATCGAGGGACATGGCGGAACAATCTCGGTAGAAAGTGAGCCCGGTCAGGGAAGCTGTTTCACGATCAGACTTCCAAAGCAAAACAACGCTGCATAATCGAAACATGAAAACGAAAATTCTTTACGTTGAAGATGAGCCGTTCCTTGGACGGATTGTTAAGGAGAGCCTGGAGAGTCGCGATTTCGAAGTTAATATGCTCACGGATGGTAAGGATGTGCTTCAGCATTTCGAAAAAATCAATCCGGATATCTGCGTGCTCGACATTATGCTTCCCGTCAAGGATGGCTACACGATCGCGAGGGAACTTCGCAAGGTAAAGGCTAGTGTTCCTATAATTTTTGTGACGGCCAAAGTTCAGACCGAGGATTTACTCAAGGGATTTGAATCCGGAGGGAACGACTACATCCGCAAGCCGTTCAGTATGGAGGAGTTGATTGCGCGTATCCATAATCTGCTGCAGTTGTCCCAGCGACCGAAAACTAATTCTGCTGCAGAGGTGACCGTTATTGGTAGGTACGAGTTTAACCCTCAACGGTATGAATTAAAAATCGAAGACAAGGTAAAGAAGCTTTCAAGTCGTGAGGCCACGTTGCTAACGATGCTGTCGGAAAACAGGAATGCAACGACCAATCGAAAAGACATTCTGATGAAGTTGTGGGGAGATGATTCGTTTTTTAACTCGCGAAACCTTGATGTGTATATCACGAAGCTTCGCGACTACCTGAAGGACGACCCGTCAATTGAAATTATTACGATCAAGGGTGTGGGCTATCACTTTGCGGTGTGAGCACGTGACTTTTTCATTTCATTACGAAGCTCATCTTTCAGAACCTCCTTATAATCGATTACACGATACGTGAAGGTGTAGTATTCTTCATGAGGCTGTCCTACCAGCTTCACCCAGTCTTTTGCAAATGGGGATAAGTAGCTTATCTCGAATGCTTTTTTTGATCGTACGTCTTTTATCACATTTTTAAAAGGGCCAAACTCCATTTCCTTTGGAAAAATCGATTCCACTGAATGCCCGACAAGCTGTGACTTCTCTTTCTTATAAAACTTTTCTGCCAGCTCGTTGACAAAAAGGAATTTCAAGTTGTAATCCATCGCCACGAACGCATTTCCAGCCTTCGACATTTCAGCGAATGCTGCGAGAAGTTTTTCGGAGTCAACGTTGTGGTTTTGTGAATTCATGCGCGGTAGACGAAAGCCGCGTCCAAGGTAGGGTTTTCAAGTTAATTTTTTGACGGAAGGACAGATTAAATAGTCAGGCGTATTCATGGAAAGTTTGGATATTTATACAAATCAAAGCGATATGAAGTCACTTCTATTTCTTGTTCTCGCTGCATCTGTAGCATCGGTGAATGCGCAGGAATTGTTTGAAATTCCATCTGGCAGGCAAACGCGTTGGACGAGTTTTGAAAATCCATCGGGCGCCAAGGGTGCAGGCGGAAAAGAGAACAAAGGCGGAAAAGGCCACGCCTTCGATATGGTCGAACCTGGTGGATCACGGGTGATGGTCGACTACAAAGGAGCTGGAATAGTTGAGCGCATCTGGTTGACGGTAAATGAGCGATCCCCTCAAGCCTTACGGTCGATGAAGATTGAAATGTATTGGGATAACAACACTACTCCGGCAGTATCGGTGCCGTTAGGTGACTTCTTCGGAATCGGATTAGGAAGGAAAGTACCGTTTGAAAGTGAATTCTTTTCCGATCCAGAAGGGCGTTCATTCAATTCCAGTATTCCTATGCCTTTTAAAACCGCTGCTCGAATCGTTTTGGTGAATGAGTGGAAAACACCTGTAATGTTTTTTTATGATGTTAACATGACGACCGTGGCTCGGCACGACAAAGACGTTTTTTACTTCCACGCATTCTGGAATCGCGAAAATAAAACCAAGGTTGGGAAAGATTACACCGTGCTTCCCAAGGTCACCGGAAAAGGAAGATTTCTGGGAATGAACGTTGGCGTCATTGCAGACACAATCTATGAGACAAGCTGGTGTGGGGCGAGGGCGAGGTTAAGATGTTTCTCGATGGCGACACAAATTTTCCAACACTGATCGGGACGGGAACGGAAGACTATATCGGGACCGCCTGGGGTCAGGGCCAGTATGCACACCGTTATCAAGGCTGTCCGCTGGCAGATGAGAAGAATAAGCAATGGTCAT
>DASWTP010000208.1:0-15389 GCA_036402075.1 Chryseosolibacter sp. | reverse complement strand
ATTAAGGTCAACCGGCAACGCAGGACAACCCTGGCTTCTCCCTATGCGACCATTTTTCTTAATCCAATCTTCGCTGACATATTCAGCAGAATGAATGACCACAGCACGGGACCTCAGATTCCCATTGTACTTTTTCTCCTGGCCGTCCAACCGAAGGCTGTAGCCCTTGCTTCCCACGTAGGTCTCGCCCGTGACATAAAAGCCAAGACTGCTTGCGTTCGAATGCGGCTTGTTCGAAAATGTTTTTGCTATGTTCTCACCGGTCGTGCGTCCATGGGCAACAAGCGAATGAAACATTATTTTCTTTTGATCAAGGTCAATCGTATAAAACCGCTTCTCCGTACTTGGTTTTGTAAAATCGATGATCGTAATAAGATTCCGCTTGCCTACCTTTCCTTCATGACGCAGGGTATGATAGCCGATCATGCCCTTCTCGAAAACATGATAATCAAGATTGTAGGAAGCAAGGCCGATATGGTCATAGAGCCGCTTTACAGAGTCTGCGAAGTTATGCCGCGTTAATTTGCCGACAGACGAAGGCGGAACTTCGGTAAAAGTACGTGTGTTAGAAAAAGAATAAGGCTGGTTGAGGTTTGAAAAAGAAAAGAAAGCGAGTATAGGGAAGAGAAGGATTTTCTGCATGCGCTACTTCGTGTTATGGGGTTCCAAAAGAGAACTCACATTCAACGAAGAAAATTCCGGGAGCGTATTTTTTTTGTGAACATTTCTAAGCGGCAGAGGAAATAAGGTTTAAGAATTCAGAATTAAGATTTTAGATTTTAGATTTCGGGCGGCTGTGTGATCGTTTAATCTATGGCGAATACAGTCAGCAAATCCTTCAATGCCGAAATGCCCTGGCTGTGAGACTGGATAACAGTATGGGTGTTCAACAAAATAGTTTTATCATGCCACGATTTTAGAAAGTTGTTTTCGCGATGCACCTAGTGCAAACAATGAACGTACCATCAAATCTATCGAAACAGAGGGGTCACCGGATTCCATCTTTGCCACTCTGGACTGGCTTGATTTTATTTTGCGGGCAACTTGGATTTGTGTGAGGCGTTTCGACTTTCGATAAGCTTGTAACTTCCTGCCTAATGAGATCTTCAGGTCAATAATTTTACTTTCCTCGGGTGAAAGTTCAAGAAACTCATCAACACTGCCCACTTTAAATCCTTTTGATTCGAGCCGCTTCTTTTTTGCACTATTCATAAGAACTTCTCATTTAGCTATCGTATAACTTAATTCTTTCCTTGCATTTCTGAATCACAGGCTTTGGAGTCTGCTGTGTCTTCTTGTAAAACACTTCAAGAATCACAATCGCATCGGTGTCAATCCGATAAATAATTCTCCAATTTTTTGTGTCATCGACAATTCTCAGCTCATGGCATCGCGCACCAATGCAAGGCATGGGCCTTGAGTGTGGCAACGACAATTGTCGCCCTTCTGCAGCCGCCTCAACAAGTAACCGGCTTCAATTCTTGCCGCAGCGGAAAATGGTGGAGTTTTCACCTGCCCATGCAGCCAAACCAAAGGCTTGTCGCGAATGTGCATCACTCGAGCAAAGGTATGTCATTTTTGACATAACGCCAAATAACGATTTGTGGTTCCAAACGTTAGAACGTTCGGCCTTAATAAGCTGTCGCTGCTTCGATCTTAACTATGGCTTTGGTGGACGCGCAGGTGGCGGCTTCACATGTACCAATGCTACTGGGCATAAGCAGGTTCAGCGCTTCTGGCTTTTGCGAACTCCGTAATATCATTCGCAAGCTTCAGGATCCTGACCGGTTTTCCACTCACGTCACGGATTATCGAATAGCTACCCTGTATTGTGACCTTTCTTCCCGACTTCGTAACGCGCTCGTATTGGCCCGGTCGCGGAATACCATTGGCCAGGTCTTGCCAGAATTGTTTGTATTCAGCCGAACTCGCGAGCGAAGGTGTTACAAACATCCGGTGATGTTTGCCAACAACTTCCGCAGCGCTATACTCCATCAGTGTAAGGAAATTTTCATTTGCTGCAATGATGGTTCCGTCCAGGTTAAATTCGATCGAGGCAATGCCACTTTCATTCACCGCGCGAAACCTGCTCTCAGCTTCATTCGTCTTTCGCAGAATCTCTTCCTGGGTTGCCTGGAGTTCTTCCATATTTTGGCGCATCTCTTCCTCCTGTGCACGAAGCTCCTCGGCTTGTTGCTGCGCCTGTCCAAGCAGGGCGGTGGTTCTGGCGTTTATTTTTGCCGCGCTTATTGTCGAGGCGAGATTCTCCGCCAACTTCGTCAGGAAATCCCTTTCATGGGCTTCAACGTCATTAAAAGAAGCCAGCTCCAGTATCCCGAACACTTGCTGTTCGATCTTCAATGGCACAATAACAATCGTCCGGGGAGTTGATGTACCAAGGCCGGAAGTAATCTCAATATAATCCTCTGGCACTTCTTTCAAATAGATCAACTCTTTCTCGAGCCATGCCTGCCCCACCAACCCTTCACCGGGCGCCACTTTTTTAGTTAGAAATTTCTTCTTGTTCCAGGCATAGCATGCAACCAACTCGAGGTAATGATTATTCGGATCATCCTCATTCACAATGAACAAACTTCCCTGATTGGCCTGCATGTATTTAACGATCTCCGACAAGACGTTGTTGGTCAATGTCGACACATCGTTGTGATCTGTTCTTAAGATGTCTGCAAATTTCGCAAGGCCCTCTGTGGTCCAATTGCGTTTCTTGTCGTCTGCCGCAACCTTCTGTAATTTTGCCCGCATACTGATGAGCGCTTTACCCAGTTCGTCCCGTTCGCTGGCAGGTGTAAACGAAAAATCAAAATTTCCACGTCCGATCTCATGGGCAAAAGTCACCGCCTTCTGCACATTCTGCACCAGTCTTCGCAAACCCTGAAACGCTTTTCCAACATCGTCTGTTACATGGTATTCCAGCGCTACACCAATATCACCATCACCAACCCCATCAATTTTCTGGCGCAACAAGATGAGCGGGGAAGTTATAAACCGGTTGATGATCCAAACTGCCAGAATTGTTGTCGCAATGATCAGAACCAGGCACACTACGAAAAAAGTCATCAAAGCATCCTGCTGTTTTTCTGAATCCTTTACTAATTCAGTCACCAAAGCATTGAACGTGGCGACAAGGTTCTTGGTGCTCCTGTCAATCTTCATAAACGCTTCCTGCTGGGATGTGCCCAGCGCAGATGCTTGTTGCGACACGGAATCTGTGATAATTGCTGTATCAGCCCTCCCTGGGTTCACATCCAGCGTTTGAATCGCATTCTTATACGCGCTCCATTCCGTTTCACAGTCATCGACAAGGGCAAAGAGTGTCTCCGGAACAGAAGCGATTTCCCGCTCGTTGCCCAGGTAAGACACAATCCCTCCATGCCTTAGCGCGTGAATGGAATTGTTTAAGTTTTTTATTATTTCATCGACTTCGGGTTGAACAGACTTGTCGTGAATTGCATTGAGCGTCAGAAGAGCCAGGCGCTGAGTAAGCATCCTGTTGCGGCCAGCTACGTCAATTACGGCAGCTGAGCTGCGCTGAACCGCAAGGAAAGACATGACTGCAAAAAAATTAATCAATGCCAGTAGTGTGATCGCAAGCAGTATAACGCCTAACTTGCCCTTGACTGAAAGGTCCTTAAATTTCATAATGGGGTTTTGGGGTGAGGCAAGTAACCTGAAAAATTACTTCATAATTATTGCAACGCTTCAAAAGTCTTACGCGACTTTCCCTGCCCTTAAAATCTCCACGGAATAAAAATCCTCTTGCCTGATGATGACGTACAAATACCTACTGATATTAGAGTTAATACCTAGCGCTTTGGATGTACGATGATGCTGTTCCGCCCGAGACTACGATTGCATAACGGGAGCTCTTCTATCCCTGCAGACTTGACTCCGCCATTGACATTTTGTAAATTCATTTGCCCCTCAAGACATTTTGTATTGCGTTCATTGCACGCTCTGAATATTTCTTACGTTGTTACAATTGTTTGACGAAATATTTCTTCTTTAATCAAAATTTCTAACGTTTGCTGTTGCCCCTTTTATGAATATAGTAATCGTTGATGACCACAAGCTCTTTCGAATCGGATTACGCGAGATCTTAAAAAAGAGCCGGAGTCACAAGGTTGTGGCGGAGTTCTCTACCGGGCAAGAAATGCTCGAGGCATATAACGATGCCAACGATCATCTTGCCTTGATTGACATCGACCTTGAAGGTGAAAATGGAATCGAAGTTTCAAGAGCCCTGAAGGGAAAATTTAACCTTCTTAAAACAGCATTACTGAGTATGCACAAGGATGTTGCCATCATCCGGTACGCGATCAGCACCGGGGTGGACGGATATTTTCACAAGGATATCGACCAGGAGGAATTGCTATTCGGCATCGGAAGAATCCAGGAAGGCGGCCGGTATTACACATCTGAAGTAACCGAACTGCTTCTGAGCCACGGTGATTTCCCCGGGAATGATTATGTTCCGCTGACGGATCGCGAGAAACAAGTTATTCAGCTGATCGTTGATGGATACTCAAGCATTGAGATTGCCGACAAGATGAAGATCAGTAAACGTACGGTTGACAATCACCGTGCAAACATCCTCATGAAGTTTAAGTTCAAGAACACTGCACAACTGATTCGGTTCATTGTCAAAAAAGGTATCCTTTGATCGAACGACTTATGTCGCAAACAAACTTCTTCGAACTCATTGCTGAGAATACAACAGACGTAATTTCAATTTTCACACCCACGTTTCAGCGTCTATATGTCAGCCCGAGTATTAAAGACCTGGTCGGTTACACCAGTGCCGAAATTCTTTCTATGGATGTTAATGTACCCATACCAGACGAAGACACGCTGTATGTGCGTCCGATCGTACGCGGAGCGATTGCCAAAGGTGAAAGCTGTAAAGTTGAGCACCGGCTGATCCACAAAGATGGATCAATAATATGGGTTGAGGTATTGGTTCGCCCCATCTTTTCCGATAAAGGAGAACTAACCTGGATTCTCACCAGCGCAAGGGACATTTCGGCAAGAAAAGATCGTGAGCGTGAGCTTGAGAGCGAACGCAGGTTACGGCAGGAACTCTATAACATTTCATCCTTAAGCCACGAGATCAGAACACCGTTGACGATCCTTGTATCAGCGTTGGAGTTGTTACGGGAAACTGCACAACAAAAAGAGCACATTGCGTTGATTAACACGCTTGACTCGGTAAGCCATACACTTTCCGCCCTTGTCGACAACGTGCTCGATTACGCAAGTTTGCGAGAGGGCCGGTCGGAAATCCATCCGGTAAATTTTGACATCCATGACTTTTGCCAAAAACTTCATTCCGTCCATTCCACGTTTGCTGCCGACAAAGGGCTTGACCTGATCCTTAAAATTGATGATGATGTTCCAAAACATATTCTTACCGACTCTCATAAATTAAAGCAGATCCTTAGCAATCTATTGAGCAACGCGATCAAGTTTACAAAGGAAGGCTCTGTGCGACTAGCAGTCAAAAAGGCCGGTCCTGCAGAACTGCTCTTTACGTTGACCGATACCGGCATTGGAATCCCGCATGAATTGCAGAAGGATATCTTCCGTCCATTTGTACAACAACACACCAGCGAAATCAGGAATGACGGAAGTGGTCTCGGCCTTTCAATCGTCAGCAGCCTCGTGACGTTGCTGCACGGTACGTTGGAAGTTCAAAGTGCCGTAAACGAAGGGTCGACTTTCTCGATTCAAATCCCTTTAGTTCCTGCAACAGGCCCGGTACGCACTCCGAGCAAAGGCGATATTAGCGGGATGCGGATCCTGTATATCGATGATTTGCTGGTCAGCCAGGACCTTCATAAACGACTTTTCGAAAAAGCCGGTGCTTATTGCCATGTAAGTTCAGACATCGATTCGTTACGTGGTTCGCAATATCAAAATTTTGACGTGATCCTCCTGGATATACATTTGTCTGACCAAAACAGTCTGCCTCATATTCGATCCCTTACCCGTGAATATCCGGACGCGAATGTGATCATATATAGCGCTGACACTTCCGATGATCTTGTGAAGAGCGCAGCAGACTATGGAGCCGCAGACTTCATCGCTAAGCCTGTTGACTTTAAGATGCTGCTGCAGGCGATCGGCAAATATAAGCGGCAAAGGGTTATGGATTTGTCCATTTACCAGGATATCTACCGCTCTAATCCCAGGGAATATTTCCTCGCCATGGGATTACTGATCCGTGATTTCGATTTCTTCGTACAGGAATTTGAGCGTTCGACTGCCAAAAACGATAGTGCGAGGTTAAAGAAAGCTATCCATCGTATCAAACCTATTGCCAAGCAGACAAAAATCACCCGCTTCTTCAATCTCCTTTCAGACGTGGAGTCCTTCCAAAAGGCTAACGACTGGACTTCCATCGTTAGTCTGATGCCGGATGTAACGGCCTGGGTTGATGCAATCCTGACAGAACTGCGTGGAGTGCGGAATGAATCTGCAGAAGGTCGTGGGCATACCTGATCGCGAATTGGTCTGGTCCGGTCGGCCCCAGGCGTTGAGGGGCTTTCAAAAAAAAGAAGCATGATGTTGATCACGCTCCTTTTAAAAACTGAGGTCTTCGTCTTTGTCAATGCTGGACGTTGACTTTAACTACGTTGAGAAGATTGCGCTCGCCCACTTTTGCAAGGTACATACCGTCCGGGATATGTGCGATAGAGATCTCTGTCTTCCACTCCCCTGCTTTTATTTCGCCCGAAGCGCGGGCCCTTCCATGCAAATCAAAAAGGTAAACAGGGGTGTTCACTTCCATCTTACGCGGCATGGCGATAGTCACAATGTCATTGGCGGGGTTCGGATATGCGGTCAGCGCTTTAACAGGCTCTTCCTCTACCTCATTCGTGCGAACGGGATCTTCCGCTTGCTCATCTCTTGTTCTCGCATAAGTACAGTTCCATCCACTCCGATATATATATACTGATGATGACACCGGACATCCTCCCGTGTTTAGGTAAGACACACTGTACTCACCGGTCTCCACCGCCCAGATACTTCGTGTGTTTCCATAAACTCCCCAATTATAATTTGTCCCAGGACCCGCAATCAATTCCACCCAACCGGTTCGGCAAATGTTCGGATCTCCGTTGACAAAAATGGTTCCTGCTGCCTGGTAAATCCGTAGGGTTCGAGTTCTGGACGCTGCGTTATAATTTGCCGTTGCAGGAGTTGACGCTGTAATAATCGTTGACCCATAACCCACTGGCTGCGCGTAGCTTCCCGAAATCGTGGCAACGGAAGTGTTGGAACTCGAATAGCTTATTGGCAGACCTGCGCTTGACGATGTATAACTGCCCAAATAGATCGCATTAAAACTGCAAACACTTGCCAGGGAATCGAAGTAGACTACCGGTGTGGCTTTGTTAACGACAAGGCTATGCGAAACTGACTGCGGATGGTAATTCGCGTTTCCCGCTTGCGTTGCCGTGAGCGTAGTGACACCAGCTCCAACGATTGTAACTGTGTTGCCCGAAACTGTAGCCACTGCATTGTTGGACGATGAGAAGGTAATGGGCAAACCGGTAGATGCAGATGCAGATAGGGCGAATGGTCCATCTCCGTAGGTACGCGTCCCGGGATTTGTAAAGCTTACAGACTGGGTGGCCTTCACCACGGTAAACGAACTTGTAGCATAGGCTGAATTGTAATTTGCATTACCGCCCTGGTATGCACTTATCGAACCATATCCAACACCAACGAAATAGAGCGTGTTCCCCGAGAATGTTGCCACCGCTGTGTTTTGGCTTACATAAGTGATGGGCAATCCGGCTGAAGAAGTTGCTGGCAGTGTGATAGGTGGCTCACCATACACTCTCTCTCCAAGTCCTGGCAGCGAAATGTATTGTTCAGCTCTGTTTACGGATAGCGTCTGAGTAGCCTGCGCAGCAAGATAGTTTGCATTACCTGCTTGCAGTGCGGTAATCGTTGACTCGCCAGCTCCAACAATGGTCACGGTATTTCCGGAAAGTGTCGCAACGGAGGTGTTAGAGCTTGTGAAGGTGACAGGCAATCCACTGGAGGCGGATGCAACTGCGGTTAATGGACCCGCGCCAAACGTTCTTGGCGGGAACGGATTCAAAGTGACTGACTGAGCTGCTGGTCTCACTGTGAGCGATTGAGCAACGGGGGTCGCTGCGTTGTAATTTGTGTTACCTGCCTGCGAGGCTGTGATTGTGGTTGTTCCGCCACCGACAATTGTGACCGTACTACCACTAACGGTGGCAACGGACGGGTTAGAGCTCGTATAGGCGACAGGCAATCCGGAAGAGGACGTGGCGTTCAGGGAGAAAGAAGCTCCACCGAAAGTAACGTCTGCCAGCGGTGCAAAGCTTATGGACTGATTGGCCATAGTAATGGTTAGCTGACCTTTGACTGGGTTGATCACATAAGCCGGATCCGAACCTCCCACCACGTTAATGTCGTATGTTCCCGGAGGAGTGGTTGCTACTGCTGAAGTAGATCCCGTAGGCACCACATCAAGGCTGTTACTGCACCGTGGTGTGTAGGAAACTGTAAAAGTCGGATTTGATTCGTTATACGCACGGCTGAAGTTATCAGCAGTCACCACGAGCTGTGCCGGAGCAACGACCAGGTTTGCACTTTCATACACCACATCATAATTGAGAAGCGTACCTCCTGGTGTAATGGTGATCGGATATGTGCCAGGCATCTCGCACGTGGTTACTGCGGTTGCCGGGACAGGAGCAGGCGAGAAAAGGCTTGAATTATCTGGCGACATAAATCCCGTATATGTAATGGTAAGCGCGGGGTTCGGGTCTCCGTACGTTTTGCTCACGCTGGTTGCTTTTACCGTAAGAGGTGCTTTATTAATTGTAAATGTCTGCGTTGCCGATGCCCCATTGTAGTTGGCGTCCGGGGCAACGTAGGCACTAATGGTAACCGTTCCCACTTTTGTACCGGTCACACTACTTCCAGAAATAGAAGCGATACCGGTTCCGTTTGTTAAACCAAAGGTCACTGCCCCCGTAGACCCTCCTTTGTTTACCACGAGCGCAGTCGGGCTGCGGTACGTCCCAGCGTTTGGCGACAAGAACGTTACTTCCGGATTTCCCTTGTAGACTGTGACCAGTCTTGTGGATGGAGGTGCGGCCGCGTAACACGCATTACCAGCCTGGTTAGCAGTAATGTTTGTCGACCCAACTGTCACCGGTGTCAGCATATTTCCTGAGACGGTCGCAACGGCAGGCGCTGAACTCGTGAATGTGACTGGCAATCCTGTATAAGATCCTGACACATTTGTGGAGTATGCAACCAACTCTACCGCGGGGCCTCCGTATCGAGGTGTTGGAAGTACATTCCAACCAATACTTTGAGTCGCTTTGTTAACGGTGATCGTCCGGGTGGCTGTGGCAGAATAGAAGGCGGTATTCCCGGCCTGCGTGGCCGTCACGTTGGTAGTGCCTCCTGCGATTGGCTCGAGGTGTACGCCCACCAAAGAAGCAACGCTGTTGTCGGAGTTTGAAAATGTTAACGGCAATTGCGAATCCGTGGTCGCTGACAGTACCGTAGGAATGGCTGCGCATGTGAGCGTTGCAGGAGGATTGAAGGTAATGGTTTGCTTTAGCTTCCTATCCAATTTAGCCACAAAGATCTCGGAACCACCGGCAGAATTTTTTGCTGAAGCCGATGTGGGTAGATAGAGTGAATACAGGAATGATCCGGTAAGATAAACCCCTGTTGCATCCGCTGAAATACCGGTGCCGGATGTTTCAGAACTACCCGACTGTTTCGTGGAATATAACAGCGAAGTTGAACTATAGCGGTTTATGAATGAACTGTATGTGGATGGTGAATTAATTCCAAGGGGAGGAACTCCACCTGCGATCGTACCATAAAATTTACCTGTCACATAGGTTTCGGCATCACTCGCATAAAGGCCTGTGGCGATTTCAGTTCCCGTGCCACCGAAGACCAGCGGCATGGGCAACACGAACCCTGCGTTGCGGTCGAATTCAGCCTTGAACACATCGTAGGATCCGGCTGACGAGTTTGGCATGGGCACGGGCGTTCCCGAGGGTGCATCAAACCCCACACCTCCCGCATAATGACCCGCGATCACGATTGTGTTCGCAAGCACTTCAATCCCGGAAGCATAGACCTGACTGTTGCTTCCACCACTGAGCGTTGCTGTTTTGTAAAACAACTGAGTGCCACTGGCAACGGAATATTTACCAAGAAAGATCGAAGCGTACCCGGCAGGGTATGTGAAGGCCACCGCATAGACACCGGAGGCATCGTTCGCAAGACCGTTGCATCCGTCATTGTTCACACCACCATCGCGCCTCGCCCATATGTTTGCACCTGTTGTCAAATCATATTTGGCGATAAAGCTGTCGGTGAGTCCAGCACTGACCAGGTTAACTGCGGTTCCACCTTCGTTGAAATTCACAGTTCCGGTGAAAGCTCCACCAGCGTAGACTCCGTCTCCCGATACGGTGACGGCAAATCCTTTGTCATCTGACGTACTTCCAAATGACTTTGTCCAGATGTGATTACCAGTTGCTGCATCATAGCGTGAAAGAAAGATGTCGTTAGATCCCGCACTGCTTTTTAGCGCTGGCGTGCCTCCGGAATTAAAGTCTCCGGTTCCAGTGTAATAGCCAGTCACGAACACGGACGAGGACTTTACTGCGAGATCCTGAATATAAAGATCACCCGTTCCGCCCAGGTGCTTTACCCAAAGCACGTTTCCATTTGCATCCATCTTAGAGATAAATGCATCCACGCCTCCGCCATTAATTAGCTGCGTAGTTCCGATGGTGATCTCGCCAGATTTGAAACCGCCTGAGACGAAGACATTGCCTGTGCCATCGGCTTTGATTTTTCCACCGAAGTCATCAGCGTTAAATGGACTTCCTGCAGTGAACGCATTCGCGCACAGCAGTGTAGATGCGGTGTAGACTGCAACGAAAGCATCGCTTTGGCCAATAGCTACACGCTGCACTCCGTTGTTAAAGTCGGCTGTTCCCGCAAATGCTCCACACACGACAACGTGAGTGTCGTTGGCAGTTACCGCTTGTGCGAAGGCGTTTTGCTGGAATGATTGGACCACGGGATTCAGCCCGTCACTCATTGGATATCTAGCCAAAAAAACGGAAGAAAAAGAGCCTGTCGAGGCGTTTACGGCTGTTCCCTGAACATTGAAATTGATGGTTTGATTAAATGTCCCGGTCAGCACAACGTGGGTTGAACTTATGGCCATGTCTGTGCATGACACAAAGCCTGGTGGTGGTGGCGGTGGCGCTGGCGGTGTTGGTGGTGTAAATGGAGGCGGGCCGATATTTCGGACGTAAACAAGATTTCCTGCGGTGGGCTCGTATCGCGCGAAAAAGATGTTTGAGTTGAACGTTGCGGGGATAACCAGCTGAGGTGAAGCACCTCCGTTAAAATCAACAGCATTCTGAAATGTTCCAGCGAGGTAAACATCAGTTGCGTTGGCTGCGATGGCGGTTGCACGGTCATCACCTGCGGCTCCGATCTTCTTTGCCCAGATTGTGGCCCCGTTCGTTTTATCGATCCTTGCAAAAAAAATATCACTTACGCTTGCCGACCCATCCAGCACGATACCGTCTCCAAAATCAATTATCGAATTGAACGATGACGTAATAAAGAGTCCCGCTGAACTTGCCGCGAGATCTCCGTTCTGACCCGTTGAACGAACGGAACGAACCCAGTTGAATCTGCCATTCGATGTACTTATCTGACCGTAAAAGGCCGAGGGGCTTGTTGCCGGCAAACTGATCGATGGGCCTTCCGGATTAAATTCAACGGTGGCGTTGTGTGTGCCCATAACATATGCGGTTGAACCTTCGACCGCCAGAGATGAGACTGTCTCGTTGCCCGTACCGCCAAGTGTTTTTACCCACTCAAACTGTCCCGTAGTGAGATTAAATGATGCTATGAAAATATCATTTACGCCTGCGCTCGTCTTAAGAACAGGTGTGCCGGAGGGATTGAAAGTACCGGTTCCTGAAAAGTTACCTGTCAGCACAACACTGGTGGTTGTCAGTCCCAGATCAACTGCTACCCCGGATGCATTCGCGCTGACGGCCACTGCCCACATGACCACGCCCGATGGCGAATACTTTACGAGAAATGGATTAGTGCCTGGTGAAGTTAACGTTGTTGAGCCGAAGGTAGCGGACCCGAGAAATCCTCCCGTTGCGTACATGTTGCCTGCGGCATCGATAACGGTTCTTCGTGTGACTGCGCTTCCGGTGGTAGACTTTCCTGGAAGTGTGTTGGCCCAGAACGTCTCCTGCGGGTACGATTGCTGGGCGTGGAGCGAAATTGGGTAAACTGATATCAAAAAGATAACAGTTCTCAAGATGACTGATTTCATGTGATGAGGGTGTTTTTTTGTGAAATGAAAAAAAGCCGTCTCCGCAATCAGATGCCGATCCGAATACTGGTTGACGTACTAGGGACTACTTAGTTCGTGAATTGCGAGGATAGCGTTGGGGGCTTCCAAAAGGTTAAAGGCTTTGGTATCATGGTAGAGAGGGATTAGGTGAATAATAAACTAATATAGTACTTGTTGCCGATTGCCCGGTACTGTTTGGCCGAGAAAATTGGCCACTTCCCGTGTTACTTAAATTCAGGCCAGACCTGTTTACTTTTAAGTGGTGATGGTGTTTGAGGGAGTAGCGCTTGTTGAAGTAGTTTTCGGGTGGGCTGATAAACATTTTTCCGCAGTCATCCTCGAGTGCCAGTCCGCTGTGGATAAAAACATGCGCAATAAGAGCGGCCCCCGTCAATAAATGCCGCGCAGGCGGAAAAAACGTTTTTTGGATCGGATGGACAATTCTACAGCGAAAAAAATTTTGTTTATCGAGCCCTACAAGTGTGTCACATTTTACTGGAATCGTCCTAGTTCCTGCAGGCGTCAAAGTTGATTAAAGGTATCTCTAGAACGGGTTGCTCCGAGCCATTAGCATGATTATACCAATCGGGTGACATATCAGCATTGGGCTTAGTACTATTATACTAATAAACGGAGCGGGTGGAAGTGTCCGGATTGCGCGTACTTGCGCGTAATTGTATTACCACATGATCACAACTTCTAAAAAACAATTTTTCACCGGATTATTTATTCTGGCGATCACAGCTTCGTGCACCGAGGACGAAGGCGAACAGTACCGTGTCACCGTTAACGAAATCATTTATAATAGTGATTGCAAATCGCAGGCGGTTGCGGGCTGCACTGTCAAGCTATACACAACCGAACAGGACTATTTGCTTGACGAAAACGTATTTGCCGAAACTGTCAGTGACAATGTTGGACGAGCGCTGTTTGATGTACCAGTCAAAAATTATTGGTACAGGGCGTATCGGGGAGATTACACGCATGACCGGTTCGCAGCCGATGTTAATTTTTACGACAACAAGCTGACGGAAACCGACAAATCAGCCATATGCATTCTCGCGCCAAAGCCCATACGACTGGATTTACAATTTAAAGATCAAAATCTCAACCCGCTCGGAAAAGATTACTACGTATTCTTGTATGATACGGAATCGGATTACCTGAACCGCTCATCAAACAACGGGTACTCTTTTAACTGCTTGAGAATCGGAAGATCTAAGTACACGACCGCGGAAGGAATCGTTCAGTATCCAAACCTGGAAGCGAAGGAATACTGGTTCAGGATATTTGCGCCAGGCAACAAGGAACTGAAAACATCCATCGTCAAAACACCAAAGCCGCTCGAGGACAACATGGAAATCGTGAACTCGCTGGATGTAATTGTTCAGCTCTAAGAACCTCCTATAACCGTTAGCGACACGGCAGGTCGATGATGAAAGTGGTGAGGTCAGGTCCTGACTCAAACTTCATGCTTCCATTAACGGACCTGATGCGCGACTGCACATTGGCCAGGCCGTGTCCGCGGGTATCGTCATAGGTAAATCCTACTCCATCATCCTGAAACATCAGATTCAACTTCTCCGGTGTCGATTCGAGCCGGATATAAATATTACTGGCTCCCGAATGTTTCACCGAATTGGATAGCAACTCCTGGATAATCCTGAATGATAAGAGTCCGATGCCGGGCGCATACACCTCGTCCCCGCTCACCTGCAACGCAATCTTGAAAGGAAGCGTTCGGTTCAGCCTCTCGACATAATGCTGCAACCCCTTAAACAAACCTTCGCGTTCAAGGTCAGAAGGTGTCAAGCCGTAAATAATACTTTTGATCTCTTTTATGGTTGAAAGGAAGTGTTCGTCAACCTCGGAGGCCAGCGGGTCTTTATACCTGCGCAACAATCGGTTCACCATTAGGCGGATGGCACTCAGGTTTGTAGCAACGCCATCGTGGAGTTCCTTGGCGATCCTGTTTCGCTCGCGTTCAAGGGTATGCAGCTCAAGTCTCATCAACTCTTCCTGTTGCCTGTTGATCCGTTGATATCGATGCCGGAGGAAAATAAAAATTATAAATCCGGTAACCACCAATGCCAAAAGGTGCATGTACCAACGCTGCCACCAGGGAGGATGAACAACAAATTGCATCGGAGGGTCCGCCTCATGCCAATGAAAATTATCAATTGAATATTGTATTTGAAGCGCGTAGTTGCCTGGTGCCAGGGATGCGAAACGAATTACACGTTCATTGGTGTTGGTCCAGGGTTCATTGTCACTCAACCTGTATCGGCAGGTAATGTTCTGATTCCGGAGAGAAAGAAAGCCGTATTCCATTTCCACATTGGTGTGATCATGCGGCAGGAATAGCGTAGAGCCAGCCGAGATTGGCTTCTTATCAACATAGATCTTCTTAAAATAGAACTCAGGCAAGGACGGTTTTTTGTATATTGAGGTAATGGGAACAACGGATATGCCACGATCGGAAAAAGCCCATACCTTTTGATTCACCAAAACCAGGAAATCGACCTTGTCTTCTACAAGGCCATGACTGCTGGAGAACTGGACAAAGCGGGGGTTGTTTTCCGCCAGTAAATGAACACTTCCCACTAATATTCCCTTTTCCGTTCCAAGCCAAAGTGTGTCGCCTTTTATTTCTGCCGAATAGATATTGTCCGCAATCAATCGGTCTGAGGCATTGTACTTTTCAAACGTCCAGTTACGCTTGTTGACCACGTATATTCCGTTACCGATGGTGGCCAGTAGCAGTGTTGTATCATTCAAGTTGAGGATCTTTGAAATTTTCAGGTTTGATAACGACCCTGGTGGTGGGTGCACCAATTGCATGGTTGTGTCGTATACGCTTAACCCTAATGTTGTCGCGACATAAATCAATGAGTCGGCAAAAAGCATGTTCCTAACCGGGACGTATGGGAAAGTCCTCGCACTTAAAACTGTT